>NZ_JAOXMC010000082.1:0-310 GCF_026343815.1 Pseudomonas sp. BJa3 | reverse complement strand
GGGCGCGACGCAGCAACTCCACCGCGCTGCGTTGGGACGCCGATGCGAGCCGTCGATGCAGGTCGTCCAGATCGGTAGCCGCCGGGCGCGCCATCCCGCGCAGCGCATCTTCGATGTCGTCCAGATCGCCGGCTTCCAGCGCACGCTTCAGGTCGGCCGGGGTGTGCGTGGCCGGCGATCCGCTGGCCGCGGACCCGGCCTCGGCATGCGCGCGACTCCGCGGGGAGGACGTGGCACTGCCACGCCGTGACAGCCCCCAGAGCAGCGTGGCCAGCCACAGCACGGCGAAGCCGGCGGCCAACCACGGCCA
>NZ_JAOXMC010000081.1:0-313 GCF_026343815.1 Pseudomonas sp. BJa3 | reverse complement strand
CCAAAAGCACGAACACGACGCCTGCCGCCGCCAGATTTCCCTGACCCGAGTTGCAGCCCGGACGGTTCGGATTGACGACCGCCAGCGCCGTCGGCGGCTCGCTGCGCATCAAATGGTGATCGACAACGACGATGTTCAGGGCGATGGCGGCCGCATGGGCCAGTGCTTCGTTCGCCGCCGCGCCGCAGTCCACGGTGATGACCAGATCGGCGGCCGAGGCCTTCAGCCTGTCGAAGGCCTTGGCGCTGGGGCCATAACCTTCAGTCATCCGGTCCGGGACATAGATCGAAAGCGTATGTCCCATCGCCCGGAC
>NZ_JAOXMC010000080.1:0-315 GCF_026343815.1 Pseudomonas sp. BJa3 | reverse complement strand
CACAACCATCAACAATGGTAATACACACAGCAACAAACGGGTCATGACCCATACCATCGGGTTGGCCTGGGCGTTGTAAACAAGCGACCACAGCCCCGGCAGGAACAAAGGATAGGCGGCGGTGTATGGGGAATAGGCGTTGTCGAACACTTGCATGGCCCAATTGTTCCAGGAGGCATTGACGTCCCATCCGGAGAGACCAATTTCTCCGCCAAAGATTGGCTTGAGCGCTCCTAACGGACTCAACAGCAGGCCGAGCGACCTGCATGCCAGCATCAGCATCAGCCCGCCAAAACTGAAGCCGACGCTGGCGTC
>NZ_JAOXMC010000007.1:0-322583 GCF_026343815.1 Pseudomonas sp. BJa3 | reverse complement strand
AAAATCAAAAATCAAAAATCAAAAATCAAAAATCAAAAATCAAAAATCAAAAATCAAAAATCAAAAATCAAAAATCAGGCAGGTAAAACCGGTTAAGGCATCCCCAACTGCCGCGCCACATACAAATCAATCAGGTACCGAGCAATCGACCGCCCCGTCGGCAACGGCAGCACGGACTCGGACAAGCTCGAGTTCTCTGAGCCGACCATTAACCGTACCTGGTAAATTTGCTAGTAGCCCGTTTCCATAGAATGAGTGAATGTGCTGCTATTCACTCGCTACTCCGGAGAAGGCCATGCGTAGCAACAGGCAAAAGACCAAGATCGAAGCATGCCTCCTAGTTACCGATAACCATGGATCGGTTATTGGAACTCAGCCTCCCGTGACATCCTATCACTTGGTGTATACGATATACGGGTACAGCCCGGGAGGCCTTGGCCTCGACGTCATGCTTGGCTTCAACGGGCAAAGGAAGGCCCCAGTGACAGGGTGCTATCCCCTCGGCAATGGCTACCGCGACTATGACCCCTATCTGATGAGATTCCGCTCGCCGGACAACCTCAGTCCATTTACACAGGGTGGAATTAATGCTTATAGCTATTGCGCAGGCGAACCAGTCAATAGCACCGACCCTTCAGGACACATAAAGCTCTTTGACCACTTTAAGAATATAGACCCCGTCAAGAAATGGATCAGCCAATGGCGTGGTAAACTGGACACAAACGATACATCGATGCTCGTCGCCCCCCAAAAAACTTCAATCTCACAGGACCCATTGCTTATTGAGCGAAAAGAGACACTGGAGAGACTAAGGACTACAGAATTAAGAGCAAATAGTGATTCAGCGACCCGACTGACGACAACGCTGAATAAAATCAATCAAAAAATTGCAGATTCCGTTAGTGCTCAGCAACACAGTGCGAACACCGGAATTTTTCCTGCGCAGAATGTGTCTCCTCCAGCTTCACAAAGCCAAAAAACACTTTCCCTGGATCGCCCCTACCAAGTCAGGGAGACTGTCGACACTCAACCGAAATAAGGTACACTCCTGCATTAAACTTCGTCTATTCTTTAGCCCGAAGAGGCCCACATACAAAATAAAAATCGAACATCCATTTCCCCTGAGCCCTGCCCGAAGCGAATACCTACTTGGACAAAGCGGGCTCAGGCAGCCCTAGCCGTCGAGCGACATACAGGTCGATCAAATACCGCGCAATCGACCGCCCCGCCGGCAAAGGCGGCAACTCATGCACATTGAACCACTGCGCATCCTCGATCTCATCCGCCTGCATGACAATCTCCCCTCCCGCATACTCAGCATGAAACCCGAGCATCATCGAATGCGGAAACGGCCAGCACTGGCTGCCGACGTACTGGATGTTCTTCACCTCGACCGCCACCTCCTCACGCACCTCGCGCACCAGGCAATCCTCGGCCGACTCCCCCGGCTCGGCGAACCCGGCCAGGGTGCTGTAGACCCCGGTGACAAAGCGTGGCGAACGGGCCAAAAGCACCTCGTCGCCGCGAGTAATCAACACGATCATGCTCGGTGAAATCCGCGGATAGCTGCGCAAATCGCACGGCTGGCAGTACATCGCCCGCTCCCAGTGGATCTGCGTCATCGGCTGACCACAGCTGCCGCAGAACCGGTGCTCGCGAGCCCAGGTACCGATCTGCGCGGCGTAACCGAGCACCTTGTACGTATCGAAGTCGCCTTCAAGCATGAACCGCCGCAGCCCCTGCCAGCCGCAACCCGACACTTCGCTGGCACTGCGCAGCTCCAGCAGGAACACCGGCTCGCCGTCCAGGTGACCAATGCCATGCTCGCACAACACGTCCAGGTCCTGGCGCTTGAGCCAGTCACGGGGGAACAGCGCGCCGTTGGCGTCCATCAGGAACCCGTCCGGGCTGCGGGCGACGGCCAGCCCCCCGGTGGTCTGCGGGTCGAGTACTGCGGTTGTCCAGCGTGCTGACATGGTTCGGGTCCCTAAATGGCGCCCGCCACTGTCAGTCAGTCGGCGAACGTCGGTTGCTGTTTGCTCATGTGGGCGGCCATCGCCACGCGCAAGTCTTCGGACTGCAGCATGGCGGCGTTCCAGGTGGCGATGTACTCCAGGCCATCGTCGATGCGATGGTCGCGCATGTAGCTGATCATCTCTTTGGTGCCGGCCACGGCGATCGGTGATTTTGCGGCAATCTCGCGGGCAATGGCAAAGACCCCGTCGAGCAACGCCGCCTGGTCATCATAGACGCGGTTGACCAGGCCGATGCGCAGTGCTTCCTGGGCATCGACCATTCGGCCGGTGTAGGCCAGTTCGCGCATGATGCCGTCACCGATGATACGCGGCAAACGTTGCAGGGTGCCGACATCGGCGGCCATACCCATGTCGATCTCCTTGATCGAGAACTGCGCGTCGCTGGCGCAGTAGCGCATGTCGCAGGCCGAGACCAGGTCGATGGCGCCACCGATGCAGTAGCCCTGGATCGCCGCCAGCACCGGCTTGCGGCAGTTGTCCACGGCGTTAAACGAACCCTGCAGGCGCAAGATGGTGCGGCGCATCACCCGGGCGTTGCGGCCGACATCCTTGCCCAGCTGTTGAGCCAACGCGGCCAGCATCATCAGGTCGATGCCCGAGGAAAAATGCTTGCCGGCGCCGCTGAGTACCACCACCCGCACCGCGTCGGTGTCGTCGATCCACTGGAAGATCTGGACCAGCTCCTCCCAGAAGGCGGCGTTCATCGCGTTGATCTTTTCCGGGCGGTTGATCTGCACGTGGGCGATGTTGTCGGTCAGTTCGACCTTGAACGCGGTGTATTCGGTCACGGACGGCACTCCTGTGGGGAAAGGATTCACAACGGCGGATCTTAGCGCACCCGCAAGGCGGTGCATGTGCCAAAAGCCGGACTGGACAACTTGCACCCTGACGCACGATCCGGCACCGTGCGCCACTGCTGAATCAAAAGGATACAAATTCATGTCCCGTTCCCTGACCGGTGCCCTCGCCCACAGCTTCCTGGGCCAGTCGCCGCGTTGGTACAAGGCCGTCATCTGCCTGTTCCTGCTGCTCAATCCCTTGCTGCTGGCGACCCTCGGCCCGGTGGTCACCGGCTGGGTGCTGGTGATCCAGTTCATCTTCACCTTAGGGATGGCACTCAAGTGCTACCCGCTGATGCCCGGCGGCCTGCTGCTGGTCGAGGCGCTGCTGCTGCGCCTGACCACGCCCGAAGCCCTGTACGAGGAGTTGCAGCACAACTTCCCGGTGATCCTGCTGCTGATGTTCATGGTCGCCGGCATCCATTTCATGAAAGAGCTGCTGCTGTTCCTGTTTTCGCGGATCCTGCTCGGAGTGCGCTCCAAGGCGGTGCTAAGCCTGCTGTTCTGCGTGTTGTCGGCGTTTCTCTCGGCGTTCCTCGATGCCCTGACCGTGACCGCGGTGATCATCAGCGCCGCAGTCGGCTTCTATGCCGTCTACCACCGGGTCGCCTCGGGCGCCAATCCGCGCGAAGAGTCGGCGCTGGACAGCGACCATGAGGTCGAGCAGTTGCACCGCGAAGACCTCGAGCAGTTCCGCGCCTTCCTGCGCAGCCTGCTGATGCATGGCGCGGTGGGTACCGCGCTGGGTGGCGTCTGCACCTTGGTGGGCGAGCCGCAGAACCTGCTGATCGGCCATGAAATGGGTTGGCATTTCGCCGACTTCTTCCGCAAGGTCGCGCCGGTGTCGATGCCGGTTCTGGCGGCGGGCCTGGTGACCTGCGTACTGCTGGAGAAACTGCGGCTGTTCGGCTACGGCACGCTGATGCCCGAGCGCGTGCGCCAGGTGCTGGCCACCTACGCCGCCGAGGACGATGCCGCGCGCACCCAGGCACAACGGGTGGCACTGGTGGTCCAGGGTCTGGCCGCACTGATCCTGATTGTCTGCCTGGGGCTGCACATTGCCGAAGTGGGCCTGATCGGCCTGCTGGTCATCGTGTTGATCACCGCCTTCACCGGCATCACCGACGAACATCGCCTGGGCCGTGCGTTCCAGGACGCCATGCCGTTCACCTCGCTGCTGGTGGTGTTCTTCGCCGTGGTCGCGGTGATCCACCAGCAGCAACTGTTCAGCCCGCTGATCGCCTGGGTGCTGGCGCTGCCCAGCGAGCAGCAGCCGGGCATGCTGTACCTGGCCAATGGGCTGCTGTCGGCGATCAGCGACAACGTGTTCGTCGCCACCATCTACATCACCGAGGTCAAGCAGGCGTTCGTCAATGGCGCGATGAGCCGCGAGCACTTCGAGACCCTGGCGGTGGCGATCAACACCGGCACCAACCTGCCCAGCGTGGCCACGCCCAATGGCCAGGCGGCGTTCCTGTTCCTGCTGACCTCGGCGATTGCGCCGCTGATTCGCCTGTCGTACGGGCGCATGGTGTGGATGGCGCTGCCCTATACCGTGGTCATGGGCGGCCTGGGCTGGTGGGCGGTGACCTTCTGGCTGTGAAACACGTGGGAGCGGCGCTGCGCCGCTCCTCGCTGGCCGGGGCTGGGAACGGCTAACCCGCCCGGTCCCGATCGAACCGCTCGAGATCCGCAAAAGCCGGCAACCACGCTTCGCGCCTGATCACCCACAGTTCATAGGTCGGCGTGAAGCGATCCGGCGCGTCCAGTGCCCCAAGGTGCACCTCCACTTCATCACCGCTGCGCGCGAACACCGACGAGCCGCAATGCGGGCAGAAATACCTGTCGCCGTAGTTCGAGGCTTCCCCGCTGATACTCACGGTCTGCTCGGCGAACATCGCAGAAGCGCCGAACAACGCACCGTGATGCTTGCGGCAATCCAGGCAATGGCACAGCCCGACCCGTCGCGGCCGCCCCTGGGCTTCGATACGTAACTGGCCGCACAGGCAGCCGCCGGTAACCTTGTCCATCACTCACCTCCTCTGGTGGTCCCATGCAATGGTTGAACCTCCACTAACGTTCAAGGTTCCTGTCGATTCATGCCACCCCCGTTCGACTATCCAGCACACCCAAGAGGAGGTTCACCCCATGCGCAAGCTCATCGTCGCCGCCTTCGTCACCCTCGACGGCGTCATGCAGGCCCCCGGCGGGCCGGAGGAAGACACCAGCGGCGGCTTCACATTTGGTGGCTGGATCCCGCCCCTGGCCGACGAGGCCTTCGGCCAGGCCATGCAGACCTTGTTCAGCCAACCGTTCGAACTGCTGCTGGGAAGACGCACCTACGATATCTTCGCCGGGTTCTGGCCAAAGGTCGGGCCCGAGGCGCCGGACCGGCCCTTGGCCGACCTGTTCAATGGCGTGGCCAAGCATGTCGCCACGCACCATCCCGAATCCATCGACTGGCAAAACAGTTACCCGTTGGGCGCTGACGTGCCTGGAGCTGTCCGCGCTCTCAAACAACAGGACGGCCCGACGCTGCTGACCCAAGGCAGCGGCGAACTGGTACGCCAACTGCTAGCGGCGGGCCTGGTAGATGAGCTGCGGTTGCTGATCCACCCCTTGCTTCTTGGGCGTGGCAAGCGCCTGTTCGGTGACGATGCCCAGGCTGCGGCCTTCACATTGGTGGAGTCGAGCAGCACGCCCAAGGGTGTATTGCTCGCCCACTACGTGCGCAGCGGCGAGGTGCAAACGGGATCGTTCTGACCAGTCAGTCGAGCAGGCGGTTGATGGCGCTGGCGAGGCCTGCGTCCGTTTGCCCCGGCGCCTTGTTATCATCCAGGCTCAACCGGGAGGGAACCCATGCTCGACATACGCCGCGCCAGCCGTCACGACGCGCTGGACACGTACGCCATCCGCCGCCAGGCGATCCTGTGGCAGTGCACCGAAGCCTACGATGCCGCCCTGGCCCAGGCCTGGGCCGACGTACCTTTCACCGAAGGTTACGCGGCCCTGGTCGCCGAGCATTTCCACCTCGCCTGCATGGGCGACACGATCGTCGCCACCGGCATGCTCGACCTGGACAGCGGTGAACTGGGTGCCCTATTCGTGCTGCCGGCGTTCATGGGCCGTGGCATCGCCCGGGCGATGGTCGAACACCTCGAAGGCATCGCCAGGGCCGAAGGTCTGGAGGCGGTCAACCTGGACTCGACCCTGAACGCAGCGGCGTTCTATCGCCGCTGCGGCTACACCGGCGATGCGCTGTCGGTCTACCAATCCCCATTCGGCCTCGAACTGTCCTGCATCCCCATGCGCAAGGTGCTGGTCGGGGTATAAGATCAGGGCCCCCTGCGCCCCGGAGACTCGCCCCATGCTGCCCACCGCCACCTCCCAGCACAGTGCCCGTCGGGTCCGCTTGCAGGCCCTGCGCGGGCGGGTCGGCCTAGGGCTGGTGGCCGGATTGTCGGTGCTGGCCGGCATGACTGACGCCATCGGCCTGCTGGCGCTGGGCGACTTCGTGTCGTTCATGAGCGGCAACACCACGCGCCTGGCGGTGGCCATCAGCCAGGCGGACTTTTCGCTGATGCTGCGCCTGGCCCTGGCGATTCTCAGTTTCGTGCTGGGCAACACCCTGGGCGTATTGCTGGCCCGCCGCTTGCGCCGCCGCGCCGCGCCCTTGCTGCTGATCGTCGCCAGCCTGCTGGCGTTTGCCACGGCCTGGCCTGCCGCCACCACGTTCCCTGCACTAATCGCGGCCACCCTGGCCATGGGCATGCTCAATGCCGTGGTCGAACAGGTGAACGGCCTGCCAATCGGCCTGACCTACGTCACTGGCGCGCTGTCGCGTTTCGGCCGTGGCCTGGGGCGTTGGTTGCTGGGTGAGCGGCGCCACGGCTGGCGGGTACAGCTGGTGCCCTGGAGCGGCATGTTGCTAGGTGCCGCGCTCGGGGCTTGGCTGCAGCAACGGCTGGGCTTGCAGGCGCTGGCGGCCAGTTGCGCCCTGGCATGCGTGCTGGCGCTGGTGACGCTGTTCATTCCGCGAGCCTGGCAACTGGGCTACATGCCGCGCTGAGGGCCTAGAGCTTGCGCTGAACAGCAGGCGCGCAGCCGTCGATAGTCACTATCGAGCACAGCGATTTCCATCGTGCCACTGTGGCCAATAACCTGGGTTCATCGATCCGACAGCCCCCGGAACCATCCCGATGAACACCACCGCCCGCTTCCTCCTCGCCGCTCTGGCCATCGCTGTGCTGAGCGGTTGCGCCAGCCATCCTGAGCTACGCCCCTACAGCGCCGAGGAAGCCCGTCAACTGCAACTCGAAGCATTGCAACGCCAGGGCCTGAGCCAGGAAGAGTACGAACGCCGCAAACTTGCCGTGGTGCGCGCCGATCACCAGCAAGCCATGACCAACGCCGCCAGGGCCACGACCGCGATCAGCGGTTGACCTCGACGTGGTTCAGGAGCGTGAGCAGGTGCTCCTCGGCCGCCACCGGTTTTACTACGGGCACCTTGCTCCACGGCGTTTTACGGCAACCTTGACCTTATCGCGGCCCCGCCAAAGCTGTTAGCCTTGCCCTGTTCAGGTCACCACGGACAGCCCATGGCCAACCACAAGATCGAAATCCGCCGGCGCAATGTCGAAAAGATCCTGCAAGCCGCCGAGCAGGTGTTCGCCGACAAGGGCTACGCCGCCACCTCCATGGGCGATATCGCCGAACGGGCGCAACTGCCGCGCTCCAACCTGCACTACTACTTCAGCACCAAGGACGACCTCTACCGCGCCGTGCTGCAGGATCTGCTGGATGTCTGGAAGCAGGATGCCCTGTGCTTCGAGCACTTCGACGACCCGCGGGTGGTACTGACCAGCTACATCCGCGCCAAGATGGGCCACTCGCGCTCGCGGCCGCTGGGCTCGAAGATCTGGGCCGAGGAGATTCTCCACGGCGCCCCGCTGCTGAGCCCCAGCCTGGACGAGATCCTGGTGCCCTGGGCGCAGCTCAAGCAGGCGAAGATCCGCAGCTGGGTCGAGGACGGACGCATCCTGCCGGTGGAACCATCGGCGCTGCTGTACATGATCTGGGCGGCGACCCAGCACTACGCCGACTTCGGTTTCCAGGTGACCCTGCTCAATGACGGTGAGCCGCTGTCGGACATGGCGTTCGAGCAAGCTGTGCAGACGGTGACCGGCGTCATCCTGCGCGGCATCGGCCTGGAGCCCTGAGCGGCACCCTTAGCGCCCCAGGTGCTCGCACAGAAAATCGATGAACACCCGGGTCTTGCGCGGCACATGGTTGCTGTTCGGGTACACCACGCTGATCGGCTGCCTCGGCAGACTGTAGTCCGGCAGTACCCGCCGCAGGGTGCCGTCGGCCAGGTCCTGCTCGACCAGCCAGGCCGGCAGCACGGCCACGCCCAGGCCGGCGCAAGCCATCGCCCGGATGGCGTGGGACGCATTGGACTGGTAGGCCACCCGGCCGACAACGCTTGCACTCCCCGCCTGTGCGCTGTGCAAGGTCCAGGCGGTCGGGCTCTGCAGGTTGCTGTTGGCAATCCAGGGTGTATCCGCCAGTTCCTCGGACCGTTCGATGGCATGGCGGGCGAGAAAGGCCGGGGCAGCCACCAGCACAATGTCGTATTCGGCCAGCTGGCGACTGCGCAGGTTCGAATCCGGCAGCGCGCCAAGGCGCACCACCAGGTCGAGCCGTTCGGCAATCAGGTCGCTCAGCGACGAGTCGGTATCGTAGCTGAGTGACAACGCCGGATAGCGCGCGGCGAACAGCGGGATCAGCGGCAGGATGAAGCGCTCACCGTACTCCCCGGTGGTGCTGATGCGCAGCTTGCCCGATAGGCCGTTGTGCCGGTGCAGCACACTGGCGAAGGCGCCCTCGACATCGCTGACGATCACCTTGAAATCTTCATAGAAACTTTGGCCGGTTTCGGTCGGGGCGATAGCACGGGTGCTGCGCGCCAGCAGCGTCACCCCCAGAGCCTGCTCCAGCGCCTTGACGTGCTGGCTGGCCATGGCTTTGCTGATGCCGAGAAAGTCCGCCGCCTTGGTGAAGGAGCCGAAATCGACCACCGCCAGAAACGTCTGCACCCGGTTGAGCTGGGTGTGGAGGGCCGTGCGCGGCATTGTTCACTTCCATCAAACAGAGTTTCAAGGGTAGCGACATCGACAGGGACAGTCCACGACACCTACTCTGCGCGTCGAAAAGGAGTGGCAATGACGTACCGGTATCGCGTGGCAACGATCTTCCTGATGGGGTTCTTCATCGACTGCATCAACCTGTTCATGCCGACCGTGGCGTTGCCACGGATCGCCGCCGAGTTCGCCATTGGCAACGCCAGCAGCGCATGGGTTGGCAATGCCTACATGCTCGGGCTGACCCTGGCCGTGCCGGTGAGCACCTGGCTGGCCAATCGCTGGGGCGCGCGGCGGCTGTTGAGCGCCGCCATGCTGGCGTTCAGCGTGGCGGTGTGGGGCTGCGGCGAAGCGCAGAGCTTTGCTGCATTGATTGCCTGGCGCCTGGTCCAGGGCATGGCCGGTGGCTTGCTGATCCCCGTGGGACAGGCGCTGACCTTCGAGCTCTTCCAGGGCCCGGAGCGCGCCCGCGTGTCCACCCTGGTGATGGCCGTTGCGCTGCTGGCGCCGGCGCTGTCACCCACCCTTGGCGGATTGATCGTCGACCATGGCCGCTGGCCGTGGGTCTTCCACAGCAACATTCCGCTGGCCCTGCTGACGGCGGCGCTGGCCTGGGCCTGGCTTGACCAGGCGCCGGGACCGACAGCGCCACGCCCGGACTTCAAGGGATTGCTGCTGGTCAGCGCCGCCCTGGCCTGCCTGCTGCTGGGCCTATCGCTGTATGGTGCCGGCCATGGCGCCCTGCTGGCCACCGCCTGCCTGCTGGCGGGTGTATCCTGCGCCCTGCTGTATCGCACCCACTACCAACGCGCGGCGACAGGCATCGTCGAACTCAAACTGCTAGCCAGCCCGCGCCTGCGGGTCTCGATGCAGGTGTACCATGCGATCCCCGGGGTCTTCACCGGGGTCAACCTGTTGAACATCTTCTATCTGCAGGATGTGCTGCAGCTGAGCGCCCAGGCCACCGGCCTGTTCATGCTGCTCTACGCCGCCGGGGCGTTCGCCGCCATGTTGCTGGCCGGCCGCCTGTACAACCGCGTCGGTGCCGCCCGCCTGTTGCTGCTCGGCATGCTCATGCACAGCCTGGGTATCTGCCTGCTGGTCATGGTCGAGACGCCGGCGGACAACGCCCTACTGATGGCGGCCTACGGCCTCATGGGCATCGGCGGCGGCATCGGTGCCAACACCGCCCAGACCACCGCGCTGCTCGACTTCAGCGGCGAGCGGATGCAGCAGGCCAGCGTGCTGTGGAACCTCAATCGACAGATGGCCTTCAGCGTCGGCGCCGCCCTGCTGCTGATGATCTTCAACCTGTTGCTGGTGGGCCTGAGCACGCCGCACGCCTATCACCTGACCTTCACCCTGGCCGCGCTGCTGGGGCTGGCGCCACTGATGACACTGCACACACTACCCCCGGAGAACCCTCGCCATGCCTGACCACGCGATTGCCCGCGCCGAGCGCAGCATTCATCACGTCCATGAGCTGATCCACAGAATCTTCACTCGCCCAGCGGCCGAGACACAGGCCGTGCTCGGCGGACTGATGGCGGTATTCGCCGATGATTTCAGCATGGTCGGCACGGCGGGCACGGTGGTGACCCGCGCCCAGGTGGAGCAACTGTTCAAGGGCGCGGCCGGCGCACGACCGGGCCTGGAGATCGAGATCAGCGAGGTGCGGGTGGTCTGGCAAGCTGGGGTGAACGTGGCGGTGCGCTACAAGGAAATCCACCGATTGCAGGGGATGGTTCAGGCTCGCTACTCACTGGCACTGTTGGAGTGCAGCAATCGCGGCGTGGTGTGGCGCTGCTTGCATGAAACCGCGACTGCCTAGGCGTTTGCGCGCCTGCGCCCCCTCGTCAATCATCCAGACAAGGACTGCTCCACAGCGCCATGCGTGCGCTCGAACTGCAACGGCGTCACCGTGACATGGCCACGCGCCAGTTCCGCCATTTCGCTGCCGGATTCATCCTCGGTGCGGTGATTGTTGAGCTGCAGCCAGTGGTACTCGAAGTGCCGCGGGTCGACCTCGGTACGCACCGATATGCTGTTCAACGGTCCGCACCCCTGGCGCGTCACCCTCAACGGCCGGACGGCCTCCAGGGCACAGTCAGGGAAGTTGACGTTGAGACAGGCATCGGCCGGCCATGGCATGTCCAGCACACCGAGAATCACCTCGGGCGCCAGGTTCAGGCCGATGTTCCAAGGCACCGCTTCGCGGTCGCTGTAGGCCTGGCTCAGGGCGATCGAGCGCACGCCCAGCAGCAACCCGGTCATCGCCGCGCCGACCGTTCCGGAGAACACGGTTTCAGTGCCCAGGTTCGCCCCACGGTTGATTCCGGACAACACCAGGTCGGGCCTGGCGCCCTTGAGCAGGTGCCCCAGCGCCAGCGCCACGCAGTCGCCCGGCGTGCCGGTGACGGCGAAGCGCCGCTCGCCATGACTGCTCACTCGCAGCGGCGCGTGCAGGCTCAGCGAGTGGGAGGTGCCGCTCTGGTCGCGGTGGGGAGCCACCACCCACACCTCCCTGGCCAGCCGTGCCGCCACCTGTTCCAGCACGGCCAGGCCGGGCGCGTCGATGCCATCGTCGTTGGTCAGCAGAATGCGTTCGAATCGGTAGGTCATGGTTAATCCTGTGAAGTTGCCGGTCAAAGTTGCCCCGGCAACGATAGCTCAGACATGCTCCTCCACCCGTCCGACCGCGCGCACGCCCTGCTTCCACTCGAGCCCATCGGCACAGCTGGCGGCGTGGCGGCCATTGATCTCCAGCGCGGAGGTGAAGAAGAACTGGCCCACTGTCAGTTCGCCCACCGCATGGATCTGCCGGGAGCTGCCGGTACGGCCCTGCACGCGATAGCTCGTCGGGTCGATGCAGATCCCCCCCTGTGGATGGCGGGTGACCGTGCCATTTTCCAGCAAGGCAGCCAGCAACGGCGAGTCCAGCAGGTCGACGTCGCGCGGGGAACCGATTGCATGAATCAGCCGGTCATAGACATGGCGCCAGCCGCTGCCCTGCAGGACCAGCCCGTCGCCGCCCGGCTGCGGCGCGGCGAACGGACCGGTGACGAACTCCAGCTGGCCACTGCGCAGATAGCTGAGGATCTTGCGCGCATTCTGCGCCGGGATGGAAACCCGATAGGCCATGAAGAAGCTGAAGTACTCGCGCAGGAAGCGCGCCTGCGCGGCATCATCCAGTGCCTGCCAGATGTCCTCGACGAATTCGTTGGTGGCATAGAGGATTGCCTGCCAGATACGCGGTGAGCGGGCGTTTTCGAGTTCCCCTTCGATGAAAGAGGCGATGTCGGCCGGCGGCGCGGGCATGGGGATGACCGCGCTGGCCTTGCCCGGGTCCTGGAAAGCCAGCTCCTTGCGGAACAGGCCGACCAGGTCGCTGATCTGCAAACGGCCGTTCTGTGCCACCAGCGCATGGACGCCTTCACGGGTCAGGTAGCGCAGCGTGACCGGCTCCTGGGTGCCCCGCACCACGGGAAAGTAACCACTGCGCGAATGCATGCGGATGGGGCCTCTATGCCCCCGTTCGATCAACGCGATGACGGTGTCGATGGCGCTCAGTCGCGCGCCGACCACCGCCACCCGCTCGTGGGGCGCCACCACGCGCAGCAGACGGGAAACTGGATACGGCGTGTCCAGCACCCGTGGATCACCGGACAATTCTGGCTTTTTGCCCAGCGGGCCACAGCACAGCACGACCTTGCCGGTCGGCAAGCTGAGGCCGCAACGGGTGCGCAGGGTTTCCACGCCATCGATCAGGTCGATCGCGCAGACCTCTGCCTGCAACTGCACCAGCTGGCAGCCCAGGGTCGCGCCACGCAATACGATCTGCTTGAGCTGATGCTGCAGATAGATACCGAACAGCGCCCGAGGCGCGAACCCGTCCGCCTCGGGGCGGAAATCGGGGTACGCGCGGCGCCAGGCCTGCGGGCTCTGCTGCAACCACTGCAGGAAATGCCCTGGCAGATGCGGGTATGGCGTGATGAGACCGGTCCTGGTGTTGAGCAGGTTGCTCTCCAGGTCGGCCTCGTAAGCCGCGCCGCGCCCGAAGTCATCCCGTTTCTCGAACAGGTGGATGACGCCGGCCGGCGCGCTGCCGGCAGCAACTCGATCCAGATGGCGCTGCAGGAAGGCGATGGCCGTCGCACCGCAGCCGACGATTGCAAAGGCGTTTTTCATCAACTTGCGTCCCTCTCCAGTATTGCTTCCCTGTCCACGGATTGCGTTCCAGCCTCAGGCGAACTCGCCCAGGAAAGTCTTGATGCGCTCGGCACCGGCCAGGACTTTTCCGACGTCGCCGGAATACGACAGCCGGGCATGCCCCGCCGCGCCGAAGAAACTGCCAGGGATCAGGGCAACGCCGAACTCCTTGAGCAGCACGTCGCAGAACGACTCGTCATCACCGATCACCTGGCCGCGGAACGACCGGCCCAGCGCCTGGCCGATGTCGAGAAACAGGTAGAACGCTCCGGCAGGCTCGCAGAAGCGCAGCAACGGCGCACCGCGCAACACTTCGAGCAAGGCCTCACGCTGCCCGGCCAGACGCCGCCGGGCGGCAATGGAGAAAGCCTGGTCCCCCTCCAGTGCCGCTGTCGCCGCCGCAGCAGCGGGGGCCGGCAGGTTGGAGATCGAGTTGGAATTCAGCGTGGTGACCGCATCGGCGATGCGTCGATCCGCCGCCAGCAAGCCGACCCGCCACCCCGGCATGCCGTAGAGCTTGGAAACACTGTCGATCTTGATGATGCGCCCGGCAAGATCCGGCGCCACCGTCAGCAGGTCGGGACAGCTGTCCATGTCATAGACGAAGCGCTGGTAGACGTCATCGCAAATGATCCAGACGTCATGTTTGCGCAGGACTTGTGCCAGCCCCTGGAGCTCCTCGGCCGAATACACAGCGCCCGTAGGGTTCCCGGGGGAATTGAGCAGCACCACCCGCACCTGTTCGTCGAGGGCCTGTTCCAGCGCCTGGGGGGACATCTTGTAGCCGCTGTGCGCGGTGCAGCGCACATCGACGACATCCGCCCCGACCAGTTCGGCGATATCGAAATAGGTTGGCCAGCACGGGGTCGAGACCAGCAGTTTGTCCCCCGGTCGGATGATCGCCCGCAGCACGCTGAACAACAGGTGCTTGGCGCCGAGGCCCGCGACCAGGTTGCGCTCGTCGAAATGCGTATGGCCAAGGCGACGCAGGTAGCCAAGGTAAGCCTTGAGCAACGCCGGGTCGCCACGACTGGCGCCATAGCCACCGGTGTCCTCGTGGGCCGCCCGCACCGCCGCCTCGACGATATGGGGCGCCGGCAAAAAGCCAGGTACGCCGACCCCAAGGTCGATGACCGGTTGTGGCGCTTCACTGACCTTCTGCGCCACCCCGAGGATCGGACAGAATCGAGCGAATTCCAGATCTGGTGAAAGCGAAGGCATGCAGGATTCTCCAGAAATTCCGTTTCAAGCGGCGCGCACGGCAGAGCGACCACGCGCCATGAGCGCAGCCATGTGGGTGGCCGTCGCGGTGATGATGTCGAGATTGCCGGCACTCGGATCAAGGTAGTCCCCCGCCCCCTCGACCCGCACCATGGTGAACAGGCGGCCTTCGCTGTAGTGCAGGTCGACGATCACCTCGTAGCCCGGAACGGCCTCGCGCACCAGCGCCACGGCCCGCTCCACCTCGCGTCGGGTGGCGGCCAGGTCGACTTGGGCGATCAGTGCCGAGACCGCCGTCTGCATGTAGACATTGGGCTTGGCCGGGTTGATGTTAAGGATCGCCTTGACCTGAGTGCAGCCGGTGAAGCGACGCAGCGCCTGCTCGGTGGTGGTGATGTAGTTGCTCAGGTTGCGGCGGGTGGCGGGGCCTGCGCTTTCGGCGCTGATCGACGACACCACCTCGATGTAGCGCACCCCCGGGTTGGCCCGGGCGATGGCGGCTGCCAGCGGGATCGAGGCCTGGCCACCACAGGTGATCATGTTGACGTTGCTCGCTCCGGTCAGCTCCAGGCCGTTGAGCGAAGGCACGCACAGTTGACCCAGGGCTGCCGGGGTGAGGTTGATGATCACCTTGCCGGCCTCGATCAGGCGCGGCGCATGGCGCTCATGGTCGGCGGCCGAGGTGGCGTCGAACACCAGGTCGAACTCGCCGATTCGGGCGAACAGACCTTCGATACCGTCGGCGGTGATGGCGACCCCGCGCTCACGAGCGAAGGCAAGGCCCGCTGAGTGTGGGGAGCGTCCGGCGACCAGCGTGCAGTCCAGGTCCGGATGGGCCAGGACCTTGCACAGGATGTCGCAGCCAATGTTGCCGCTGCCGATGATGGCGGTTTTCAGGGACATGAACGCACTCCAGAGTCAGGCAACGGAAGGTTGCGAAAGGCGGCTGGCCACCGAGATGATCAGGTCTTCCTGGCCAGCCACCGCATTGCACTGGGCCAGGGCTTCGTAGATTCGCCGTGGTTCGACGCCGAACTCGCTGGCGGCGCGCGCGACATGTTTTTCGAAACCACTGCACACGCCGTACAGGCCACTGATCAGGTTGGCGGTCTTGACGACCGTGGGCGTGCTGACCGGGGCGATGCTCTCCAACTGCTCGATGGCGCGGCACAGGGCGAAAATGTCCACGCCGGTGGCGAAGCGGTAACGCTCAAGCACCGCGCACAGGGTCTCCAGCTGGGTGTTGCCGGCACCGGCACCGAAGCCGCGCATGCAGCCGTCGACGATCGTCGCCCCGGCCTGGACCGCGGCCAGCGAGTTGGCGATGGCCAGGCCCAGGTTGTTGTGGCCATGGAAGCCCACCGGAATCGACAGTTCGCTGCTGAGCAAGGCAATCCGCTCACGGGTGCTGTCCGGATCGAGGTGGCCAGCCGAATCCATCAGCACGATGGCGTTGGCACCATAGCCCTGTTGTTTCGTCGCCTCCTCGAGCAACCGCTCGGGGCTGGCCATGTGGCACATCATCAGTACGCCATGCACATACGCGCCGTTGGCGCGCGCATGCTCGATATAGCTTTCGGTCACGCTCGCCTCGGTGCAATGGGAGGCGATGCGCAACACCTCGACACCGATCCGCAGCGCGGTATCGATATCGTCCAGCCTGGCGAAGCCTGGAATCATGTGGATGCCCAGGCGCGTGCGACTGAGGTTGGCGCGCGCGGTCTCGAGCATCTCGGTGTCGGCGTGGCGGGCCAGCCCCAACTGCAGGGACGATGCTCCCAGGCCATTGCCGTGGCCGACCTCGACCACGCTCAGGCCGCAGCCGTCGACTGCACGGCAATAGGCGGCGATATCTTCCAGGCTCAACGAATGGGAGACGGCATGGTTGCCGTCGCGCAGGGTCGGATCATGAATGGCGATTGCAGCGGTCATCGAGATCAGGTCCTTGTGATCGAAGGTTCAGTTGCGCGGTGCATCGGTAACCGGTTCGGGCTGGAGCAACCGCTTGGGCAGGAACGCCGGAGAGATATGAATGATCGACATGCGCACCACGTGGTTGAGCATGACGAAGGCAGGATCGAGCTTGAGCAACAGGGCGGCCGCGGTCATCACCTCGACACCGCCCGGCACCCAGGACATGAACAGCGCCAGGAAAGGTTTGCCGGTGAGCTGGGCGGCGAGCGCGGCCACCAGCAAGGTGGTGCAAAACGTCAGCGTGGTCACCACCAGGCCAGCACGCACGTATCGCAGTACGTCTCCCAAGGTGATGTCGCGCAGGCGGATACCGATCAAGCCACCCAGCAGGATCAACGCCACCATCGCCACCGGGTCGGGCACGTGCAGGTTGACCGACGGCATGCCGATGTTGACGGCGGCCGCACAGACCAGGCCGGTAAGCATGTACGGCGCGGGCACATCGAAGCGCTCCAGCAGATAGCCGGCGGCGACCGCGACCAGCGCCACCGGGACGATCCGCAGGTAGTCGCCCAGGGTGCCGGTGGCCGGCACCGCACTGTCGCCATGCCCGCCTGCGATCAGCGTCACCACCAGCAACAGCGCCAACAATCGGACGATATGCACGAAGGCGATTCGGCCAGAGGCCGGCCCCTCCTCCCCCGACACCGTCATCACCGCCGCCATGGCGCCGGGAATGGCACTGAGCAGGCTTTCGATATGGCCCCACTTCTCCATGCGGCGCAGCCAGTTGTAGCCCACCAGGATCTGTGTGGTCATGCACACCAGCAGCCCGAGCAGAATGCTGAAGTCAGTGAGCTCGTGCATCATCGAGGCGGTGACCGTGGAGCCGACACTGATCCCCAACAGCAACTGCACGGTGGCCACGAACGGGAATGGCATGCGCATGCGCACGCCCCACTTGCTCAGCGCCGTGACCGCGCAGATGGCGCCGATCAGTTCACCGAGCGGCAGTCCGCTGAGAAATCCCAGCCAGGCCCCCAGGGCCGCGACCGGAATGGGGATGAGGCTCTCGATCAAAGGTTTCATGGCATCGTCACCTGTCTGCAGGCATGACCGTCCCGACTGGCGGCACGGTCAGCAAAAGTGATTGAGGAACAGGACAGTCAGGCGGCTAGACGGCGGCCGCTTCGTTGCCCGCCCAGTCGCAGCTTTCGTGGAACCAGCGCTCGACTTCGCCAAGCCGCAGTTGCAGCTCACGCTCGTTGCGCCCGGCGACGATGGCATTGAGGATTTCCGAGTTGGTGAACTCCATCGACCGGTAGGCGGTCATCCTGCTCGCCGATATGCGGTACTCCAGCACGCCGTCGAGCGGGCAGTCGCTCGGCACCTCGCGCAACAGGCCGACTCGCGGTGGAATGCTGATGTGCCCGACCATCTGCCGCGGTTCGATCATGGACGCCGGACGATACGCGGGATCGCGCAGCGCGCGCAGGAAGGTCATGCGCGGGTCCAGGCCCCAGGCATGGCTGATCTCCTGGTTGAAGAACACCCCGCCCAGCCTCGAGGCGATTTCGCACAGGACAATCTCGCCCGTGTCGATGACGAACAGCTCAAGGTGGAACAGCAGGGTCGGCTCGGAAGGCAGCACATCCTCGACCAGCGCACGGGCATAGCGCACCAGCTTGTCGCGCATCGGATTGCTGGCATCGAGCATGTGCAGGTCGTGGGCCTTGCCGCCGAGGAAGTCCAGCGCCGAGGTCATCACCCGCACAGGCGACACAAGGATCGGCTTGCCGTCGATGTAAAGGCCGTTGACGATGTAGTGGCTGCCCCGCACATAGCGCTCGATCATCAGGTTGTGGAAGGTGGTGGCGCCACGCGCAGCCAGCCACTGGCGAAGCTGCGACATGTCCCTGAGTACTTCCACGCCGTTCGAGCCACGACCATCGCGCGGTTTGACCACCACCGGGAAGCCGTGCTGCTCACTGAACTGGATCGCTGCGGTGGCATGGGTCAGCGGCGCCATGTCGGCGACGGCGAAACCACGGTCGCGGGCCCTCTGCTTCATGAAGAACTTGTCGCGATAGAACATAGCGCGCCCCTCGGCGCCCTGGCTGACACCCAGCCGGTCGTTGATGCGCGCCACCCGCAGCACATCGATCTCGGCCAGTGCCACGCACAACGGATCGCGCATCTCGCGGGCCATGTCATGGACATCCACCTCGACCAGCGCGTTGTCGTTGAAATAGTCGAACAACCGGTACACCACTTGATCGCCAAGATGCGCGGTGATTTCCTGGGCGCGGGAGTTGCAGCTCAGCAGCATGCCTCCCGGCCCTAGGGCGTCGGCCCAGCTTTGCGCGCTGTGCTGGAGAATGATCTTGGGTGGGCAGAAGACGATCAGCTGCATGAGGCGTTCCTTGCGTGCTTGCATAAGTCAGAAAGTGACCAGGCACCAGGGCCAGGCTCACCACTGATTCTGCTGAGGAGTCGGCGGCCGATGCCAATACCGATTCAGTCGTTATTGATACTCCCCACCTAGCCCATGCAGGTGGTTTGCAAGGCGTGCGAAAGCGCTGCCATGTCGGGGAACATGGCAGGCGTCTTTCAGGCGGGACTCAGCCGGTCAGATCAGGCAGGCGGCGCAGTCGCGCATCACCTCGGCCTTGCGCTGCAGGTATTGGGCAAAGACTTCACGGGCCGTAGCCCTGTCCACGGCGATACCCATGGCCTTGACGAATGCCTCGACCGCCTCGACCGCGTGGGCGAAATGATTGCTCTCGGTACCCCCGGTGTGCACGGTGACCCACGCCACGGTCTTGCGCACCTGCTCGGGCGGGATCCCCATGTCGCGCTCGAACCAGCGGGTGTACAACGGATGGATGTACTCCACCTCACCGTGGGTGTAGACCTCATGCACCAGCGTGGTCAGCAGGCCCTGGAGCAGGTCACGGTCACGCAGACGGCGGGTATCGGTCCAGTCCTTGAACGCCTGCGCCGACGGCAGGCAGTTTTCCTTGAGCAGCCACTGGTCGTCGCCACACAGTGGCGTGGCCATGTTGTAGAACAGGTCGGCATGCAAGATGTTGCCCAGCGCCCCCAGGTCCTCGTCGGTGATTCGCTGCAGGCTGCCGCACACCTGGTAGATCTGCTGCGCGGCGGCGCTGCCCTGCTCGGAACGCGCCAGCAGGGTCAAGCGATTGGCCAGGCCGGAGACGCTGGCGGCCGAGTTGTTGGTCTTCGACCAGCTGGCGAAGAACTTGCGTAACGCCGCAGCGCCATGGCGGCGCGAAGTCAGCACCTGGAACGCCTCCTCGATGTCGACCAGCGCGGCCTCCTGGTTGCGGAACTCATCCCATAGCGCCTGTTTCAGCACGCCGGCAGGCATCTCCTGCAACACCGGTTCAATCACACTCAGCAACTGGCTGTGCACGGTCGGCAAGTTACTCACGGTCATCTCACTCTTTTCCTTGTTTGATGATGATGTAGCGCGTTGAGGAAACGATTCATTGCAATGGCTGGACCGCCGGCCCGCGGACCGGCGCCACCCGCCAGCTGCCCCGCGCGATCAGCAGCGGCAGCAGCTGGAACACCACGATCAGGGCGACGCAGCCGCCCCAGCCCCAGCGTTCCCACAGCCCGCCGGGCACGAAGGCGCCGAAGCTGCCACCCAGGTAGTAGCAGCTCAGGTACAGACCGACCGCGGCGGATTTCTGCCGTGGTGCCTGGGCGGTGATGAAGGCATTGGCAGCGGCCTGGGCGAGAAACACGCCGGTGGAGCTGAGCGCCAGGCCCAGCACGATCAACCATAGCGACGGGGAAAGGGTCAGGGCCGAGCCGGCGATGCCCAGGTATCCGGCCACCCGCACCAGGTCGGCATGGGGTCGCGCCTTGCTCAGGCGTCCGGCCAGCGGCACCACCACAAGCGCCAGCAGGAACACTGCGTAGATGGCACCCAGCGCTGCAGTGCCCAGGGCGAACGGGGCCTCGCTCAGGTGCAGGCCCACATAGGTGAAAGTCGCGACCTGGGCGAACAAGACACAGAACCCCACGGCATAGGCCCCCAGCAGCGGCCTGCTGGCAAGCTCGCCAAGCGCCAGCGGCTCACGCCGGGCCGCTGGCGGATTGCGCGGCAACAACAGCACGATGCCCAGCGCAACCGTCAGGCTGAGCCCTGCCTGGACCGTCAATCCCACACGCCAGTCGGCAAGCTCGGTGACCAGGCCGGTGAGGAAACGCCCGCAGAAACCGCCGAAGATCGTGCCGGCAACATAGACGCTGGTCATTTCGGTCACGGCACCGCCCTGCCAGCGCGCGCCGATGTAGGCCACGCTGGTGGCGAACACCATCGGGATGAACAACCCCTGCACCGAACGCCACAGCAGGAATTCACCAAAGCTGCCCGCCCACGCCGCCAACAACGCCGGCAGCGCCAGCAACAGCGCCGCCCCGGCGATGACCCGATGCTGTTCACCCCGAGCCGTCAGCCAGCCGACAAAAGGCGCGGTCAAGGCCACGACCAGGATCGTCACGGTGATGCTCCAGCTGGCCTGTCGCAGCGTGACCGCAAAGGCACGGGTCAATTCAGTAAGCAGGCCTTGGGTGGAATACAGGTTTAGAAATGCGGCACATCCGCCAAGAAATAGGGCAATCCGGGGGAAGTCGGCGGAAAAACGCATGCAAACACTCGTAAAAAATTTTTACATGTTTATAAGGTAGGACGAATTTTGGATCCAATACCTATTGCCGACCGATTGATACTCAAGGAAGAACATCATGGATTTGCGCCGACTGCGCTGTTTCCTGGTTGTGAGCGAGGAATTGCATTTCGGCCGTGCGGCTGCGCGCCTGCACATGGCCCAGCCGCCGCTGACGCGACAGATATCGGCACTGGAGACTGAGCTTGGGTTTCGCCTGTTCGACCGCAGCACCCGCAATGTCAGCCTGACCACCGCGGGCCGTCACCTGCTGCCCTACGCTCGCGGCGTGCTCGAGCAGGTCGACCTGACCACAGTGATCACCAGCAAGCTGGCGGCGGGCTCGGCCGGCCAACTGACGGTGGGCTACGCCAGTTCGATCGCCCTCTCGGACACCTTCAGCCATACCATCCAGGCGTTCTGCTCGAAGTACCCGGATGTGCAGTTGAATGTGGAGGAAGGTGCTTCCAGCACCCAGTGGACGCAACTGATCGAAGGCCGCCTGGATATCGGTATGAGCCGCATGCACCCGCCGGGCGACAACCCTCAGGTCCAGGCCATCTGCCTGGACAACGAGCCGCTGGTCGCGGCCGTTCCCAGCGACAGCCCCCTCGCCGGGCAGTTGCAGGTCAACCTGGCCGAGCTCGGCGAACTGCCGCTGATCACCTTCCCCGCGGATTACGGCTCGGGCTTGAACGAAATCATCCTCGGCCTGTACCGCCGCCACGGGCTGACGCCACGGCCGGCTCCGAGCGGCCGGCAGATCACCTCGATCATCGCCCTGGTCGCTGCGGGCCGCGGCGTCGCGGTGGTACCGCAGTGCACCCGGTCCTTGGTCAGGCGTGGCGTGTCCTACCTGCCGTTGGCCGAGCCCGGCGCCTGCGCGCCGCTGCTGGTACTGACGCGCAGGCACGAGCGCAGTCCGCTGGTGCGGGCGTTCGTCGAGGTGATCGAGCAGACCTTGCGCAGTGGTCAGAGTGGTTAGACCAAATCTCCCACGAGAGACCTGCGTGAGGTCGGCGTCCCAGCGACCTCAACCCGCCTCGCGATAGGGGTTGCGCGGATCCTGCGTCCAGTTCATGTACGGCTTGCCGGTGTCCTGCGCCTGCATGTCGATGCAACCTTGCACCGGGCAGGTGATCTGGCACAGGTTGCAGCCCACGCACTCGGCCTCGATCACACTGTAGGCGTGGGTGCCGTCGGCCTTCAGGGTGCTGGCGATGGCCTGGTGCGAGGTGTCCTCGCAGGCGATGTGGCAGCGCCCGCAGCCAATGCAGGCGTCCTGGTCGATATGCGCCACCGACTTGTAGTTGATATCCAGGTACTTCCAGTCGGTGGTATGCCCCACGGCCTGGCCACGAAACGCCTCGAGGCTCCGGTGGCCATGCTGGTCCATCCAGCGCGCCAGGCCGTCCTGCATGTCTTCGACGATGCGAAAGCCATGCAGCATCGCTGCGGTGCAGACCTGCACCGCGCCGCTGCCCAGGGCAATGAACTCGGCGGCGTCACGCCAGGTGCCGATACCGCCGATGCCGCAGATCGGCAGTCCGCGGGTCTCAGGGTCGCGGGCAATCTCGGCGACCATGTTCAGGGCGATCGGCTTGACCGCCGAGCCGCAGTAGCCGCCGTGGGTGCTCTGGTCGCCGACGATGGGGTGGGCAACCATGCGGTCCAGGTCGACACTGGTGATCGAGTTGATGGTGTTGATCAACGACACCGCGTCCGCCCCGCCCCGGTGGGCAGCGCGCGCCGACTGGCGGATGTCGGTGATATTGGGGGTGAGCTTGACGATCACCGGCAGCGTGCAATGGGTCTTGCACCAGCGGGTGACCATTTCCACATACTCGGGCACCTGGCCGACGGCGGCGCCCATGCCGCGCTCGGGCATGCCGTGGGGGCAGCCGAAGTTAAGTTCGATGCCGTCGGCGCCGGTGGCTTCCACCAGCGGCAGGATGAACTTCCAGGATTCTTCGACGCACGGCACCATCAGCGACACGATCAGCGCACGATCGGGCCAGTCCTTCTTCACCTGGGTGATCTCGCGCAGGTTGATCTCCAGCGAACGGTCGGTGATCAGCTCGATGTTATTGATGCCCTGCACCTGGCGGTTGGCGCCGTAGTGCGCCGAGTAGCGCGACGACACGTTGACCGCCGCCGGGTCCTCGCCCAGGGTCTTCCATACCACACCACCCCAGCCGGCCTCGAAGGCGCGGACCACGTTGTAGGCCTTGTCAGTGGGTGGTGCGGAGGCCAACCAGAATGGATTGGGTGCCTTGATGCCGGCGAATACGATGGACAGGTCGGCCATTTACGCAGCCTCCACATTGAGCATGAGTTGGGCATGGATGGCTTCGGCGGCCAGCTTGCCATGTTGCACCGCCTGGACGGTGAGGTCCTGGCCCAGGGCGGTGCAGTCGCCGCCGGCGTAGATGCCGGGGATGGAGGTGCGCATGTGCGCGTCCACCTGGATGCGCTCGCCGTCGCGGGCCAGTTGCGCCGCCAGCGGATCGCCGAGGCCTTGCTCATCGAAGCGCTGGCCGATGGCCTTGAAGATCGCGTCGGCAGCCAGCTCGAAGGTTTCGCCGGTATCGCCCAGGCGTCCGTCGATCAATTGCGTGCGCGCAAAGCGCATGCCGCGCACGCGCCCGGCATCATCCAGCAGCACGGCATCGGGCCGGGCCCAGGTGTGCAGGCGTACCTGGTTGTGCTTGGCAATTTCCTGCTCATGGCCGGTGGCGCCCATGTCGGCTTCGCCGCGGCGATACACCAGGTTGACGTCGCGGGCGCCCAGGCGGCTCATCTGCACGGCCATGTCGATGGCGGTGTTGCCAGCGCCGAGCACCAGGCAGCGGTCGGCCAGCGGCAGCTGGGCGAGGTCGTCAGCCTGGCGCAATTCACGGATATAGTCGGTGGCGGCAAGCAGGCCCGGCGCGTCTTCGTCCGCCAGGCCCAGCTGGCGCACGGCCCCCAGGCCCAGGCCGAGGAACACCGCGTCGTACTGGCCATGCAGCTCGGCCAACGACAGGTTGCCGCCCAGGCGCTGGCCATGGCGGATCTCGATTCCGCCAATGCCCAGCAGGAACTCCACTTCACGCTGGGCGTAGTCGTCCACCAGCTTGTAGCGGGCGATACCGTATTCGTTGAGACCGCCGGCCTTTTCCCGCGCCTCGAAGATCATCACGTCGTGGCCGTGCATCGCCAGCCGGTGCGCGCAGGACAACCCGGCGGGGCCGGCGCCGACCACGGCGATGCGCTTGCCGCTGGCCGGCGAACGCTGGAACGGATGCTCGGTGAAGTCGGCATGATCCAGGGCGTAGCGCTGCAATTGGCCGATCAGCACCGGAGCGCACTCCTGGGCGTTGTTGCGCACGCAGGCTTGCTGGCAAAGGATCTCGGTGGGGCAAACCCGGGCACAGCTGCCGCCGAGGATGTTGGCCGAGAGAATGCGCTCGGCGGCGCCTTGCAGGTTCTCGTCGCTGATACGGTGGATGAACGAAGGGATGTCGATCTCGCTGGGGCACGCATTGACGCACGGCGCGTCGTAGCAGTACAGGCAGCGTGCACTCTCGACTGCGGCCTGACGGGCGGTGAGTGGGGGCGCGAGGTCGCTGAAGGCCTCGGCCAGCTGGTCGGCGCCGGCGCGGGGGCGCGGCAAGTGGTTCAGGGCATCGATCACGGTTGTAGCCTCTCTCGTTTTTATTGGAGGCGGCGGTGGTCAGGCGCCGGTCCGTTCTGGGGGGATGGCAGTCAACAGGAACATGTGTGTGGTTATCAGGGGGCGCCTTGCGCCCGTATCGCCGGCTTGCCGGCGATAGAGCTGCGCAGCAGCCCCAACTGCTTCAGCGCTGAACCGGCGTCGGTTTCTGCCGTTCGGCACGCCGCTCCAGCACCTCGTACACCGACGGATAGGCTGGGCGCTCCACGTAACGCCCCGCGCCCGGCTCGGCGCGCAGGTCGCCATCGGCCCAGAGCACCTTGCCCTGGCTGATGGTGTGGCTGGGGATGCCGCGCACCGTGCGGCCTTCGAAGATGTTGAAATCGACCCGCTGGTGGTGAGTCTGGGCGCTGATGGTACGGCTGCCCTGCGGATCCCACAGCACCAGATCGGCGTCGGCGCCGACACGGATCGCGCCCTTGCGCGGGAACAGATTGAAGATCTTCGCGGTGTTGGTGGAAGTCAGCGCGACGAATTCGTGCATCGACAGGCGCCCGCTGTTCACCCCGGCGTCCCACAGCACCGCCATGCGGTCCTCGATGCCGGCGGTGCCGTTGGGGATCCGGCTGAAGTCATTGCGGCCCATGGCCTTCTGCTCGGCGCAGAAGCAGCAGTGATCGGTGGCCGTGGTGTGCAGGTTGCCCGACTGCAGGCCACCCCACAGCGCGTCCTGGTGCTCGCGCGGGCGGAATGGCGGGCTCATCACATAGCCGGCGGCGGTGGCCCAGTCCGGATCACGGTAAACGCTGTCGTCGAGTAGCAGATGCCCCGGCAGCACCTCGCCGTACACCGGCTGGCCCTTGGCCCGGGCATAGGTGATCTCATCCAGCGCCTCGCGGCTGGAGACATGCACCAGATACAGCGGCGTGCCCAGGGTTTCGGCGATACGGATGGCGCGGCTGGCGGCCTCCCCTTCGACCTGGGACGGACGCGACAGCGGGTGTGCCTCGGGGCCGGTCAGGCCCTGGGCGAGCAATTTTTGCTGCAGGTGATAGACCAGCTCGCCGTTTTCGGCGTGCACCGTGGGCACCGCGCCCAGTTGCAGGCAGCGTTCGAAGCTGGCCACCAGGGTGTCGTCGGCGGCCATGATCGCGTTCTTGTAGGCCATGAAGTGCTTGAAGCTGTTCACCCCATGCTGGGCGACCAGCTCGCCCATCTCCTCGGCGACCTGTTCGCTCCACCAGGTGATGGCGACGTGGAAGCCGTAGTCGCTGGCGCTCTTTTGCGCCCAGCCGCGCCAGGTGTGGAAGGCCTCGAGCAGCGACTGCTGCGGGTTGGGGATGACGAAGTCGATGATCGAGGTGGTGCCGCCGGCCAGGCCAGCGGCAGTGCCGCTGAAGAAGTCCTCGCTGGCCACCGTGCCCATGAACGGCAGCTGCATGTGGGTGTGCGGGTCGATGCCGCCAGGCATCAGGTACTGGCCACTGCCGTCGAGGATCTCGCAGTCGGTGGGGGCTTCGAGGTCTTTGCCGATGGCACGGATCAAGCCATCGGCACACAGGACATCGGCGGGGTAGCTCTCTTCATGGGTAACCACAGTGGCGCCACGGATCAACAGGGACATGCCGTCTTCCTCGCAGGCTGACCGGTCTTCTGGCCGGTTCTTGGAATTGTGTTGGCCGGGCGCTGGAGGTGAGTTCATCAATCCTGTCAGGCCTGACAAGAATCGAGGCTAGTATCTGATCGGATATTGATCAAGAAAAAATATATGCAACCATTAAAAACACTAAATAACTGATTTTTAATGGTTTATTTAACAAATCACCAAAAAGTTACACCCCCTCACCATTTTGACGCACTTGACAGGAAGCCAAATTGGTCAAGATTTTCTACGCAAAATCAGGTGTTTGTTTCCTGGCTGGATGGCGCAGGCCGCGCCGGTGGTTTTCCAGGTTGCACCCGTTTGAATCACGCGGGTGATGGACCGGCCAGACAGACGGCATGCGCGGGCGCTCCCGCTTCGCCTGCCGTGTTTATGAATACCTTTGCAGGTCAGTGAGTTACCTCCGGTCGGCGGCGGCCCGCCGGGAAGGCGCGGGCTTTCCCGGCACGTTTGTTGAAAACGCAGGCCATAACCGCCTGGCCGGGCCGGAGGTGCAGTACTGGTGGTGTGTGTACTCCGGCCATCGCGTCAGCCCGATGAGCGACAACTACAAGAAAAAGACCTGGAGAACCCCATGCAACAGAGCAGATCACATGTGGTCGAGCAGCATGGCCTGTACGAGCTCGACGCCGGCAGCGACGTCCTCGACAGCCCCCGCTACAACCACGACATCGCCCCGACCAAGGTGCACCAGCGCACCTGGAACAAGTGGCACATCACCGCGTTGTGGGTGGGCATGTCCATCTGCGTGCCCACCTACACCCTCGGTGGCGTGCTCACCGCCTACTTCGGCCTGAGTGTCGGCGAGGCGCTGCTGGCGATCCTGCTGGCCAACCTCATCGTGCTCATCCCGCTGACCCTCAACGCCTTCCCCGGCACCAAGTACGGCATCCCGTTCCCGGTGCTGCTACGCGCCTCGTTCGGCGTTTTCGGCTCCAACGTGCCATGCCTGATCCGCGCCGTGGTGGCCTGCGGCTGGTTCGGCATCCAGACGATGTTCGGCGGGCTGGCCATCCACCTGTTCCTCGGTTCGCTGTTCCCCGAGTGGAAAGCACTGGGCGGCACTGGCGAGGTGATCGGTTTCATGCTGTTCTGGTCGCTGAACCTGTGGGTGGTGCTGCGCGGCGCCGAGTCGATCAAGTGGCTGGAGACGCTCTCTGCCCCCCTGCTGGTGGCGGTCGGTGTCGGCCTGTTGTTCTGGGCGCTGCCGCACATGTCGATGAGCGAGCTGCTCGCGCAGCCGCCCAAACGCCCCGAGGGCGCCAGCGTGGTCAGCTACTTCTGCGCCGGGCTCACCGCCATGGTCGGTTTCTGGGCCACGCTGTCGCTGAACATCCCCGATTTCAGCCGCTACGCGAAAAGCCAGAAGGACCAGATTCTCGGGCAGATCTTCGGCCTGCCGCTGACCATGTTCCTGTTCGCCGCCCTGGGCGTGATCATGACCGCCGCCTCCGCCTCGCTGGTGGGCCAGACGGTGTCCGACCCGGTGAGCCTGATCGGCCATATCCAGAGCCCCGGCTGGGTGGCCCTGGCCATGGCGCTGATCATCATCGCGACGCTGTCGACCAACACCGCGGCCAACATCGTCTCGCCCACCAACGACTTCCAGAACATCGCCCCGCGCCTGATCGGGCGCAGCCGCGCGGTCTGGCTGACCGGTTTCATCGGCCTGGCGCTGATGGGCCACGAGCTGCTCAAGAAGCTCGGCTGGATCGTCTCCGACCTGAGCCTGGAGAGCGTGTACTCCAACTGGCTGCTGGGCTATTCCAGCCTGCTCGGGCCGATCGCCGGGATCATGGTGGTGGACTACTTCCTGGTCCGCCGCCAGCAGCTGGACCTCGCCGGGCTGTACCGCGACGACGTGTATCCGGCGTGGAACTGGGCCGGGTTCATCGCCTTCGGCGTACCGGTGGCGCTGACCGTGATGGCCATCGGCAACAGCAGTTTCAGCTGGTTCTACGACTACGGCTGGTTCACCGGCTCGCTGCTCGGCGGCGGGCTCTACTACGCCCTCGGCGGCATCGCGGTGCGCGGCCCGGCGCGGCTGGCCAAGCCGCTGCCCTGATGCGCCGCATTGCGGGGCAAGCCCGCTCCCACGTGATGGTAAAAATAACAGCCTGAGGAGACACCCCATGACCACCCCCGCCAAGGAAATCGTGCAATCCAGCCAACGCCACATCGACAGTAACCGCCTGTGGCAATCGCTGATGGAGCTGGCCCGCCTCGGCGCCACGCCCAAGGGCGGCGTATGCCGCCTGGCGCTGACCGATCTTGATCGCCAGGCCCGCGACTTGTTCGTGCAGTGGTGCGAAGCAGCCGGTTGCACGGTGAGCATCGACGCGGTCGGCAACATCTTCGCCCGCCGCCCCGGGCGCAACGCCAAGCTGCCGCCAGTGATGACCGGCAGCCATATCGACACCCAGCCCACCGGCGGCAAGTTCGACGGCTGCTTCGGCGTGATGGCCGGGCTGGAGGTGATCCGCACCCTCAATGATCTCGGCGTGGAAACCGAAGCGCCGCTGGAGGTGGTGGTGTGGACCAACGAGGAAGGCTCGCGCTTCGCCCCGTGCATGATGGGTTCGGGGGTGTTCGCCAACAAGTTCACCCTCGAGCAGACCCTGGCCAAGCGCGACGCCCAGGGCGTGAGCGTCGGCGAGGCATTGAACGCCATCGGCTACGCCGGCAGCCGCGCCGTGTCCGGCCACCCGGTCGGCGCCTACTTCGAGGCGCATATCGAACAGGGCCCGATCCTCGAAGACCAGCACAAGACCATCGGCGTGGTGCTCGGCGCCCTCGGCCAGAAGTGGTTCGACCTGACCCTGCGCGGCGTCGAGGCCCACGCCGGCCCCACCCCGATGCACCTACGCAAGGACGCCCTGGTCGGTGCCGCCGCCGTGGTCGAGGCGGTCAACAGCAGCGCCCTCGCCCACCAGCCCCATGCCTGCGGCACCGTCGGTTGCCTGCAGGCCTACCCCGGCTCGCGCAACGTGATCCCCGGCGAAGTGCGCATGACCCTGGACTTCCGTCACCTGGAAGGCCAGCGACTGGAGTCGATGATCGCCGAGGTGCGCCAGGTGATCGAGGCCACCACGGCCAAGCATGGGCTGGAATACGACCTGGTGCCCACCGCCGACTTCCCGGCCCTGTACTTCGACAAAGGCTGCGTCGAGGCGGTGCGTGATTCGGCGCGCAACCTGGGCTTGGCGCACATGGACATAGTCAGCGGCGCCGGGCACGACGCAATCTTCCTCGCGGAACTGGGCCCGGCCGGGATGATCTTCGTGCCGTGCGAGGGCGGGATCAGTCACAACGAAATCGAGAACGCCGCCCCCGAGGACCTCGCGGCCGGCTGCGCGGTGCTGCTGCGGGCGATGCTGGCGGCTTCGGAGGCGATTGCCGGCGGGCGGTTGGCAGCGTAGCGACGATCGCGGAACTGCGCGCGGCCGCTAGCGTTCAGCATCATCTGCGTGGGAGCGGCCGTGCGCCGCTGCCACGCAGCGCCACGACAAGGCTTGCCCCACGGTGAATCATGCCAGCCCCTTCCCGAAAGACGGCTTATCGCTATATATTTCGCAACATAACGATAATCCCCAGGAGCCGTCTTCATGCGTATTCGCTTGTCCCATATGGCCGCCAGCGCCCTTGCCAGCCTGATCTGCCTCAACAGCGCCTGGGCCGATGAAGTCCAGGTCGCCGTCGCGGCCAACTTCACAGCGCCCATCCAGGCCATCGCCAAGGATTTCGAGAAGGACACCGGCCACAAGCTGGTCGCTGCCTACGGCGCCACCGGCCAGTTCTACGCACAGATCAAGAACGGCGCGCCATTCGAGGTATTCCTCGCCGCCGACGACAGCACCCCGGCCAAGCTGGAACAGGAAAAGGAAATCGTTGCAGGCTCGCGCTTCACCTATGCCATCGGCACCCTGGCGCTGTGGTCGGCCAAGCCAGGCTATGTCGACGCCAAGGGTGACGTGCTGAAGAAGAACGAGTACAAGCACCTGTCCATCGCCAACCCCAAGGCCGCGCCCTATGGCCTGGCAGCCACCCAGGTGCTGGACAAGCTGAAGCTGACCGAAGCGACCAAGGCCAAGATCGTCGAGGGCCAGAACATCACCCAGGCCTTCCAGTTCGTCTCCACCGGCAATGCCGAGCTGGGCTTCGTCGCGCTGTCGCAGATCTACAAGGACGGCAAGGTCAGCGAAGGCTCGGCCTGGATCGTGCCCGCCGAGCTGCATGACCCGATCCGCCAGGATGCGGTGATCCTCAACAAAGGCAAGGACAACCCGGCCGCCAAGGCCCTGGTCGATTACCTCAAGGGCCCGAAGGCCGCCGCGGTGATCAAGTCCTATGGCTATGAGCTCTGATGCCCCTCGACGCCAGTGACCTGGGTGCCATCTGGCTGACCATCAAGCTGGCCAGCCTCACCACCGCCATCCTCCTGGTGCTGGGCACGCCCATCGCCTGGTGGCTGGCGCGTACCCGCTCATGGCTGCGCGGGCCGATCGGCGCGGTGGTGGCCCTGCCCCTGGTGCTGCCGCCGACGGTAATCGGCTTCTACCTGCTGCTGGCCCTCGGCCCCCATGGCTGGATCGGCCAGGCCACCCAGGCCCTCGGCCTGGGCAGCGTGGTGTTCAGCTTCAGCGGGCTGGTGATCGGCTCGGTGGTGTATTCGATGCCCTTCGTGGTGCAGCCACTGCAGAACGCCTTCGGCGCCATCGGCCAGCGCCCCCTGGAAGTGGCCGCGACGCTGCGCGCCAGCCCGTGGGACACCTTCGTCAACGTGGTGCTGCCCCTGGCTCGCCCCGGCTTCATTACCGCCAGCATCCTCGGTTTCGCCCATACCGTCGGCGAGTTCGGCGTGGTGCTGATGATCGGTGGCAACATTCCCGACAAGACCCGCGTGGTCTCGGTGCAGATCTTCGATCACGTCGAGGCCATGGAATACAGCCAGGCCCACTGGCTGGCCGGGGCCATGCTGGTGTTCTCGTTCCTGGTGCTGCTGATGCTCTATGCCGGCCGCCGTGGCAAACCAGGCTGGAGCTGAAATGAGCGCATCGATAAAGGCACGCCTGAAGCTCGCGCGTGACGATTTCACCCTCGACGTCGACCTGAAGCTGCCCGGTCGCGGCATCAGTGCCTTGTTCGGTCACTCCGGCTCAGGCAAGACCTCGTGCCTGCGCTGCCTGGCCGGCCTGGAACGGGCCGCCAGCGCGTACATCGAAATCAATGGCGAGGTCTGGGAGGACAGCAGCCGCGGGCGCTTCATCCCACCACACCAACGCCCGGTCGGCTATGTGTTCCAGGAGGCCAGCCTGTTCCCGCACCTGTCGGTGCAAGGCAACCTGGAGTTTGGCTGGCGCCGGATTGCTCCCCAGGCCCGTAAAATCAGCCAGGAACAGGCATGCCAGTTGCTGGGTATCAGCCACCTGCTGGCGCGCAAGCCGGCCACGCTGTCCGGCGGCGAGGCACAACGGGTCGGCATCGCCCGAGCCTTGCTCAGCAGCCCGCGACTGTTGCTGATGGACGAGCCTCTGGCGGCCCTCGACAGCGCGCGCAAGCGCGAAATCCTTCCGTATCTGGAGCGCCTGCACAACGAGCTGGATATCCCGCTGATCTATGTCAGCCATGCCCAGGACGAAGTCGCGCGCCTGGCCGACCACCTGGTCCTGCTCGAGCAGGGCAAGGCGCTGGCCAGCGGGCCAATCGGCGAGACTTTGGCCCGCCTGGACCTGCCGTTGGCCCAGGGCGAGGATGCCGGAGTGGTGCTCGAAGGTGTGGTGGTGGGCCACGACCCGCACTACGGGCTTTTTGACCTGCGCCTGCCAGGCGCGGACGGGCAACTGTTGCGGATCGCCCACCCCGCCTTGCAGGTGGGGAGCACCCTGCGCCTGCAGGTCCAGGCCCGGGATGTCAGCCTGGCATTGGCTGCGCAGGGGGCCTCGAGCATTCTCAACCGCCTGCCGGTCCGGGTACGCGAATGCCACCCGGCGGAAAACCCGGCCCATGTGCTGATCAGCCTGGATGCCTCTGGCACTGCGCTGCTGGCGCGCATCACGCGCTATTCGGCGGACCAGCTCGATGTACGCCCAGGCCAGTTGCTGTGTGCGCAGATAAAGTCGGTGGCGCTGTTGGGCTGAGCAATGTCGCGGCCAATGCTGTCCATTGCAGCAAGAGTGTTCTCGATGGACTGCGCCGATGCCCGATTGCCCGTTGCCTGCCGCCCTGCATTATGTCGATGACAGCCAACCCGGCCTGACCCGCCGACGCTGGCGCGACCGCTTTCACTATTTCGACGCCGGGAACCAGCGGGTGCGCGATGAAGAAACCCTGGCGCGCATCGCCGCCCTGGTGATCCCTCCGGCCTACACCGACGTGTGGATCTGCGCCGACCCCCAAGGACATCTGCAGGCCACCGGCCGCGATGCCCGAGGGCGCAAGCAGTACCGCTACCACGCGCAATGGCGCGAAGTGCGCGATCAGCATAAATATGCACGCATGCTGGCTTTTGCCGAGGTACTGCCGAAGCTGCGCAAGCAACTGGACGCCCACCTGGCTTGCCCCGGCCTGGGGCGAGAGAAGGTCATGGCGCTGGTGATCAGCCTGCTCGACACCACGCTGATCCGCATTGGCAACCGCCAGTACCTGCGGCAGAACCGCTCCTACGGGCTGACTACCCTCGACACCCGCCATGTGCAGGTCAAGGGCAGCCGTATCCGCTTCCAGTTCCGCGGCAAGCGCGGCGTCGAGCACAACGTCACCCTCACCGACCGGCGCCTGGCCGGCCTGGTCAAGCGCTGCATGGAGTTGCCCGGCCAGGCCTTGTTTCAGTACCTGGACGAACAGGGGCAGCGCCATGGCATCGGGTCCACCGAGGTGAACCAGTTCCTCCAGCAGTTGACCGGTGCCGATTTCACGGCCAAGGACTACCGCACCTGGGCCGGCAGCAGCCTGGCGCTGAACCTGCTCCAGCCGCTAGCCTGGGAACCCGATAGCGAGGCTCGCCGCCAAGTCGCCGCCATCGTCCGCCAAGTGTCCACGCGCCTGGGCAACACGCCAGCGGTCTGCCGACGCTGCTACATCCATCCCGCAGTCCTCGAGCATTTCCACCTTGGGCGCCTGTCTGCCTTGCCCCGCGCACGCCCACGCAAGGGGCTGGAAATCGAAGAAGTGGCATTACTGCGTTTCCTGCAGATGCTCGAGCGCCAAGACGAACATTGACGGTCACTATTTACTTCATCGAATAGAGAAATTTCCCATATGGCACCAAGCACCCTATCCTTGCCATCGAGCACCTTGCCGCGGGGTTGTGCCGCAGCCCCACTGGCGCCTGCAACTAAAGATCGACGACAGAATTTGTCTGGCGGGGAATTACTATCCGCCGAAAGCGTCTTTAATGAGAAGGAAGAGGGACAGGCTCCCACCGCAGAGCACCTGGCTCGGCGGTTTTCTACATCACCAAGGAGAACTACATGCTGATACTCACCCGCAAGGTTGGCGAAAGCATCGTCATCGACGATGACATCAAAGTCACCATTCTGGGCGTCAAGGGGATGCAAGTGAGGATCGGTATCGATGCACCGAAAGATGTCCAGGTGCACCGTGAAGAGATCTACAAGCGTATCCAGGCCGGTAGCCCCGCGCCCGAAAAAAGCAACGACGAGTAACCCGCAAGCCAACCGCATCATGCCGCACGGATGCGCCTGATCGATTGCCCGCCCATGCGGGGAGCCTCTCCTGAATCTCAGGTGCCCAGCAATTCGCGCACCGTGGCGATCATCCGGTCCATGTCGAATGGCTTGTCGAACACGGCCGCGAACTTCCCGGGGCAGGCCCGGCCCTGGCTGGCTTGAGCGCCGCTCATGAGAATGACCGGCATGTCCGCCAGTTTCAGCTCTTCACGTATGGCCTGCAGCAGTTCTTCGCCATTGAGCACCGGCATCATGTAGTCGGTGATTACCAGGTCCACGCGCTTTTCCTTCAAGGCCTCCAGGGCCTTGCGCCCGTTGCTCGCCTTTTCAACCAGATAACCCTCATCCTCCAGGGCAAAACCGAGGATGTCGGCAATCAGGTACTCGTCATCGACGACCAGGATAGTGTTCACCCCATCACCGATCTCCCGGCGGTGTCGCCGAACCACTGAGCACGCCACTGGCACCATCGAACGCTCGCGCGAGGCTGATGCCATTCGGTCCAAGACTCAACGCCTGCAGGGCAGGGTCGTGATCGCTGTCACGCACCTTGATGACCGACAGGGCCCGGTGCAGTTGCGCGTCAAGCTCGGCGAAGCGCATCAGGATCAGGTTGTCGACGATGCTCGACAGGTCGGGGGCCGGCGCGGTGATCTCCGAACCGAAGATGTCACGCATCTCCCAGGTCAGCAGCACTGTCACACCACGGGCACGCAATTCGCCGGTCAGCGCGCGGAAAAAGCCATTCAGACGGGCGGGCTCAAGGGCCAGTCGGCCGAACGCTCCCAAGCTGTCGACCACCACACGCCTGGCCCCGAGCGCCTCGACCTGCGCCAACAGCTGGGCGCCGAGTTGGTCCAGCAGGCCTTCGGTGGTCGATTGCCAGCTCAGTTGCACGCTGCCTTCACGCTCGAGTGCCGGCAGGTCGAAACCCAGCGCGCAAGCCTTCAAGCGCAACCGCGCCGGCGTCTCGTAGAAACCGAAGTGCAGCCCCGGCGCAGCCTTGGTCGAAGCGGCCAGGAACGCGATGCCCAGCGCTGTCTTGCCTACGCCTGATGGCCCCATCAGCAGGGTCACCGACGCCTCGGCCAGCCCGCCACCGAGCATGGCATCGAGGTCGGCAACACCCGTGGCGACCCGGCTCAGGGTTTGCGCCCCTGCCTGGCTGGGGCGACTGTACAGCGACTCCAGGCGCGGGTAGACCTGCAACCCCGCCTCCGTGATCAGGCATTCGTGGCGCCCGGACAACGCGCCACTGCCACGCGTCTTGCGCAACTGGACATGGCGCACCGCCGTGCTGCCGACCAGGTGCTCGCCAAGTTCGATAACGCCATCGACCATGGTGTGCTCGGGGCTACCCTCGTCCAGCCGCGCACTGGTCAGCAGCAGCAACGTGCAGCCGGCAAACGCCGCATGCCCCTGCAGTTCGGAGACGAATTTTTTGGTGTCGAGGCTGGTTTCCGCCCTGGAGCGGGCGTTGAGCAGCCCGTCGACGATCAGCAGGGTGGCCTGCTGCCGGGCAATTTCCTGGCGCAACAGCCTGACCACCGCGTCCAGGCCGTCCTGCTCGAGGGTGTCGAATGCGCTGACGAACTGGATGGTGTCGCCTACAAGCGCCGCGTCGAAGAAGCTCAGGGTCGACAGATACTGGAATAACCGTTCATGGGATTCGCTGAGCAACGTCGCCACCAGGACCCGACCACCCTCACGCACATGGTTGCACGCCAGCTGGTTGGCCAGGATGGTCTTGCCCGAGCCGGGATGCCCCTGAACGATATAAGAGGCGCCGACCACCAGCCCACCCTTGAGCAGCGCATCGAGCCCCTCGATGCCCGTGGCCAGTCGCTTCAGTTGCTCTACCATGGCTGTCTATCCGTCGGTCGAAAGCGAATCGGGGCCCGTCCTGGCTGGCAGGTACAAGCTCATGCAGGTGCCCTCGCCAAGCCGGCTGGACACCTCGATCATGCCATTGCTCTGCCGGGCGAAGCCATAGGCCTGACTCAGGCCAAGGCCAGTGCCCTTGCCGAAGGCCTTGGTGGTGAAGAATGGCTCGAAGATCCGAGGCAGCACCTGCGGGTCGATGCCCTGGCCGTCATCACGCACATCGAAGCGCACGAACTGCCCGTACAACCCATCCACCTCCCCGGACAACTGCACACTTTCGACCACCAGACGGATCTGCCCGGTGGCGGCAATGGCGTCGCGGGCGTTGAACACCAGGTTCAGCAAGACCATCTGCAACTGCCCGGCGTCCACCTCGATCAGCGGCAAGTCAGGCTGTAACTGGGGTAGCAGTTCGATCTCCCGGGGCAATGCGTGCTCCGCCAGCCCACAAATGATATCGATCGCCTCGGCCGGCACGATGCGCGTGATGCTGAGTTGCCGATGCCGGGCAAAGCTGAGCAGTTGCTGAGTCAACTGGGTGCCGCGCTGGCCGGCATCGAGGATATGCTCGAGCAAGCGCCTCACGCGTGCCGGATCCTGGCTGCTGCTGGCAAGCCGCGCAGAGCTGAGGATGATGGTCAGCAGGTTGTTGAAGTCATGGGCCAGGCCCCCGGTGAGTTGCCCCAGGGCCTCGAGCTTTTGCGCCTGGAACAGTTGCGCACGCATGCCATCGAGCTGCAGGGCCGACTCGCGGCGATCAGTGATGTCGCGGGTGACCTTGGCCAGGCCGATGACCTCGCCTTGTGCGTCGCGAATCACATCCAACGCCGCCAGCGCCCAGAACTGCGTGCCGTCCTTGCGCACGCGCCAGCCTTCGTCCTGCGCCTTGCCTTCTTCGAGTGCCTGGCGCAGCAAGCGTTGCGGGCGGCCGTCGGCACAATCCTGGGCGGTGAAGAACAGCGAGAAATGCTGGCCGATGATCTCATCGGCATCGTAGCCCTTGATCCGCTGCGCGCCAGCGTTCCAGGACACCACATGGCCGGTTGGGTCGAGCATATAGATGGCGTAGTCCACCACCGCCTGGACCAACTGCTCGTAGCGTGCCTCTGACATCACCGAATGGGTGGGGCGGTCTGTCGAAACCATGCGAGCTCCACAAGCACCGCGAAAGGACATATTGAGCGTAGTCAAAAGTCCAGCCTGTACTGCCCCTTATACGACGATCGTCAGCGCTCGCGTTCCACCACGGTCGGCACCAGCTTGCGCGGCATCGCCACCTTGAGCAGCCACCCCCCCACCAACAGGATCAGCGCTGCGCCTGCAAAGGCGAGCAAGCGCCTGGGCTGGGCAGCCTCCTGGTCGAAGCCGAGCATCAGCAGGTAACCACCCAGGCTGATGAAGCCCGCATACAGGAACGCCGCCAGCAGGCAGACCAGCAGGAACAGCAGGCGCCAGAACAACTTCGGGCGGATACGCCGCGTTGCGTCCGGGCCAGGGGAAAGCGATGACATGGCAACAGGCCTGGTTGGATCCAATGCGCGACAGTGGCGCAATGGCAGCATCCTGTCAATTGAACTATAGTGCCCGCGCCCCGGATCCCACAGGAACCATCATGACCTTTAACCTTCGCATGCAAGGGCTGCAGGACGACCTGATGCGCAGCGCCAGCGAACTCGATGAACTGAGCCAGGCGCTGGACGGCCATGTCCGTTACCTGCGTCATTCGATTCATCAAGCCGATGCGCACGCCATGGGTGGGCATGTAGATGACCTGCGCCATAGCGCCTGTGAGATGCGAGATATCGCGCGTGCTATCGAACCCTGAACCTCAGGGTCTGTACGAAATGTGTCTGCGCGAAGGCCAGACAAGGCGAAACGGGGGGAGGAACGGCCGGGGTCGCGCCCGACTGTACTGGAGTACATGAGCATTCCGAGCCCCGTTTCAACGCAGTATGGGCGAGTGCAGATACATTTCGTACAGAGCCTAGGCTGGTTGACGCTTCTATAACAATAGGTTATAAAGCGCGCCTGATTGTCTGGGCCAGGCTGCCCTGCGGCGCGCCAGCCAATCGTGCGAGTGTGGTGGAATTGGTATACACAGCAGACTTAAAATCTGTCGGCGTGAGCCTTGCGGGTTCGAGTCCCGCCACTCGCACCATCTTCTGTCGATGAAGGCGCCCTTGCGGCGCCTTTTTCGTACACGCCGGAAATCCGCCGCGCAGCTGCTAGAGTGGAACCTGTCCCTGTTCACTGGAGCGCCGCCATGCGCTATAGCCTGCTCGACGGTCAACGCGACTTCATTCTGCTGCTCGCCCGCATCCTGCTGATGATCCTGTTCGTGCTCTCCGGCTGGAGCAAGCTGACCGGGTTCGAAGGCACGGTGGGCTACATGACCTCACTGGGTGCCCCCGCGCCGATGCTGGCTGCGGCGATCGCCGTGATCATGGAGCTGCTGGTCGGCATCCTGTTGATCCTGGGGTTCTACACCCGTCCCCTGGCCTTGCTGTTCGCCCTCTTCGTGCTCGGCACCGCACTGATCGGTCATCCGTTCTGGAACATGGTCGAACCTGAGCGCAGCGCCAACATGACCCAGTTCCTGAAGAACCTCAGCATCATTGGCGGTTTGCTGCTGCTGGCCGTCAGCGGTCCCGGACGGTTCTCCCTCGACCGCCGCTGAGGACTCGCGTCGACATCAGTCGTCGCAGTCGTCATGCCAGGCCGGGTAATCCTCTTCCTCATCGAAGTCGTCGAGTGACTCTTCGTCCTCCTCGACTTCATCAAGAGCCCCGTAGGCATCCGCCTCGGGGTCGTAGCCCTCGTGGAATTCTGGGTCGAGCAGATGGTCGTGCTCAGGTTCGTGCAGATCGTCTTCGTCGTGCATCACAAGCTCCAGTAACAACGGCAGGCCTGTATAGGCGTATCGGCTCACCGGGTCAATCCTCATGGCACTTAACCCCGGCTTAACCGACCAGGCGCACAGTGCAGGCTCTCCCTTCAAAAACGTTCTTTGCCCGCCGCCCTGGCGGGCATTTTTTTGCCTGGGCCTCCCTCGCCCGATGAACCGAGTGCCCTTTCAGAGCTCGCATGCGGTACAGGATCTATATCATCAAGGAGGTTTTCAGCATGACCGTGAACATCGACAACCTGATCATCACTACCCCAGTGGCGAAGTCATCCAGCAACCCAGTGGCGCTGGAATTGACCGGCGCCCAGGCACTCGCCAGCCTGCCCCAGGTGATCAGCCGCCTGGCCGATGGCGCCGTGCGCATGAACGCACCGACCAAAGGGGCGGCGAGCAAGAGCACCCATCGCACCCGCTGCGAGTGGAAGGAAGCGGTCTACTGGACGCTGGCCAGCGCCGGCCGGCATGTCAATCACCAACGCATGGTGCTGGAGCGGGTCAACTCGGCACAGAAGGTGGTGATCGCGCAAATGCATGTAAAAGATGACGACAGCCCGGCGATCAAGGTGTTCTGGAACAAAGGGAAGATCACCCTCGGTTTTCGCCAGGACTTCAACCAGGTGACACCGACCAGCAGCACCGTCCTGGCCGATGTGCCGTTGGGCATGCCTTTCGACATCACCATCGAGGTCACTGCGACAGGCGCCGCTACGGTGTCGGCCGCCTGCACCGGCTGCACCGGCAGCAGCGGGATGCTGAAAATGGCCGCGAGCTGGAGTGGGCGAACATTCAACTTCCATGGCGGCGTCTATAACCAGGTGGATTTCAGTGACAGCACGCCCCCAACGGACGCTTCGACCTGTGTGATCAGCCAGCTCGATTTATTTCACCACCAGGTCGATACATTCATCTGAATGCAATAAATCAAGGCATAGCGCCATCATCTCAGGTCGGATTCCGCCGCCTTGCCTTGGACTGCGAGGTAAATCACTGAAACGCCTAGGAATCCGCAATGCAATTTGCTCGTCATCTGATCGCCGCCAGCCTCATCGCCCTGACCACCGGGTGCGCCAGCGGCCTGAACTCCGTGCAGGAACAGGAGCTCGGCTACTACCGTGCGCAGAATCTCGAAGTGAGGGAGAAAAGCCCAGGTGCCGCAGCAGCCCTGGGCCTGCTGCCCGGTGGTGGTTCATTCTACGGCCGTGCCTATGGCTATGGCGTCGCCAACCTGCTGCTGTGGCCTGTCTCGATCTTCTGGGACCCAGTCAGTGGCTACAACGCGGCCGAATCGATCAACTACCAGGCCATCCGTGCCCATGTTTCACGCATGAAGAAAAGCCAGATGGATGCGCTCGACACCAGGTTGATCTCTGAAGAAATCGATCCCAAGCATTACGCCTTGGAAAGACGCAAGATTGATGAAAAATTCAGTAACGGTTACTAAGCCCCTCCAACCTGTGGCCTTCACGAAATTCTGACAATCGAGAAGGCAGACTGGCTTGGCTTCGATACGTTCTGTTCAACCCGCCGGTCTGGCGGGTTTTCTTTTTTCTGGGCCTTCATCAGCGCCCTGTTCGTTCGTTGACAACATTTTCACTTCCGCTGTGCCAAGGTGGAGCCTCATCCGTGAAACATCCTTGGCCCGCACTCCCCAGCGGGCCTTTCTTTGCCCGCTCAGTCGAAGGCACCCTTGAGCAGTTCGTGAATCTCGCCTGGGGCAACGGTTACCAGGATCAGGTCCACACCCGCCTGCATCCACTCGTAGCCGTCAGAGTGCGGCAGCTGGTCCAGAAGCCGAGCATCGAGCGTCTTGGCAATACCCGGAGGAAGCGGCTTGCCACGGGCCAGATTCTGCTGGATTTCGGTTATCCGCATTGGTGCGCGAAGCCATGACCATGGCGCAAGATCTCGTAACATTTATTATTCGCCCGGTTTATGAACCCAGGTCGGGTCAATGCTGTCCGATTGCCATCGGTTACCGCCGAGGTCGTGAGCGCCATTAATGGTAGTGGCCTGAATCGACCTCGAACCCCGGTTCAACTGGCGCGCGCCTCCCTCTTTCGAGGACGGCGCCCTCATTTTTTCAAGGCTGAAAGAGCGCATCATGAAACATAACATCCTCCTCGTCGCCGTCTGTGCCGCCCTGCTCCAGGCATGTGCCCCGGCTTCCACCTCCCATGAAGGGACGCCTTCCATGCCGGCCACCACCTCGTCTGCCGCAACCCAGCCTGAGCTCTCGGCCTACTACTGGAACCTGGCATCGGCCAGCGATGCAGCCGGCAAGCCTATCGCAGCCCTGGCCACAAGCAACGAGCGCAAGTTGCGCCTGAATTTCGGTGACCAGCGCCTGAACATCAGCGGTGGCTGCAACAACCAGTTCGGTGGCTACAGCTACCAGAACGGTGTCCTGAAGGTGCAGCAACTGGCTTCGACCATGATGGCCTGCGACAAGCGCCTGATGGACCTGGATGCCGAGATCGGACGCCAGTTGAAAGGTGATCTGCGTGCAGCCTTCAGCGGCGAAACTCATGCACCTGTGCTGCAATTGACCACCCAGGACGGCTCGGTGCTGAAGTTCCAAGGCGAACCCACTCCGGAGACCCGCTATGGCAGCAAAGGTGAGACCAAGTTCCTGGAAGTTGCCGCCAAGACCGTCAAGTGCAGCCATCCGCTGATCCCCAACTATCAGTGCCTGCAAGTGCGCGAGCGCCGTTATGACGACGCTGGCCTGCAACTGCCGACCCAGGACAACTGGCACCCGCTGTACCAGTCCATCGAGGGCTACGAGCACCGTGATGGCGTGCGTACCGTGGTGCGTGTGAAGCAATACGAATGGAAGAACCCGCCGGCCGACGCTTCGTCGCAGGTCTATGTGCTGGACCTGGTGGTCGAGCAGGACGCTTCGGGCAAATAATTGTCTGTCAGCGCAGGCCGCCCTGCAGCGGCCTGCGCCTGGAGCCGACGGCGACCGTGAAACGGCTCAGGTAAGCGCCGCGTTGACCTGCGCACTGTCCACGTATTGCTCCATGCTGACGATCTTGCCGTTGTTCAGCCGGTACAGATGGGCAAAGCTAGCAGTCATCGCCTTCCCGGTCTTGCGATAGGTGCCCGAGTAGACGCCAAAGGCGGCGACGCGGTCGTCCTCGGCCAGATAGGTATGCACCTTGGCCTGGTAGCCATCCCATTCGGTGGCCAGACGATGAAACACACCCTCCATGATCGCCTGGGGGCCGACATAGGTACCGGCATAAGGGAAGCCAGCCGCCTCGGTCCAGGTCACGTCCGCAGCCAGTGCTGCCAGAAGATTACGGCCATTCTGTTCGGCTGAGCCTTCGTACGAGGCTCGAATGATGTCCAGGTTGCTCCTGCTCATGGATTTACCCCCACGTTCAGCTCGCGAATGAAAGCCTGCGGATCTGAAAAGATAGCGCTGGCAGGTAACAACTGCATGGCGCTGTCCGCTTGTTGCAGAACGAATGTCGGCACGCCTCGACCGCCCACGCGACGCAACAAGGCACGCCCCTGCCCCACACGATCATCGTTGGCCTGCAGCAAGCCCGAATCCGGACACGTCAGCCGCTGCGCGGCGGCATCCAGACCCAAGTCCGCCAGCACTGCTGTCAACGTCTCCAGTCGAGTCACGTCCAGGCCATCGACATAGCGCGCCGCCTGAATCGCCTTGAGCGCTTCGAACTCGTGCTCAGGCGAAGTCAGGCTCACTGCGCTGAGCGCCAGGGTAGACGGAGCACTGTCGAACCCCTGAAGACGGTCGGCGAGTACCTGGTCACGATAGCGTTCACTGAAGACCTGCCCGGTCAGGCGCTCGATACGCTGGTCGTTGCTCCAGGCGTAGGCCGCAAAGTCATCATCCATGGCGCGAGCACCGCTGCCAGAAAACAGCCCCGTCGGTATCAGGCGCGACGCAATGCCCGTGGATTCGAGAACCTGAGGCAGCGGTCCCCCTGCACCGTAGCACCAGCCGCACAGTGGATCGTAGAGGTAAACCAGGGTCTTGTTCATAGTGACGCGCCTTGAATGGAATGCCTCGAATCTTATAGCGCGCGAATTGACATTTAAACGCATACAAAATAAACACACTGTATGTTATTGGCATACATCAAGGGTAAATCAATGACCGGCGCTTCCAGCCTGAACAGGCTTGCGTACTTCACCGCGGTGGTCGAAACCGGCTCCTTCACCGCCGCTGCCGAGCGCCTCGGCATCACCAAGGCCGTGGTCAGCCAGCAGGTGGCGCGACTGGAAAGCGACTGTCGCACCACACTGCTGGTTCGCAGCACGCGGAAAGTCCGCACCACCGAGGCGGGTCAACAGTTCTATCACCGCTGTGCATTGATCCTCAAGGAGGCTGAAGAGGCTTTCGAGGAATTGTCCGAAGCCGCCAGCGAGCCGACGGGCACCCTACGCCTGACCGCCCCTTTCGATTACGGCATCGGTGTCGTGGTGCCGGCCATTACCGCATTCTCGCAGCGATATCCGCAGTGCAAGGTCGAGGCACACTTCAGCGACCATACCCTGGATCTGGGCGCCAACGATCTGGACCTTTCCATTCGTGTTGGCTGGATTACCGAGCAACATCTGCAGGCACGGCGAATCGGCGAGTTTGCGCAACGATTGGTGGCCGGCCCTCAGTGGCAAGCGCGAGTGGACAAACTGCAGGCCCCGGCGGATCTGGCCGAGTTGCCGATCGTGGCGAACCTGGCGCTGCGAGAACCGACCCGTTGGCTATTTGCCAAGGGTGCCTCGCAGCGCGAAACAGTGGAGATGAAAGCCAGCCTGTCGCTCAACGCCACCTTGGCAGTGCGCGAAGCCACGCTGCTCGGGGCCGGGCTATCGGTCCTTCCGGACTATGTGGCTGAACCTGACCTGCAAGCAGGCCGGCTGATCGAAGTGCTGCCGCAGTGGTCGCTGCCCCGAGGCGAGATCCATGCGGTCTTTCCAACGGCCCGCTTTCGCCCGGTCAAGGTGCGAGCATTCATCGAGCTTCTGGCAAGCCGCCTGGCTTAATGACTGCTAGCCGGCAGCCAACTTCAGGATTGGCTCTTTTTAGCATGGAACGGCGCGAAGGTCATACCGAAGAACCAGCCGCCGATCATTGCCAGCCAGATCGATTTGTATCCCTCTACGTTGTAGGCGCACCAATAGTTGATTGCCGTTATCACAACGAACATCGAGAAAAACTGCTTGCGAGAGTACCTGTTCAGGTAACGGGTGGCGGCTGCGTCCAGTTCTTTGAGTTTCTTCATTGCGTTTCATCCTTGAATAACCAAAACCGCAGACATGGATCTGCGGGGTTTTGAATGGTGGAGACCGAGACCGGAATCCAACCGACGTAAACGGACTTTGCTTTTAATGGCTCGAAGAGATCAAGTTTTCACAGAGTCTGCGAAGGCGCCTTTCCAGGTAGCTCAAGGCTGGAATCGCGTGGCGCACGCGTGGCATAGCCATGTGCGGCGCCATTCTTCCAGCTTGTCGTACTGCGCAACGTTGAACTTCCAGTGGCGCACAAATCCGATCACACCGATGGTGGCGAGCGTGGCTCCGATGAAGAACCTGGTCCAATCGACACCCCAGTAAGTGTTAATCAGCTTGAGACCATCGTAGAGGATGATGATACCTACTCCGGTCATGATCACAGGACCCAACAGGCGTTTGCCCGGGGGCGGACCTACGCTAGCAGCCAAATCGGTCTGATGCCGACCAGTTGTTTCTATCGTGACAGGACCATAGCTGGAGTTGCTCTGGTGAGTTGCTTGAATGCGAGTGGTACCAGCAGCGTGAATCACGGATAGCAGCTGGACATTTTGGCCTTGGCAATGCGGGCAGCAGATGGCGTTGTTGCTCACCACGTAATCATTCCTTTGAGGGGTGAAAAGCGGCCATTCTAAGGCAATTGCATACAGCAGGGCACTCAAAAAAGGGATCACCGAGCGCGTTTACCGTCGCGTCGGCGCAATCGCCACCCTGGCTGTGGCGAGCCTGAATCAGAAATGAAAAAAGCCCAGCGCGACGGCTGGGCTCTATTACGCAAGGAGATAGAAGATCATGGAGTCCAGTAAGCAATCTTGCCGGCTGCACCAACAGCTACAAAATTGCCGTTACCGTAGGCGACGCTGCGGATATCGGTTCCTGCGAAAGTGTTGGCTTGCTGAACCCAGCCGATCCCATCCTCGGAAACGGCTGTCTTGCCGCCGTCGCCGACAGCTACATACTTGCCATTACCGTAAGCAATGTCGCGGATGATGGTTCCACCGAAACTGGTATCTTCAACAGCAGTCCAGGTAAGCCCATCGGATGAATATGCCATCTTGCCATCCGCACCAACGATAAACATTTTCCCGTTGCAAAGCTTCATGGAAAGGATGGTGCTAGTGCCGAAGGTGCTGGTTCTGGTCGCGAATGATTGCGGATTACCCGTTGGCATCTTCACAGCGCTAAGCAGCTTCCCATTCGATCCCGCAATCAACACAAAAACGCCAATGACGTTGACGCAGTACACAGTCTCGCTAGAAGTGAAGGTCGTAGTGCGCTCCACCGTGCCTGACCAATCCTCATAACGGGAAAAGACTTTACCGTTAGACCCAACCAGTATCCAGGTCGCGATGTCGCCGTAAATTGGCTGATAATACACAATGCCATGCAAGTCTACATACGCGCGAGCAGCTGCCGTAAGGTCTGTCCAATCCCTTAAAGGGCGTGCAATGCTGCCCTGGACCACATTGCCGGATTGAGAAAGGCCTTGAAGCGTTGTCCCAAGACCGTTCCAGTACAGCTCGTTGAGGACCTTTCCGCTATCAGAGGTGACGGCGCCCTTGAGCTTGGTCCACGCTGTACCAGTTGCGTCTCCAGTGACAAGCTGAGTGGTTGTGGGAAGACCGTTGCCACCAGCCGCATAAAACTTGCCTTGCGCAAAAACCACGCGCCTAAGCATGCCGGTGTTCTCCACCGGGTCTACTTGAGTCCAAAGATCTTGCAAGGTTTGAGACGCCGAGTTTGCGTTATCCATTTTAAACTCCGTTACTGAGCTGATTTAAGTTCAGGCCTCTGTATTGGGCGTATGGCGCTCATGGGCGATGGTTCGAGACTCGAGGTCCTCTGGCGAAGATCAGGGGTGACGAGGTTTCACCAACCTCAGACCTGTCGCTGATGTGGGAAATTATGCCACACGAACACTGTATATTCAACCAGTATTCTGAAATTTTTATTCAGGGAACTTCGACGCATCCACCGCGTTTGAGTGGACACCCGGTACCTGTAGCAGCTTCTGCGCGCTCGCCGGCTTTCGTCAGCTTATCGAGGTCGTCGGCAGCAGCGGCCGCCTCACCTGACTAAACCCTGATACCAAGAACAGCAATATCACCCTGGCTCATACTTTCCTCCAGATAATAAAAAACCGCCCGGAGGCGGTTTTCATGGGAAGCGATGTCCTACTGATACCTTTCATTCACATAGATGTGATTATAGGGCTCCTTCCTTTTGAAGGCGTCATCCCAGGAGCGCGAATAGAAGGCCATATAGCTGACTTTTGTGATTTTCCATCCTGAGTTGGAGTCTTGTCTTTCCAGGAGGTACTTGAAGGCCGATCCCTTCTTCTTGTTCGCTTGCTCGCTGGAGTCAGTTGATGCCCCAGGATCAGGCGGAGTTAGATTCTTGATCGACGCCGTTACAATCGCTCTTGTGTCTGACTGTACGTCTACCGACTCAATAGTTCTCTCGTAGCTCTCCGACACGTCAGAGCATGTCATCGCGTACTCAATTGACTCTCCTGCAATCTGCTTGGTCTTCTCTTCTAGCTTCGCCCTAGATTTCACGAGCTCTCGGCAGAGCTCATCATCCAGCTTGATTGCAGCATCCTTGAGCGCCCACCATGACTTCACGGTCATGTCTGGTGATACAGCAGACACTTTCACATCAGAAGCCTGCTGGATTGCACTTGAAAGCGCAGCATTATCGCCGCCCTTATCAAAACACCCAGCCAAGACGGTTCCAGCCACTACCACCAGTCCCAAACGCTTCATGCGCGCCCTCCTTGTTGATGAGGGCAATCTACCACAGCCAGGTGACGTCATTAGTAATCTGGTCGGTACGCCGCTTCGCGCTCCTTCACATAATCGTCATAACGCCCTTGGAGGTAGCCAAATCCAGGCTTTGAAGCGTCGAAGGTTCCGATTTGAAATACGAATCCGGTGCTGACATCAGTATCAACGATGTCCAGAAGGTCGAACCAATACGGCTGGGTTTCGATAAGAATGCCCGTATCCTGCGGAAAGTACTTCTTCACAATTTCGATATTTTGACCAGGAAGGAACTCTTCCGACTTTTGAATGAGGGGTTGACCGGTTGCGGTGTCTACCCAATGGAAGGTGAATTTATAGAAGCTGGAGGCACGTTCGTATCCTTGCATCATCAATGATTCCATGAAAGCGAAAAGCGTAATGATAGCAACATGCCACCTCAAGGATCCAGCCTGTCCACCTATCCACCCTGGATGGAAAGCCAGTATCGGGGACGGCCGGTGGCGTAGTAGCGTTGTGCCTTTGAACGACATTACAGAGTTTGGGGGTCCAGTGACGCTGTTCAAAAAAGCTATGCAGCTGATCCGAAATGAAAGCAAGCGCCCATGGTCGGAGGTCAATAGCTGGGCACTAGCTCTGATAGGCGGGCCCAGTTTTCTAGTCGGCAGCTTCTACCTATGGAAAGTTAAAGAGGTTGCGCCAGACATCCTGCACGCTACGGAGCAAGGCGGGGTTACATCATTGGGGATCGCTGCTTATGGCATCGTAGGCGTGATGCTCATTGGTTCCTGGCATTTTCTGACTATTGCCAAACGTTGCTCTGAGGTACTCCGGCAGCGCCATTACAATTAGTTCAAGCCCGGCCAAGCGCCCGGCTGGCGCCTCCGTTCATCGGGAATCACGTTGGTCTGTCGGCCCCCCTCTACAATCGTCATTAACGACCCACGTTAAGCGTTAACGATGATCATCAGCTTCCGTTGCCAAGAAACGCAGGTGCTGTACACGACTGGCTCCTCCCGTAGATGGGCGCCAATCCAATCTGTCGCGCAGCGGAAACTGACGATGTTGAATGAGGCGGTCGCCCTGAAGGACCTCAGGGCACCTCCCGGGAATCGCCTGGAAGCACTACAAGGGAACCGGCAAGGGCAATACAGCATCCGAATAAATGATCAGTACCGCATTTGCTTCACCTGGGATGCTCAGGGGCCTGAAAACGTTGAAATTGTAGACTACCACTGAGGTGACTTGTGTTTACTAACGGTATGCGCCCGGTCCATCCGGGTGAGATCCTCAAGGAAGAGTTCCTCCATCCACTGGACCTCACAGCAACAGAGGTTGCCCGGAGGCTTCACGTCTCCGCACCGACTGTTCTGGATATTGTCAACGAGAAACGCGGCATCACAGCCGATGTAGCATTGCGCCTTGCAACCTGTTTTGACACTACCCCTCAGTTCTGGACGAACCTCCAGTCTGCTTACGAGTTGCGCAAAGCCGAAATCGCGCACGGCGCGGAAATACAGCAGCAAGTGCAAAGGGTCGTGGATAACGCTGATACGTAGGCGCTAGCTTTGAGCCCCCAAGCGTCCTTCGGGCTGTCCGCCTGCCGCTCAGAACCATACTTCATACGCATGTGCCCCATTCTATACGTTATAGAATGGGGCTTTATGCATACACGGCCAGCCTTAAGGCCATCATTGGAGCCCTAAATGACTGAGCCCACCTTCGCCTTCAGATGCCTCGGTCACACCGAGCGTGACAATGATACGATCGTGAGTAGACCATCGAGGTGTCCAGCTCGCGCAATGGTCGAGTTGAGGTACTGGAGGTAGAGCCCGATCACCTCACCTCGGCCCGAAGCATGAAAAGACTTCTCCTAAATCGATGCATGTTTTACTCAGCCACCCAGAATGATCATGTAAAGACCATCGCTGCGATGTTTGATGCTCAAGACGCTGAATCAGAACAAGAGCGCCTGTAACGAACAATCTCCTCATGCAGTGACAGCCGGTCGTGAGGCATTGTCCGCCGACAAGCGAGCCTACCCGCCACCCCATCCGGTCTATCCTTACCCTCCCAGATCACTCACATGAAGGGTGCAAAGATGCCCGACAATGAGAAGCGGAGATTTGCCGAGGCGCTGGAGCACTGGGCGGAGGCTGTGGATGCTATCCGCGCCAGGGATCGGGCCGAGGCCATTGCCCAGGTCGAAGAGCTACGGAGCATGCACCTGATGCGGGCTTTCCACACCAGCGCGCTATGGGAACACTATGCGTGGAAACGCCGGGGCCAGGGGTGAGCCCAGACGCAAAAAACCCAGCGCGGGGCTGGGCTACTTCTCTTTCTTTGGCGGCTCGCCTTCATCCTTTTTAGGCTTCCCGAACAGCCAATACGCAGCGATTCCGTACAACCCTAGGACCGTAGCTGTTGTTGAGGTAATGAAGGCTACCGCAACCGTGTCAGTCAGATGAAATTTGATGTAGTCGAACCATGGAAGGATGGGAGTGAACCATTGCCCAAAACCTTGCAGAAGAACTACGAACCAAACCAAGCATACCCAAGCAACCGCTTCAGCGAAGCACGGGACAAGGCAGCGAGAAAGCTCACCGCCGACGGCAACACCGATTTGGCCGCCAAGGTTCGGCAGTTCCAGTTCCGTGACATCCGACCAAAGGCCGCCTCAGAAATCGAGGACATCAGTCAAGCCAGCAGGCTGCTTGGCCACTCCAAGGAGGACATCACAAAGCGGGTGTACCGCCGTGTCGGTGAGGTCGTCAGTCCAACCAAGTAGAAGGTTGATGCGGAAACGATGCTGATTATGCGGAAACGATCTGCTTTTCTCGGCACAAAGAAAAACCCCGCAGACCTAGATCTGCGGGGTTTTCGAATGGTGGAGGCCGAGGTCGGAATCGAACCGGCGTAGACGGATTTGCAATCCGGAGCATAACCACTTTGCTACTCGGCCTCAAAGTCGGAGTCAGCTTTCGCTATCTCCTTGAAACCGCTGGACTTTTTCAAGTCAGCTGCGTTTCGATGGACGCCATTATGTCGGCATTCGATGCACCTTGCAACCCCCTTGAAGAAAAAAATCTTCAAGGGGTTCAAGGTGTTAGCGCAGGCGCCCGAGCTTGCTCCACAAGCCGACCAGGGTATTCTCCACTGCCCCGCTAGCGGCCACACCGATGCGCTCCTGCAGGCTCTTGCGCTCGGCGAAGCGCAGGTGGAACACATTGGCCTCGCGGGCGCTGCGGCTCAGGTATTCGTCGCTGGTGCCCAGCTCGTCGACCAGCTGGCGATTGAGCGCAGCGATGCCGAGCCAGACCTCGCCGGTCGCCACTTCGTCTATATGAAGCTGCGGGCGGTAGCGGGCGACGAAATCCTTGAACAGCTGGTGGGTGATGTCCAGGTCTTCCTGGAACTTCTCCCGGCCCTTGTCAGTGTTCTCGCCGAACACGGTCAGGGTGCGCTTGTATTCGCCGGCGGTGAGCACTTCGAAATCGATGTCGTGCTTCTTCAGCAGCCGGTTGACGTTGGGCATCTGCGCCACCACGCCGATCGAGCCCAGCACGGCGAACGGCGCGCTAACGATCTTCTCGCCGATACAGGCCATCATGTAGCCGCCGCTGGCTGCGACCTTGTCGATACAGATGGTCAGCGGGATGCCGGCCTCGCGGATGCGCGCCAGCTGCGAGGCTGCCAGGCCATAACTGTGCACCAGACCACCGCCGCTCTCCAGGCGCAGCACCACCTCGTCACGCGGGGTGGCGAGGGTCAGCAGCGCGGTGATCTCGTTGCGCAGGCTCTCGGTGGCCGAGGCCTTGATGTCGCCGTCGAAATCGAGGACGAACACCCGGCGTTTGTCCTCAGGCTTTTTCTTCTGCTGTTTTTCCGCCTTGGCCTGCTGCTTGCGCACAGCCTTGAGCTGGGCCTTGTCGAGCAAGCCCGACTCCAGGCGCTCGCGCAGTTCCTTGTAGAACTCGTTGAGGCGGGTGACCTGCAGTTGCCCGCCCGGCTTGCGCCGCCCTTTGCCACGCAGGCCGGCGATGGCCGACAGCACCACAAGGATAGCGATCACCAGGGTGGCGGTTTTGGCGAGAAAGCTTGCGTATTCGGCAAGAAACTCCACATTGACTCCTTGATAAACCAGCGCCGCAAGGGCGCGAACTGGATGCAAGCATACCGGGGCGCCAGAGGCGCTGCCAGCGGGTGAAAATGCTGGCAACACAGTTCAAACGACCTTTTCAAACACTTGTATGTTTTTTCGTTGACAGCCCGCCTGGGGCAACCTAACCTCGCAGCAACCTCCAACCGGGCCGGACTTCAACGTGGGAAACCTCTACCTGATCCGACATGGCCAAGCCTCCTTTGGTGCCGCCGACTACGACGTGCTGTCGCCCGTGGGCGAACGTCAGAGCCAGGCGCTGGGTGAACACCTCGCCCAACTGGGCCTGCGCCTGGACCGCTGCGTGGCGGGTACCTTGCGCCGCCAGCAGGATACCGCCCGCCTGGCCCTGGACGCGCTGCATGCCCATGGCAACCCGGTGCCGGCCATTGAGACCGATGCAGCCTTCAACGAGTTCGACGCCGATGGCGTGATTCGCGCCCTGCTCCCGCGCCTGCTGCCTGAAGAGCCCGAAGCCCTGCATGTACTGCGCAACGGTGCCCAGCACCGCAGCGAGTTCCAGCGCCTGTTCGCGCTGATGGTGCAGCGCTGGCACGACGGCGACCACGATCACGACGACCGCCTGGAAACCTGGCAGTCTTTCACCAGCCGGGTCGGCGACGGCCTGGAGCGCCTGCTCGACAGCGCCGCCAGCGGCGACAACATCGCCCTGTTCACTTCCGGCGGCACCATCGCCGCCCTGCTCCACCTGGTAAGCGGAATCACGCCGGCTCAGGCATTCACCCTGAACTGGCAGATCATCAACACGTCGCTCAGCCACCTGAAGTTCCGTGGCCGCGACGTCACCCTGGCTTCCTTCAACAGCCAAGCCCATGTGCGGCTGTTGCGGTTGCCGGAGCTCGTCACCTACCGATGAGCCCGGTCTGTTGTGTCCTTGCGGACGCGAATATCACTTAACAAGGAATACACCATGAGCGATGTAGCTAAAGCCGTCGAGGCGATGAAGGCAAAATTCAACCCTGCAGCTGCCGCCGGCCTGGATCTGGTGTTCGGCTTCAACATCACCGACGAAGACAAGCACTACGCCCTGCTGGTCAAGGACGGTACCTGCGAGATCCAGGAAGGCGAGAACGCCGACGCCAACTGCACCCTGGTAATGGACAGCGAAACCCTCAAGGGCATCGTCAGCGGTGAAACCGACGGCATGCAGGCCTTCATGGGCGGCAAGCTGCGCGTCGAAGGCGACATGATGCTGTCGATGAAGCTCAGCGAGCTGTTCCCGGCCTGATTGGCGCGGTAGATCGCGAATGAAAAAGACCGAAGCCTGATGCGCTTCGGTTTTTTTTCGCCCGCGCAACGCCGGTCCATCAGGGCCATTGATCGGCCGGCAACACCCAGGCCAATAAGCGCCTGGCACGCTTGTACCAGCTTCGACAGGAAATTAGATTAGCCAATAGTCCTTGCTATCGATCATAAGGAAATCGCATGACGCTCACCGACCAGTCCACCCAGGTACGCCCCGGCGAAGAACTCGACGCGGCCGTCATCGATCCGTACCTCAAGGGTCATATACCTGGCCTGCAGGGCAGCCCGACCATCAGCCAGTTTCCCGGTGGTGCCTCGAACCTGACCTACCTGGTGGCCTACCCGGGCAAGGAATTCGTCCTGCGCCGCCCACCGTTCGGCCACAAAGCCAAGTCGGCCCACGACATGGGCCGCGAGTTCCGTATCCTCAACCAGCTCAACGCCGGTTTCCCCTATTGCCCCAAGGCCTTCGTGCACTGCACCGATGAAGCCCTGATCGGCGGCGAGTTCTACGTGATGGAGCGGGTCAACGGCATCATCCTGCGTTCGGACATCCCCGCCGAACTCGACCTGGACGCCGGTCGGACCGAGGCACTGTGCAAGAGCTTCATCGATCGCCTGGTCGAGCTGCACCAGGTGGACTACCAGGCATGCGGCCTGGCCGACCTGGGCAAGCCGGAAGGTTATGTGCAGCGCCAGATCGAAGGCTGGGCCAGCCGCTATGAAAAAGCCCTGACCCCCGACGCGCCACGCTGGGAACAGGTGATCGCCTGGCTGCGCGAGAAAATGCCCGCCGACCACCCGCGCCCGGGCATCGTGCATAACGACTACCGCTTCGACAATGTCATCCTCGACAGCACCAACCCGATGCGCATCATCGGCGTGCTGGACTGGGAAATGGCCACCATCGGCGATCCGCTGATGGACCTGGGCAACAGCCTGGCCTACTGGATCGAGGCCGGCGACCCAGCGCCAGTTCAGCTGATGCGTCGCCAGCCGAGCAATGCGCCGGGCATGCTGACCCGCCAGCAGTTTGTCGACTACTACGCCGAGCGCGCCGGCATCCGTATCGACAACTTCGACTTCTATTACTGCTACGGCCTGTTCCGCCTGGCCGGCATCGTCCAGCAAATCTACTACCGCTTCTTCCACGGCCAGACCCAGGACAAACGCTTCGCCCAGTTCATCCACATGAACAAGCTGCTGGAGCACATGAGCCTGCAACTGATCGGCAAATCCAGCCTGTAACCCGGCCCACAACAAGGAATACCCGAATGTCCAAGACCCACCTGTTCGACCTCGACGGCAAGATCGCCTTCGTTTCCGGTGCCAGCCGTGGCATCGGTGAAGCCATCGCCCACCTGCTGGCCCAGCAGGGCGCCCATGTGATCGTCTCCAGCCGCAAGCTCGACGGCTGCCAGCAAGTGGCCGAGGCGATCGTAGCCGCCGGCGGCAAGGCAACCGCGGTGGCCTGCCATATCGGTGAGATGGAGCAGATCCAGCAGGTGTTCGCCGGCATCCGCGAACAGTTCGGGCGCCTCGACATCCTGGTCAACAACGCCGCCACCAACCCGCAGTTCTGCAACGTGCTGGATACCGACCTGGGCGCTTTCCAGAAGATCGTCGACGTCAATATCCGCGGTTACTTCTTCATGTCGGTGGAAGCCGGCAAGCTGATGCGCGAGCACGGCGGTGGCAGCATCATCAACGTGGCCTCGATCAACGGAGTGTCACCGGGGCTGTTCCAGGGCATCTACTCGGTGACCAAGGCGGCCGTGATCAACATGACCAAGGTGTTTGCCAAGGAGTGCGCGCAGTTCGGCATCCGCTGCAACGCCCTGCTGCCGGGCCTGACCGACACCAAGTTCGCCTCGGCGCTGGTGAAGAACGACAGCATCCGCAATGCCGCGTTGCAGCAGATCCCGCTCAAGCGCGTGGCCGACCCGAGCGAGATGGCCGGGGCGGTGCTGTACCTGGCCAGCGACGCCTCCAGCTATACCACCGGTACCGCGCTCAATGTGGACGGCGGGTTCTTGTCCTGACGGTGCCCCAGGCCTGACTGGCTTGTGGGAGCGGGCTTGCTCCCACAAAGCTTGCGGCCTAGACCTTTATTGCCTGCAACGTGTAGCTCAGCGGTAGCCGCCATGGCGCCTCGACCAGGCGCCACTCGCCGTCATCGCCCAACGCCATCTGCCCAGGCAAGGCCTCCCAGGGAATGCTCTGGTGCTCGTCCAGAGCAGTGATGCGTAGGCCGTTGCGCAACAACGCGGTGATCACCTCGCCGAGGCCATGGTTCCACTCATGGGTTTCAGTCTGCGTCAGGGCCTGGTCGGTGTCGACGTAGGTCTGGTCGCTGATCCACACAGTGGGCGCCTCGCGCTCGAAGTACGGATACTCCAGTTGCAAACGGTCCGCATGGTCTTCGTTGACCGCCATCAGCATCGGGTGGCCGTCGCGCAGAAACAGGCGTCCGCCCGGCTTGAGCAATGCCGCCACTGCCTGCGCCCAGCGCTCGATACTCGGCAGCCAGCACAACGCGCCGATACCGGTGTAGACCAGATCGAAACTATCGGCAGGCAGCACCTGTGCCGCCTGGTAGACGTCCGCTTCGACATAGGCAATACCAGCGCCGCACCGTTCGGCCAGGTCACGCGCCTGGGTCAGCGAGGCGGCAGAGAAGTCCAGGCCACAGACATCCGCACCCAGGCGCGCCAGCGACAAGGTGTCGGTACCGATATGGCATTGCAGGTGCACCGCGCGCAGGCCATGGATATCGCCCAGGCGCGGCAGGTCGAAACGCACCACCTCGGACAGATGGCCGGGTTCGGCGACAAAGCGTTCGACCTCGTAGTCCTTCGAGGCAGCGTGCAGTGGCGCCCGTTCATTCCAACTGGCGCGGTTGAGTTCCAGTGATCGGCTCATGCGGTGCATCCCTGTCCTGAATAGGTCAGGCGCCACGTTAACTGGCGCCGTCGGGCGCCGCAACCGCTCTGTCAACCTGAGGTTGACAGCTCAGGTATACTGAGCGCCTCGTCCATGCCCAAGGATCCAGCACCCATGACGGAAAACAGCTTCGCCTTTCGCCTCAAGGAACTGCTCGAACACCACAAGCTGACCCTGCAGGCGGTGGGCACGGCCCTTGGAATCTCGCGCACGGCGGTGCACAAGTGGACCCGCGGTGGCGAGATCGACTACGCCAACCTGCGCAAACTGGCCGAGTTGCTCAAGGTCAACTGGATCTGGCTGCGCTACGGCGAGGAGGCCCTGCACAGCGTGCAGCAGGCCGAGGTGGTCGAGCTGCCGATGACCGACGTGCGCCGACGCTACACCGCCGAAATCATGGAGAGCGAGACACGCATGAAGCTGGCGCAGGAGGGTGCGCGCATCGTCACCTGGGAGTGGAACCTGGTCACCGACGACGTGACCTACTCGCCCAATGTCGAGGCGGTATATGGCTGGCCACTACGGCGCAACGAGGACTTCTGGGAGCACATCCACCCCGAGGACGCCAGCCACATGCAGGGCATGTATGCCCAGGCCGTGGCCGACGGTACAGGCTGCGAGTGCGACTTCCGCATCACCCGCCCCGACGGCGGTCAACGCTGGATCGCCTCGCGCGCGACGGTGCTGGGCGACAGCGCCGGCCGCCCGGTGAAAATGGTTGGCATCAGCATGGACAATACCGAGCGCAAGGTGGCTGAAGAAGAGTTGCGCCAGAGCGAGGCGCGCTTTCGCACCATATTCGAACTGGCCTGGGGCGCGCTGGCCTACATTGACCCGGATGGCAGCTGGCAGCGGGTCAACGGCAGCCTTTGCGAACTGCTGGGTTACCGTGAGGACGAGCTGTACGGAACGACGTTCCAGCAACTCACCCACCCCGAGGACCTGCCGGACAACCTGGCGCTACTGCGGCGCCTGCTGGCCGGCGAGATCGAGCGATACGAAGTACAGAAGCGTGTTCGCCATAAAGACGGGCACTACCTCTGGGTGCGGGCACGCACCTCGCTGGAGCGCCGCGCCGACGGGCAGCCGGAACATCTGATCAGCGTGTTCGAGGAGATCGGCACCGAACGCGAGGCAAGCACGCGTCCTAACTGACACCTGCCCAGCGTCGAACCTGATAGGTACAGGTGACAGTCAGCGTTTGACGCCGTGCTGGATGACGATCGAGTCGGTGCCCAGCTTGGCCATCACCTCGGCCTTGCGCGCGTCCGCCTCGGCCTTGGCCGGGAACGGCCCCATCAGTACCACCGGCTTGCCGTCGCGGTATTCGACCCAGGACGGAATGCCCTTTTCGATCAGGCGTGCGGTCATGTCGGTCAGGGCGCCCATGTTCGGCCCCTGGATCACCTCGACATCCCAACCTTCCGGCGCCGGCTGGTCGGCCAGCGCCTCGGCGCGGCGCTGCAGGTCGGCGCCACCGCAGACTTCGCGGATTCGCAGGTTGTTGCCGGTCTCGTCGATGAGGATCTCGTACTGGCCATCGTGCTTGATCGCCACATAGCTGCGGTAAGGCTCGTACTGACCGGCATCATCCTTGCCGCGCACCTGGCCGCAGATGGAGCCCTGGGTGTCGAAACGCACGTTGGCGAACTTGGCCGTCTTGGGGTTGTTCAGGTGCTCGGCCACCTGCTTGTGCACGCCTTCGACCTCGTTGTTACAGCCCGCCAGGGCCAACACCGCCATTACCACCGCCAGTTTGCGCACGCCTGTACCTCCAGATTCGAAGGAGCGGATTCTAGCATGAGCGAACCGCTCGGCCGCAGGGATGAGGCGAAGGTGGAAAGTTGCAGCGTGTGTCGGCGACCAGGAACGGCGGAAAGCAAAAAGGGCGATCCTTTCGGATCGCCCTCTTCTGATTTGGTAGGCACAATTGGACTCGAACCAACGACCCCCACCATGTCAAGGTGGTGCTCTAACCAACTGAGCTATGTGCCTGTCGTGTGGGGCGCATATTAGTGATCGACTGCGCGCCTGTAAAGCGTTTTTTTCAAAAAAATCAAAAACTTTGCGAAATTCATCCGAACCGCCCCGGCGACCTGCGGAAAAGGCTTTTACCGGCCGAGCTCGCATCTGGTTCGCCCGCTGGACGCGACCAAAAGCAAAAAGGGCGATCCTTGCGGATCGCCCTCTTCTGATTTGGTAGGCACAATTGGACTCGAACCAACGACCCCCACCATGTCAAGGTGGTGGCTGAATACCTCATAAGCCGTTGATTTAAATGGAATTATTTAGAGCGCTGACGACCTGAAAAAAGCCAAAACTAGCCCATAAGAATCAATAAGTTAGCGAGGGGTTTTGCAAATAGAGCCGCGTAAATAATATTCCACACGTCGTCCGCGCCAAGAAACCGAGGCTTTCAATTCTGTGGCGCATGACGCGAGTCTTGCGTCTATCGGCAAGCGTAAGCCGCCGATACCAGAGGACCTTCGCGACGGGGGGCAGGAGAAAACAATAGTGGCACTTCGACATTGCGCAAGCTTAGAATGTGTGGAGGCAGTAAACCCACAAGGAAATGCGTTTTGAAGAAGTTCATTTACTCCCTAGCCTTGATCGGCATGACCTCTTACGTAGCCACCTCCGAGGCGGCCCCATCGCAATTCGCCGTCCCTGGCTCCTCGGATCATGATTTCGCGGTAGCCTGCTGGGATCAGGGCAAAGCCACCTTCACAGTCAACAAAAACAAGGACAACGATTACAGGCATGCTCGCAACATCGTATTCACTAACCTGGGCGGCGGACGGGTCGCTATTAGCCTGCTGCACGGATTTGGGGATGCCAATACGCCCAGTACTTACCTCACGTCTTCAACTGAACGTTGCGAGACCTTTCAACAATAAGGACGTACTGGACTTTATCGAGAGGACGAATTCGCTCAATTACTCGGTCAGCGTGTCGTATTCGTGCTCGCACTGCTGCCCGGCGATCCGGGCAATGTCATAAGCTTTCGCCAGCTCTCCCGCTTGAGCATCAGCCCGTGCGAGCAAGTCGGAGAGCACCATGGCGGCGCGGCGGGCTGCCTCGCGCAGTCGCCGGCCAGCAGCACCACTATCGGCAGGCGCCGACTGATGCCTCGTGCATCCGCTCGTAGCCGATGCGCTGACGGCGCTCGGCCAGCAGCGCCCGCACCTTCACCTCAAGGCTGTCAGTCTTGCGCAGGTCGGTACCGCCTGGCGGAATTCGTTTAGTGACTAACCAGAGGCTGTTTATCCAACATAGTTCGCCGGAAGTCTGATACAGCTCGGCAAGCTATATCCGCCGAGCGCCGCAAACGCTCTACCTCTTCGGCCGGAGCACCATCGTCCATTGCGGCGTGGTAGGCGCGTAAGGCCTCCAGCGCTGAACGTACGATCAACTCACCGGTGGCTACTTCTTCGTGGCTCACTTGTTTCACGGATGTTCTCTCACTGGCAAAATGGAATTTGCACTAGGGCTAGCGAAGCGTATAACGAGGAGAGACGACCAGCAGGCCGCAGAACGGGTAGCCAAAGTACCTTATCGGCAGGCGAAAGCGATCGCCTCTAGCATGCGCCCGTCTCCGGCCCGTAGTCGGTTTTGAGCCAGCAACGATTGCGTCGTCTTGCTTAATCCCAACGTCCGCGAACAAGCCACACCAGCGCCTTACCTTCAATGATCCAGTCGCCCCCTTAAACTTCAATGTCGACCGGTAACTTGTTCGTATTCCACAGCAGCAACCAACCAATCGCCTGCTTGCTGAATCTGGCGATGCCACTCCACGCGAGTAACCAGCCCTTGGCGAAGCATATCATTCGCAGTGCGAATCAAATCACAATAGTATTCATCAATGCACTGATCCAAGCCCTTTGGCAAGGCGACCAATTTTTCCCAATCAGCCAAAGTCATATCCTGCATTAGCGTCACCTTCTCGAGGATGATTATGGTAGGTATAGCAGGCCCATTAAGCGATGGGATCTTTCAGCTCAGTATGGATTAGAGGGCTACGGTCGACCGTGGAGGAGCGTCCATGAATCGGCAAGGCATTGAGCAACCAAGCAAAACAGCAGCATAAAGACCTGTCAATGACGGACCAAAGGCTGGTGCCCAAGCGAGTAAAGCTCGTAGTCGGTCACAGCCTGGAACGCTGATTCGGCGATGAGCCGGAGACGGTCGACCTCTTCAAGCGGTGCGCCGGCGGCTTCGGCGTTGTGGTAGGTGCGCAAAGCCGCGATAGCCTCGCGAATCAGCGGCTCGCCCGCGCTTATCATTCCTTCGATTGTTCTCTTCACGATACCGCCCTGGTGGATTGACCAAGTCAGTATAGGCTCAAGCGCGCCGCAACGAGCACCGTTTTAAGTCAGCATGCGGTGCCATGCCAAAGTGGCCAGCGCAATACCGCAGATCCAGAGCGCAACCATAGCCCACGACTGGACCTCGATCTTCAGTTTATTCCTTCGCATAACCGCTCCTTTGCCGGTTTCACGCCGAGACATCGCAATCTCGTTGCGACCAAGCACCACAGATGAAGGTTCATTCTGTTTACCCACAAGATGCCCCTACTCCACCAAGCCGTCATAGGATGCCTCGCAGGCCAGGCCAGCTACTCGGGCCCGGTCATACGCTGCCGCCAATTCTCGATTCGTTTCGACAGACCTGTTGAGCAGGTCGGAGAGCACCATTGCGGCGCGGCGAGCTGCCTCGCCTCGAGCGATAACGGCGGGATCCTGGCCGGGGCAACCGACGGCGGCAGCGAGTTTGCCGGCTTCATCGCGCAGCCGCTGGCCAGCAGCATCAGCCCGAGCAGCAGCACCCTCAGCGATCGTTCGTTGTTGCTGAGCATGCGCCCTCACCTCCTCTTGCGCTTCGACGCGCTGTTGCTCTTTCGCCCGCTCCCCTCGCTCACCCAGCACCTCGGCCAGGCGGTCGCCACTGTCCCTCTGTGCTGATGCTGTGGCAGCCTGGGCGCGCTCCACAGATCGGCCGTGCTGGTAGACGAGCCAGTACGAACCGACCACAGCCAGCAGCGCAATCACGCGCATACCCCACGTATTCATGCCAGCGCCCTTCGCAAGCCCTCAGCGAACACCGCCGCCGGATACTCGTAGTTCGCGTTCTCGTGCTTGATGATCGCGTGCACCAGGCCGCCCAGGACCTGCTGGTTCTTGATGTCCTGGATCGGATCGCTCGGGGCAAGGCCACAGCGCTGCGCTACGGTGCGGATGTAGGCATCGGTGTCGTTCTCTACCTCCGGTGCCCAGCGTTTGATGATCGCCGCAACAGTGCGCAGGCGGTGCTTGTTGTAGTAGGTCTGCAACAGCTTGCCGAGCGCACGAATGCCATTCTCCGGCGTGTCGAAGACGCAAAATCGGCCACCGGGCTCTTTACCGACCTGGCCTGCCCAGTTGTTGGTGGGGTTGAAATCGATGTTTCCCGGGTTGCGATTGCGCACGCCGCGGGGAAGCAATTGAGTCATGGTTTTCTCCAGGCAAGAAAAAGCCCCGTCAGTGCGGGGCTTTATTGGATGAGGCTTGGCAGCCAACTAGGTGCAGGCGGCCGATGCTCAGCGGTTGGGAAAGCGTCAGCAGCCGGCCAGTCGCGCAGCGCTCGGCGGTAGGCCTGCAACTCGGCGTACTGGTCCGGCGGGATGGTAGTCGCGGCCCCCAGCTCCACTTCGTCGCGGTGCCGGGCCACTACCCACTCATAGCGCGACAGCTCGGCGGTGCGCCAGGCTCGCTCCTGTTCGATTACAAACTCAGGGGATGGCTGTTGCCGCTCGCTCAGCGTAGGAGCGCCTTCGCTGTCGGGCGTAATCGCTTTGCCCGAGGCCTCGGCCGCCAGTAGCTCGGCATGCCGCTTGCGGGAAATCTTGGTGCCGCCGTTATCGTTGAGGTCGAACGAAAACCGGCCATCGGCCTCGACCCATTTAGCCCAAATGTCCATAACTGCCCTCAATAGCCAATGGCAATCCAGCGGATGTACGCGGTGCCGGAAAATGACGAACTGTTGATGACGTCTTCACGCCGAGATTGAAAGCCTGTCTCAGTGAGCAAGCGTGCCTGGGGGACCACCGTCGATTGGGTCATGGCACCATCATGCGTAAAGCCGCTGATGCACGCGGGGATGATGCTGAAGCTTAGGGGAAACGTGACGGTTGTCTCTGCGTCTGCCGCGTTGGCGATGTGAACGCCCCACTGGATCTTCAGTCCGCCCAACCATGTTGGAAAGACGATGGCGTTGTTTGCCCCGCCCCCACCCTTGATGAATGAAAAGCCCCAGCGCAGCTTGAACGGCGTCACCACGTTGGTGTCGGTGCTGCCGCTGTCGACTTCGGCCTGGCTGGCAATGGCCCCGGCCAGCAGAGGCTGGCCGTTCCATTTCAACTTGCCGATGGAGTCCATCACCAACTTGCCGGCCACCATCCCCAACCAGTGAAAGCCGATACCGGGCGCGCAAACCTCCCGTTGATCCGAAGCACCGACCTCCATCGCTTCACGGATGATGAGGGCACCAGAGCCGTACTCCGCCCCCCAAGCAGGAGACGCCAGCACCGGCTGTTGCCGGCTGACGGATCCCACCGTCAACCTGGCGGCCAAAGCCGTGTCGACCTCGCCTTTCGTGTAGGCATCGGTGATGCCGTACCCGCCGAGCGTGATAGCCCAGTTGGCCTTCTTGGATAAGAGCCCGTCGACTTGGGGGCGGGTGTAGTAACCCGCCGGATCGAAGTTACCGCTGTGCCACAGGATGCGTGTCTTACCCCACTGCCCCGAAGTCTTGGCCGAGCGGGCCGCGATGATCGGTTCGTCGCCCGAATACATGAAGCCAATCTGGGCCGCGTAATCGTCCGTGATGTAGGGGATGTTCAACACCGAAGCGTAATTGCCAAAGGTGGTTTGCCCATCCGTGAACGAATAGAAACCGCCGTCCAGCCCGATGGTGTCGATAGGGCCTGCCGGAGCGATATTCCCGCCAAGCCCGAGATACCCTTTTTTCAGTCCATCAGTGATGCCATGCCCGGCCAGGGTCGTGGGGTTACTGCCGCCGATGACCCGGCCTAGCGCATCCACGCTCACTTGGTTGTAGCTGCCGGCGGCCACACCGGTTTTACCCAGCAGCATCGCGAACGTCAGCGCCGTGGCGCCTATCTGCGGGGGCGTCGTGTTCGTCAGTTGCCACAGCGAACCGGCGTAACTCGCACCGGATTGCACGATGATCAGGTGGCCCGGCGTGCATTCGGCGTTCTCATTCGCGTCCAGCGCCCGCGACCATGCATTGGCCGAAGCCGTGTAGATCCAGTTCTGCGCGGCGTTGGCCTGATCCTTCACAAGCACCCGGTCACCGGCCAGCAGTGCCACGCCGTCAATCGTCTGCAGGCCAGACAAGGCAATCGGTCCCGTGGTAGTAACACGCACAGCGCGCTTGACGTCACCAGCGGCGAGGCCTTGGATCGCCTGCAGCAGCTGGCTGGTGTCGTCTTCGCTCGGTGTGAAGCCGGCGGCCTTGATCACCGCCAACAGCTCATCGGTGACCGCGTTGCCCCAGGCGGCCGGGATCAGCGAACCAGGCTGGCCGGTGCTGGGGTTTTCATCCGCGAACTTGCCGCCGATCAAGCCGACATTGGGGATGCGTTTCGGGTAGTCCATATCGCGTTATCCGTAGTTGATTGATTCAAGGGTGTGCGCCGGCGCGGCGCGGCTGACCAGGCATTCCAGCGCGCCATTGGCGGCACCGCCGAAGGTCTGGCCCCAATGGCTGAAACCGAAGCGACTGCCCTGGGCCAGGCGCGGCCCCGTCTCCAGGGTCCACATGAATTGCGCGCCCCAGGTGCCGAAGCGGGCCGAGCCGAAGCGTGACCGCCCAAACCGCGGCGCCCGGTGCTCGATCACGCGGGCATTGCGGTAGCCCAGCGAGAAAGCCAGCTCCACGAAGTAGGCCGGCGTCTGCCCGCCCACCTCCAGCAGCCGGCGGCGCACGGCCAATTGCCGGTCGGCGAACGCCGGCGACTCCCCCATACAAGGGTCGGGCAGGTGCATAACCCGCTCCCAGTCGGGAACCAGCTCGCGCACCGTGGCGGGCTCACTCTCGGCCAGCAGGTCGGCGGCGCGGCGGTCCTCGGTGGCCAGCTCCTGCGCCGCCGCCTGCAGCACCAGGTCGACGCCTGGGTTGAACTCGCGATCCCAGGCCGGCCCCGGCGGCAGCAGCGTGCACAACTGCGCGTAGTAGTCCTCTACCGTCCTCACGACCACAGCACACCCCCATAGGTCAGCAGCTCATTAGCGGCCGCCTGCACATCCCCGGCGGGACTGATGACCTTGTGATCACGCTCGCCCGTGGCACCGCTGATAGCCTCGGCAATGTGAGTGGCCAGCAGCGTGGCGCCCAGCGCCGATTCCCGGTTGTGCAGGTCCACCAGGGCGGCTTCCACGGCGCGGCGGACCGCGCTGCTGTCCGGGGTGACCGATAGCTGGTACTGCACCGGCTTCTCTGCCGGCGGCAGCACGTACACTTCGGCCGTAACGGGTCGCTCCTGCTCGATGTACGCCGCCACGGCCGCCAGGGCCTCGGCGCTGGGAATGATGTCGATATCGCCATCGCGCACGAAGAACACCCCCACCGTGCCCGGCCCCACCCAGTGCCGCACCACCCAGGCCCGGGTCACCCCGGCGACCTCCAGCGCCCAGGTCTCGTAATCGCTCTTGCTGCCGCCGTGGGCAATGACGCGATACGAACGAATCACCCGAGCGCGCAGCGCCTCGATACTCTCCTGCTCGGTGCCACCGGTCAGGCCCGGCGCTGCCACGGTGAACGTGTCATTGACGCCCAGCACCGGCGACACCAGGCGCAGCTGCGTGCCGGCAGGCGTGTTGCCCAGCTCGCCCGGCTCCAAGGCCTCGACCTGGGCGACGCCGTCGGTGCTGGTCAACTTGACCGAAGCCCGCACCCTGAACAGCACCTGGTCATCGCGCTGCAGCAGCGTGCCGGCGTCGAGCAGCGCCGAGGCGGCGCCGGTGAAGGTAGCGGCGCCGGTTGCCGCAACCGCCTGCAGGCGGCCACGCTTAAGCCGCGCCTGGGCCATACGCAGCAGGGTTTCGTCGTCGGCCGTGTCGGGCAGGATCTGGTCGGCAATGTAGCGCTGGTGGCCGTAGCGGCCGGACGACGCCGCGCCGAGCACGCGGGCCAGCACCTCGGCATCGGAGCGGACCAGGGCGCTACCGCCGGCCAAGTCAGCCTGTGCCCTGGCCACCAGCGCGGGCAATGTTGGGATTTCAAACGGCATTGATCACCTGCCACAGGTTGTCTAGTTGAACATCGATCACCGGGCCATCGCGCAGGCCGACCCGCACCTGCATGTCGAGGCGGTCGACCTTGCGCGACGCAGTTACCGTAACGGCGCTCACTCGGTCGTCATCCACCGCCCACTGCAGCGCCTCGCGGGCGAACGCCTCGGCCGTGCGCACCGTATCGTCGGTCAGCGTGCGCCGGCGCAGCTGCCACAGGCGCGAACCAATGCGGTCATTGGCCAGGGTCGGGAACGTGTCGCCCCACCAGCCGTAACGCTGGTCATCGTCCAGCAGGTCGCCGGCCTCGGCGCGCCGCCAAGTCAGCAAGCTGATCACCACGGCGCGCTGCCAGGCGCGTTCGGACTCGGCATCGAGCAGCGTCATGCGGTCACCACCGGCTTACCGCTCTGCTGATTACCTTTCGCCACTCCCTCATGCTGGTGGTTGACCTGGCTGACGCCGGCGGCGATCTGGTCGCCCTTGGAAACGATCTGGCCGGTGGTGCGGATCACCGGCGTGTCGAACTCCACGGCCGTCTCAGCCTTGACCTTGAGCGTCAGCGTCTCGATCTCGATCACGCGGCCGCGCTTGAAGTGCAGGCGGTCGCCTTCGTCGGTGTAAATAGCCACCTCACCGCTCTTGAGCGCCTGCAGGCGAAAGCGCCGGTCGGCGACGCAGACCACAACCCCATGGGAGCGGTCACCGCCCAGGAACGCCGCCAGGGCCTCGGCGCCGGGCAGCGGGTTGGACGTAAAGCCGTAGGGCTCGAAATGCTCCATGCCGTCTTTCACTTCGTCGGCGGTCAGACGCATCTGCAGGCCCTGCAGCTTGCGGCTGGCATCGACCAGGGCGACCACGCCCCGGGCGAGAAAATTTCTCATGGGTTTCATTGGCCAGGCTTCCAGTCGGCGGGAATCAGGTATTCGAAGTTGTCGGCCTTGCCGCCCTTCTTGAGCTTGCGCGACTTGTGCGGGTCTTTCGGCTCGGGGTCGAAGCCATCCGGCGGGCCTACCACGATGTTGGCTACGGTGCCGGCGTCATCGAGCACGTACTCGATTTCGCTGATGAGCATGTCGCGGTCGATACCGATCAGCGGGTCGACCACGCGCACGATCATGTTCGGCACCCACAGGGCGCCGGTGGACTGCCGCCATCCCTGGATTTTGTAACGCAGGGTCAGTGCCTTACCCATCCGGCTGCCGCGCTCCCAGTTGGCCCGCGCCTGGGCCAGCTCCGGGGTCATCTGGCCGCTTTCGTGGATCAGCAGCACCCGGCGCCGTGAGGCACGCGGATCGGTGACGCCGGCCTTCACTTCGCTGGCCGCCTCGCCGTAGTCAGTGTCGGTGCCCGAGCGCTGGCCGGTGACGCGGTACTCGGAAAACACCCCCGAGAAATCCAGCTCGGCGCTGCCGGTCAGCAGGTTCTGCCCCAGTTCCAGGCGGTCGACGGCGCGGCCGGCGCTGCCCGGCTTGATGATCACCACCCGCCCCCGGGCGTCATCGGTCGAGAGCAGCCGCGACAGCGTCAGCAGGCGGTCGATGGACTCGAAAGCCGTTTCGCCTGGCTCGATCTGGTGGTCGGCCAGCTTGGTGGTTTCCGCCACCTCGCTCAGCACCCGCATCCCGTAGGGCTCGGCCAGGGCCTGCACGATTTTCTGCACGCTCTGCCCGCGCCACTGGCCGGGCTTGTTTACCGCCGAGCAGTCCACCAGGTCGGCGGTCAGCGAGCGGCCGGCGACCGACCGTTCGACGCTGCGGGCGTCGTAGCTAATCGGCGTGCCGAACACCCAGCCCGTCAGCACCAGGTCGGCGCCGATCCGTACTTCGCAGCGGTCGCCCTGGCGCACCGGGATTTCCTGCACCTGGCCCGGCCAGCTCCATGTCACGCCCAGGCGGAAATCCCGGGCTTGGCGTTCAATGCCGGCGCTGATGCTGACTTTCTTCCAGCCGCGATAGTCCAGGCCGTTCACGCTCAGCGTGACAGCATTTTGGTTGTCCATGGATTCACTCTCGAGCGATGGTCAGCGCGCCCACGGGCAGGAAGCCCGGGTGCTGCACCTTGTTACGCGTAACGATTTCCTCGGCGCGGGTGGCATCACCGTAGCGCTGATACGCCAGCACCACCGCCGGCAGGCTTTCCCGCGTAGTGACCTCGGCCAGCCGCACGCCGGCGCGGGCCACTTCGGTCAGGTGCGCCCGCACATGGTTGCGCACCACCTCCAGCCGCTCGACGTGCTCGACCGGCGACGCCAGCGCGGCCAGCCACAGGGCGTCGCTGATGGCGTCACGCAGCGCTACCACGTCGGCCGTCACCGGCACCTCGGGGCGCTGGATCGGGGCCACCACCTGCTGTTCCAGGGTGGCGAAGCCGGTCAACGGCTCGGGCGCCTGCACCACCGGCATGGCCACCGCCTCGCGCACGGCCAGCACGATCAGCGCATCGCGCACCAGCTCGCGGGCAGCGGTGACCACGGCGGCGGTGTCGGTTCCTCCGGCCGGCGGCGGCGCGCTGGCCAACTGGCGGGCCTGATCCACCTGGCCGGTGATGGCCCGGCCAGACTCCGCGAAGCTGGCAAACTCCGGCGTGGCCTCGGGCAGCGCCGCGACGGTGCGGGCAAACTCCGGATCGGCCTCCAGGTTCGCCGACTCGCCGCCACTGGACGGCCCCCAGCGATAGCCCGACGACCTTGAACTGCCGCCGACACTGGCGAACTGCCCCCGGATCATCGCCGCGAAGTTGCCCGGGGCGTTGATCAGCATGTCGGCCAGCGCCTCCACCGAGCCGACCAGGCCGGTCAGCTGGCGAAGCTCCGAGGCAATAGCCATCTGCACGCCGGCAATGCCATTCTGCAGCGCGGCCACCGCTAGCCGCGCCCGGTTCACCACCGCCATGGCGGCCTTGTACCGGGAAATCGCCGACTCAAGCAGGCTTTCCGATGAGTCCTCCAGCTGCCGCGCCGTGTTCGGCACGCCAGCAGGAAAGCCTTTCTCGCCGTCCTCCACGAACACCAGGTCAAAGCGGACCATGCCGCCTTCGCGGCGCTCATGGCTGACGCTACAGGCCGTCGCGATAGCCGTCAGCCGGCCATACCACGGGTGGACCAGCTCGCCTGCCCCGGGCTTGTCCAGGGCGTTGAGCAGGTTGTCACGCTGAAAATAGCAGTCCTCCCCGATCACGAAGGCGGCCAGCTTGATTTCCCGCGTGACGCGGCCCAGGTCTTCAACCAGGGGCTTGTCCCGCTGCGGATACTCATGCGTTTGTGTGCGCCGTCCCGCCGGCATGCTGTCGCTGTCGACGTGGAACGGCACGCCCCGAAATGAGGCCGGGTGCAGCTGATCCCGCCAGGTACTCATGACGCCCTCCCCAAGGATCGGTAACCCACTTGTGGGCTGACCTGCAACCCGGGTTGATTGGTGTCGGCCTGCTCCACCCGCATGCCGGGCGGCGCGTTGTCGAAGCGCACGACCATTTGCCCTTCCAGCTGGGCTTTGCTGGCCTGGGCCGCCTGCTGCACCAGGGAGCCCCGCGACGCAGCCAGGGCACCCGCTGCAGGTGCTGCCAGCCTGTTCTGCCCAGGCAGGCCCATTTCAGCGCGTTTCAGCGCCTCCCCCGGGGTCAGCCCCTTGGCCAGGCTTTCCTGCGCATGCTCGGCCGCCTGAGAGGCCGACAGCGGCATTGCCGCCCATGGCCCTGGCTGGTCCGGTGCGCGCAGCAGGCTGGCCACGCTGGCGGCCTCGGGCATCAACTGCACCGGCTGCGCCATCGGCTTGACCAGTGCGCCCGGTACCGGCTCGCCGGCAGCATTGCGCGCCTTCTGCTGCTCGGCCCAGTCGTTGACCTTGGCCGTCGCCGCGCTGATCACGCCGTCGCCGCTCGACTCGCTGTCGAAGCCCAGGAATTTCATCATCGGCTCGATGATGGGTCGCAGCTTGTCCCAGATCCCCTTGAAAAAGCCGGTGATGGGCTCCCAGTGCTTGATGATCAAGCCCAGCGGCGACCAGTCAAAGACCGCCTTGAGGAAGTCGAAGAACGGCACCGACAGGGCTTTGACCAGCTCCCACAGCGCGCCAAAGAACGCCGTCAGTGGCTCCCAGTTGGCGACGATCAGACCCAGCGGCGACCAGGCGAAAGTGGTTTTCATCCACTCCCACACGGCCATCGCCGGGGCCTTGATCTTGTCCCACACCGCCTGGAAGTACGGCGCCACGGTCGACCAGTTGGCAATCAGGACGCCGGCAGCGATAGCGATACCACGGACGATCATGCCCACCGGGCTCATGCTAGCGACCCCGTTCATCAGGGCCAACGCCGCCGTGGCCCCGGCCGTGGCCAAGCGCAGCACGGTGAAGCCCACGGCCGCGCCCAGCACGCCCTTGATCAGCCACGGGTGCGCCCCGGCCAAGGTGGCCACGCTGCTGATGATCGGCCCCACGGCCGCCATGAAGTCGTTGAGCGGCGGCAACAGCATGCTGCCGACCGTGATACCCAGGCGGGTCACCCGGTTCTGCAGCAGCTGCATGGCGTTCTGCGTGGTCGCGGCCCGTGCGGCGTACTCGTTGTTCATCGACCCGGCATACTGACTTTCGTCGCCGACCGATTTGAAGTTCTTCTGCAGCGTGCCCAGGCTGGTCAGCAATGGCGCGATAGCCCCTACCGACTCCTTGCCAAACAGGTTGGTCAGTACCGCCGCCTGCTTGCTTTTCTCGACCTTGGCCAGCGTCTCCAGAACGCGGTTAATCGTCCCTTCGCTGTCCGTCTGCATGCCTTTGGCCAGCTCGTTGGCATCCAGGCGCAAGGCCTTGTAAGCCTCCTTCTGCGACTTGGTGGCCGCCGTGCCGGCGGTCAGGGTCAGCATGAAGTTTTTGATGCCCGTGGCGGCCACGTCCTGGGCAATGCCCACCCCGGCCAGGGTCGAGCCCATGGCGGCCAACTGCGCCGCGCTGACGCCTGCGACCTCGCCCAACGGGCCGATGGCGGTCAGGATGTTGGAGATTTGCCCGGTGCTGGCCGCGCCGGTGTTGCCCAGGTAGTTGATCTGGTCGGCCAGCGTGACCACTTCGGTCTGGTTCATCTTGAAGGCCGTGCGCCACTTGGCCATCATCGAACCCGCCTCGGCGGCGCCCGTGTCGAACGCGACACCCATTTTCACCGCGTCTTCCGCGAAGCGGTTCAGCTCTTCCCGGGCAATGCCGGACTGGCCGCCGGCGGCGACAATCTGCGCGATGCCCTCGGCCGCCATGGGCAGGCGCTCGGACAAGCCCAGCACGTCGTCACTCATCGCCTTGAACTGCGCCGGCGACTCGAAGTTGACCACCTTCTTGACGTCGGCCATGGCGCTTTCAAAGCCCATGGCCGCCTTCACGCCCATGACGAACGGGGCCGCAATCGCCCCGCCCTGCAGAGCCTCACCGAACGTGATCTTGCCCAGGCCCGAACTGTTCAGTTGCTTGCGCAGCACCGCGGCGTTCTTGCGAACACCGTTAAGCACTGGCGACAGCTTGTCGACGCCGGTGATCAGCGCCTTGAGTTGGAATTTATCCGCCACCGCCTCCCCCATTCAGCGCGTTGATGCGCCACGCGTTTTCCTCGCTCTCGAACAGCGTGTCGAGGGTCCAGCCCAGCACCTCGCCCGGGGTGGCTTTCCACCACCAGGCAAGGTCGTAGGCCAGCTCGGTCAGGCCGCCGACTGCTTCGAATCTTGGGGCATGAAAAAACCGACGATGATCCAGGCCAGGGTGTTCAGGTCCGACAGCTCCAGCTGGTTGACCGAGCTGGCCGGGATCGCGGCGCACACGGCGATGTATTTCGCCGCCGCCTCAAGGTCGACCACCGGGTAACCGTCGCCGCCGAGGTTGTACGGCAGCACCTTGATGGCTCGGCACTCCTGCACGGTCGGGCGGCGCAAGTTCAGTTCTTTGACTTCCTCACCGTGGGCCTGGATCGGGGTTGCGAGTTCGTGGGTTGCGGTAGCCATTACTGCCAGTCTCCTTGGATGCCTTCGAATTTGAGCGAGACCTTGGCGTCATCGCCGGTCACTTTGGACTCATCCACTTGGTACGCGCCGCTCAGCACATACACCGAGCCGTCTGCCAGCTCGGCGGTGATGGTCATATTGGTCCCGTTGGCCAGCTTGGCCCGGGGGAAGTTGGCGGTTTTCACCGCATCGACCACCACATAGGGGATCAGGTCTTCTTCCTTGAAGTAGCCCCGCGTGATCGTTTCGCGTTTTGTGTCCGACAGCGGGCATTCCACGCCGCCGGTGATCACCAGCTGATCGCCGTCGATCTTCACAAAGCAGGTGCCCGCGACTTTCTGACCCATAAAGGGCACTCCCATAAAAAAGCCCGCACTGGGCGGGCTGGGGTTGAACGATGAGGGTTACGCCGCGTCTGGGTACTGCAGGCGGAACTGGTACAGCAGCGCGAACACGCGCAGCTGGTTCACCAGGTCCGGCGGGAACAGCACACTCAGGCGGTTCGGGTTCTTCGGATCGCGCTCGACGATCAGGTACTGATTGAACGCCTCGGCGTTCTCGACAATGCCCTCACGCTCAAGCGCGCCATAGGCCGCGATCAGCTCGCCGCGAATCACCTTCGGCGTGACGATAGCCTGGCCGGGACCGAAGCGCGTGCCGTCGTTGGCCAGTTTGTGGCGGCCGTACTTGCTGGTGATGATGCTGCGCAGGTAGCGGATCACGTAGGCCGACTGGTGCAGCGTCTCGCTGTCCAGGTAGGAGTCATCCGGCTGGCCGTAGGCGTTACGCTGGTAGGTCGTAACGGCCCGCTCGATGCGGTAGCTGCCGCCGTTGTAGACAGCGGTGGCCACGCCACTGGTCAGCAGCGACTGCCGCTCGGTCAGGGTGAAACGATCACTCGCCTGCGCCGGGTCGATGCCCGTCAACGCGCCGGTCTGCGTCGGTCGCGCCGGGTCGGCGCTGATGAACACGGCGGTACGTGCCGCCCAGGCCGCCGCCACTTCCCACGCCGGCTGCGGCACGCCGCGCTCGAAGCCATGCACGGAGACATGCGGATCGTTGCGCAGGCGCCCAGCGGCGACCAACTGGCCCAACGTGCCGCGCTGCGCGCTGTACACATGGCCGTAGAGCTGCTTCGCCCAGGACCAGCGGCCGGCGCTGTCGTCCATGGCGGTTTTCCAGGCGCCCAGCGTGTCGGCATCGGTCCAGGGCTGGGCGATGAACTCGAATTCTTCGTCGCCCAGTGCAGCCAGCGCCGCCGACACGGCCGGGGTGCCGGCGCCGTTGGTCATGGACGTGGCCACCACCGTCAGGCCGGCCGGCGTGGTTTCGCCATTGGCGCGCCCCAGGCGGTTCAGCTGCACTTGGATATCGTTGCCCAGCTCGCCCTTGAATTTGGCCTGCAGGGTGACCACGCCGGCGGCGGCCGTGGCCGTCACCGGCAGGTCAATGGCGGCATTGATGGCCGCCGCCAGGCTGGCCGCCACGGCCTCGGCCGATGCACCGACCACCGCGTCGGCCCGCACGCGCTGGCCACCCACGTACAAATTGACTAGGCCGGCGGTGGCGACGCTGCCCGTTACGGTAACGGTGGCGGTCGCGGCCGCGCCGGTGGCCACCTTGAGCGGCAGGCACCAGACCTCGCCAGCCACGTCGATGGCCCGCCAGCGTGCATGCATGGCAGCCAGCATCGAGCCGGTGCCGCCAATGTCCTTGGCGTCGCTGGTCTTCGACACCAGCACCAGGCGGCCGATCTCCTCGCTGTCGGCGTCGTCGTTGACCTGGCCGACGATCAGCCGGCGCAGGCTGGACCCGCCGCTGTTGGCCATGGAGTTGTCGACTTCGGCATAGAACAGCGGCACGCGAATGTCGCTGGGGATGTTGTTGAAACTGATGCTCATCGCGCTTTGCTCCCCCGGGTGGTGGTCTTCTGTTCCAGGGCATCGCCGGCGATGATACGGCGTTCCCAATAGGCATCACGGGGCACCGCGGCGCCCTCGGCGGGCAGGTATTGGCCCGGCTGGCTTGGCATCGGGCAATCGCGCCCCGGGGCCGGTTTGAGGTGAATGGTGGTCATGGGTTCAAGTCCTCGCGGGTAATGAACTCGACCCGCCCGTCTGGCCCAGGGGCGTTGACGTTGGGGTCTTTCAGGGGGTTGAGGAAGTCGAGACGGGTGTCGATGCCTTCCAGGGCCGGCAGGCCGGCCAGCTGCCATTCCTGCCAGGTCTGCGGCTTGCCCTCGCCGGTTTGCTCCCAGCGGCCGAGCTGGAAATCGGCATAGAACCGATAGCGGTAGACCATGCGGTCGCGGTCGAGCAGCAGCAGCTGACCACCGTCGTACAGCAGCGGCCCCGATTCGTCGTCGGGCTCAAAGCCCACCAGGGCGCGCCACAGCTGGGCGCGAAGGTCGTGCAGCGGGTCAGCCACCGATTGCCCGCGCTCATCGTCGGTCGGCAGTACAACGCACACGTCGATAGCGTCGCGCACAGCCTGGGTGTAAACGTTCTGCGATTCCGGCTCGTCGGCCGAGTCGCCAACGGCGATCACGTAGGCCGCCGGGGGCTTCATCTTGGCGCTGTCGGCGGTCGGGTCCCAATCCAGACCACCGGCCACGCGCCCTTTGAAGCCGGGCGCATAGGTGCGCAGCTGCTCGATCACAGGCGTGATTTTCATGTCAGGTACTCAGTTGAGCAGCGCGGCGGCAAAGGCCTGCTGCAGGATGCGCCGCACCTCGTCGCGGCTGTCGACCAGGGCGTCGGTCATGTAGTTGTCACGCGGGGCAATCCGCCAGTCGTTTTGCCGCCGAGCTTCCAGCAGTTCCTGGCGCTTGCCACGCGCCCGACGCGCCATGCCCGGACCACGGCCTCGCACCCTCGAACCCATGCGCACGCCGTAATGCAGGTAGGCCGGGTAAAACTCCTTCATGCTGCTGGTCTTGGTTGGGGAGATACGCACCAGGAAACCCGCGCGCGACACCTTGTAGCCAATGGAATCAATGGTGGCCCCGCTGCGGCTGACTGGGTAGCCGTCCTGGCCCCCGCCGAGCGCCAAATTCATCTGCGCCCGGCCGGTGATCAGTTGGCCAACCTTGCGCATGCCGGCCCGGATCTTCCGCTTGTTGAAGGCCTCGCGGTCGAACTGGTCGAAACCTTCGACATGCAGATAGCCGTCAATCGAAACGGAGTTCGCCACGGCCACCTCCCGCCGGAGAGTCCGGCCCCAACTCTTCGACCTCGATCACCGACCAGATTTGCCGGCCGGCAAGCTCGGTAGGACGCTTGACCCGGTAGACCCTGCCCCGCCCGACAAACTCAATGTCCCCTTGTAACTCAGGAATGAATCGACAGTACAAACGGTGAGTGACGCCGGTCTTGGTCTGTTGAGCATTGACGTAGGTCGCGGTACCCAGCGGCTCGACTTTCACCCAGCGCATACAAATGTGCCGAAACTCAGACGCCAGCCCGGCCCCGGCGGTCTTATCGACACGCTCACGCACCGCCATACGGTGGATCAGCTCGCCTGATGCAGGTTCGCGGATACCTCTTGCTCCCGATGCCATGGCTAAAACCTCGGAGGGACGGTGATATCCGCCAGCAAGTGGTCAACAAAGCTCGACGGCACCTCAGCGAGCCCCTGGCCGACAATCAGCACGCCCCGGTGGGTGAACGCCGTTTCAGCCGCCATCAGCAACCAGCTGCGCACGCCGGGGTGCGCCTCCAGATCGACGCCAGCGCGGTACCGGATCCGCAACCGACCTGCTGGCCGGCCACCCGGAAACTCGAGGTAGCTTTCCTTGCCCCCCTGGGTTAGCTGAACCCCGCCCTCAAACGGCACCAAAACACCGGACTCGCCCAGCATGGCAACAGACTCAACAGCCACGACCTGACCAACATCCAGTGAATGGCCTGACAGATAGCTTGCCGGCCACTCCTCCTCGTAGACTGCCTCACGAATCGCCGCCCCTGTCTTCGACTCGCATTGGGCGGTTACCCCCGGAATGATCACCAGCTCAATCAGCTCGGGCTGGAGGTCTTCGGGTTCGGCCCTGCATTGAAAGGCCACCTGCTCTATCGACAATACGGGTGGTCCGGTGTATTCAATGCGGCGAGCCATGACTATGGCTTACCGTCAGCGTCGGCCTGATCGCCTGGGCTGCCAGCTTCCCCAGCATCTGCATCACTACTGGTCGCGGGCTTGCCAGCAGCCGGAGCGGCAGTTGCAGATCTGCCTTTCTTCGCGGTCGACTTGGCAGCTTCGACTGCGTAGCTCGACTCGATCAGGCTTTCGGCGACTGCAGAATCGAAGCCCGCCGTTTCACCAGCGGCATAGCCGCGCCAGTTTTTTTCGAACGTTACGATGACCTTGGTCATGAGATTTCCCCAGAGCTGAAATGGAATACCCGGCGTACCGGGCAAGAGGATTTACAGGGAGCTGCCCCATTTCACATCGGTCATCACCGCGACCGACTCGACGTGACGCGGGCCGAAGTCGTGCTTGGCGATCACTCGCACGAGGGTCTGGTCGCGCTGGAATGCACTGATGACGTTGCCGCTGCCGTCCTTGTAGGTGGCCTCCTTGCTGAAATCGATGACCATCGCGTCGTCTTCACCGATGAAGCAGTCGGCAAAGTCCGCGAAGTGGATCTCCGACGCATCACCATCAGCACCCAGGTTGATTGGGATCTGGGTGGTCGAGCCAACCGGGAAGCCCTTGAGCATGTTCTGATCCAGCTCGGGGTACGCCTTGTTGCCATTGCCATCACGCAGGGCTGCCAACCAGCGTTTGGTGCGCGGCGCCATGGCGAAGCCTGGTGCGGTCATGTTGGAGTTCGCGTTCTCCAACCGGAGGATCAGCGCAGACAGTGCGAACTCCACCGCTTCCAGCGTTACAGCTGCCGGGGCAGCAAACACGTTGAAGGATGGCGCCCAGAAGCGCAGCCCCTTTGGCAGGTTTCCAGTACCAGCACCGCGCAGGAAGGACAGGTCTTCCGCAGTCGCCACTGAGGCGACCAGATCGCTCACGACCAGGCGGTCAACGCTCGGATTGGTGCCGGAATAAGCCAGCAGGTCGTTGCTGATCGGCACCAGAGCGGCCAGCTTTTTCGACGACAGCTTCAGGTCGTCGAACTGCATGTCGGTGGACGGCATGTCTTCCTCGGTGCCGATGTAACCGACCACAGCGCCGCCTTTGATGCGCGGTACGGTGAGGTTGCCGTTTTGCAGCGGCAGCGAAACAGCACCAAGGCTGCGCACCACCGACTTCGGACGCAGCAGTTCGATGACTTCACTGGAGAAGCTTTGTGGTACCAACACCCCGCCAGCGCCTGGCGTCACGGTGCTGAGTGCCATCGCGATTTCGGGGTTGTAACCCGAGTCGGAAGCCATCTTTGCAGCCGCTTGCTGATCACCGCGGGAAGCAGCCAGCACGCGCACCATCTGCGCCATGTTGGCACCCGGCACCGGCTTGGCAGTGAACGGGCCGCTGATGCTGCCGGGCGGGCCGTTGAGTCCTTGAGCACCTTCGCTGACAGGCACCGCGCTTGCAGTCGCCATTCGCTCGGCCGCTTCAGCACGCGCGAGCCTATCCGTCAGCTCGTTGAACTGGGTGCTGAGTTGCTCGAACTGGGCGAGTTGTTCGGCGGTGAGCGAGGTTCCGGCCGCTTCGAGCTGAGCCAGGGCCTGGATCTGGCCATTGATAGTGGCGCGTTCGCTACGCAATTGAGTTACGAGGGACATGCTGCCTCCTGGGCATAAAAAAACCGCCGTTGGGCGGTTGTGGTCACTGCCGCGAACGCGGTCAGAGTTGTGACTGAATGGCGAAGGCCGAAGCCCTCACGCTGATGCGCTGTTGTGGCTGTGAGCCTTGGCGCTGGGCGCGGCTGAGAGCGACTGCTCGCGAGAGGTTGTCCACCGCCAGCTGCGGCGACTCCAGGCGGTCTGCCAAACCAATTTCGATGGCGGATGAACCGCGATAGCAGGCAGCCTCGGTAGCGATGATCTGGGCGACATCGCGGCCGCGGTACTCGGCAACGTGGGTCGTGAACAGCTGATAGCTCTCTTGCACAACTTCGTTGAGCACTTGTAGAGATTGCTCGGTAATCGGCGCGTTCGGACTCAAGTCATTCTTGTGCGCCCCGGCAAATACCGTCGTGACCTTAACCCCCATGCCTTCGATCATCTTCGAGCGATCCATGTGGCTGGCCACCACGCCGATCGAACCTACGCCAGAGGTCAAACTAACTACGACCTCAGTGCAAGCGGACGCGATTAGGTAGCCCCCGGAGTACGCCATGAAGTTGACTAGGCCGGTGATAGGCTTGATCTTGGTCGCGGCGCGAATGTCCGCCGCCAGTTCGAATGCACCGACCGCGCTGCCGCCTGGACTGTCAATGTCGAGCACGATGTGTTCGACCATGGGGTCGGCAATGGCCTTATTCAGGGCAGCTCGCAGCCCTTCGTAGCTGGTCATAGTCTCGCAGGCGTTCAAGTGGCTGCCGCGACTGACAAGAACGCCATGGACGGGAATCACCTCCACACCCGTCAGGGCGATGGCGGCACGGCGCTGTTCTTCACGGCGATCCTGCTCGGCCTGGTAGTCCTCATCGTCATAGAACATTGAAGGGTTAGCAGCGGCGCCGCTCATGTTCAGATTTACGATATTCAGGCTCATTGTCTGGTTCGCCCAGCGCACTGCCAGGTCCAGCATGTCGGGTGTCGTCAGCAGCGGCTGGTTGAACAGCAAGCTGGCTGCACGCAGATGTCGTTTCATGCGGCAAGCATCCTCTGGATGTCGTCGCGCTGCTGCTCCAGCTGGGCGCGGACGTTGGGGTTGTTCATGTCGGGCACGCCGTGCGCCACATCCGTCATGTTCAGCGGCTGCAAGTAGCTATCGCCATTGGCAACGGGCGGCATGTTCTCCAGGCGACGGATGTCGTTGATCGATAGCCACCCCCACTGCCTGCCGATTGCATAGGCGTCATAACGGCTTTTCTGATCGCCGCGCAACAAGCCGGACAGGTTGAACTCGATGAAGTAGTCCCGCCGCTCAGATGGCAACAAGAAGTCGCGCATCATGGCCTGCTCGTGGCGCTTCACCCAGGGCATAAGGGCGAAGATCACGTACTGGATCAGCAACTGCTCAAGGCTGTTGTAGCTGGCCTTTTCCAGCTCGTTGATCATGTGCGGAGGGATCTTGTAGATCCGGGCGATATCCAGGCCCGTCGCCTTCAGGATGCCTAGCAGCTCAGCGTCGACGTTGTTCATCGACACCGGTTTGAAGGTCATGCCTTCCTGCAGCATCGCGACCTTCTTCGCGTTGTCGATGCCTGAAAACTTGTTGCCCCATTGATCGAGGATACGGTCGATACTGCCCTGCTCTTTGATCGGAGGTGCCTCTCTGGGGCGCTCGATGACACCGCTGACAGCAGTGCCATTGGCAAATGACTTACCCGCATACTGTCTAACCGCCTGCGCAAGGCCGACTGCGTCTGCATGCAACTCAACGGGGGATAGGCCGGTATAGTGGTTCTTCGTGTGCCACCGCACATGGTGAATCAAGCGCATGGGCAGCGGATCGTGACCGCCAATACGGTAAACAGGCCGAAGATCGCCGCCCTTAAGGACCGTCACCTTGTCGTTTCTCAGCGGGTAAAGGGCTTTCACCGAACCATCGTCGTTGCGTTCGATGAAGCTGTAGCAGTTTCCTCGCAACCCCAGGGCGAGCTGGCCGGACTCGCGGTACTCGTAGGGCGTCTGCCAGGGATTCGGCTGGTAGCGTAGGACATCGTAGAGCGGGTGGGCCACGGCAGACTCACGCTTGCCGTCGCCAAGCCGGCGGTACAGTTCAAGTGGTAACTGGCCTACGCTCTCCGCCAGCAGCGTGACGCACGTCTGCAAAACGGTGATGGCCAAAGCGGTATCTGGCGTCACCGTTATGCCTGCAGCCGAACGCACAGAGCCAATCAAACCGCGCCAAAAGCTACTGCCAGCGTCCGAAACGAGCCCTTCACTTGCGCCGAGCAGATTGCTGAAGAACATGGTCAGCCTCCCTCTGGGCTACGTTTAAGCTGCATGCGGGCGGCCGCCTTGTCGGCCAGCCATGCCCAGCCGATCAAGCCTAGGCCTGCAGCCATGAATGCGGCAGGTACGTGGATCTGGGCGATGCCGGCAACCAGCAGTGCAAAGCCAACCAGGCCGGCAATCCACGCAGCGATTGCAATGGTATTCAAACCCCTACTCCTTCGTCGTAAATGGAACTGCCGCTGCTGCCAGAGGACACAGCGCCGCTGATACCGGTGGCCATGATTGCAGCGATGATGCCGTCGATGCGGCCTGTGGCTTTCGCCTTGTCGGCCTTGCGGTTGTTCGCTGGATCGGAAACGATCACTGCGTTACCGGCGCACCAGGTCATTACCGGGTTGCCGTCGTGTCGCAGCGACTCGACTGTCGTGGCCGGCAGCGCATAATCGAAGAACTCTGCCGTGCGACCTTCTTCCTCTGGCTGCCGCTCGATCATACCGAGCAGGCGCCGCTCAAACTCGTCCACCGCCGGGCCCATATCCTTGAAGCCCTGCCCGAACTCCACAAGCTCAGGCAGTGTGATGTCGTACTCGCTCATCAGTTGCCGCATGTCCTCGATGCGCCATCGATCGTAGGCAATCTTGTCTACCTGGAAGTAGTCGCAGATCGTCTGCATTCGACGGAGCACATGCAGCTTGCTGATGGCCCGTCCAGGCGTCGTTTCCAAATCCCGCGATTTGATCCATGCCGCATAAGGCACCTTGTCGCGGGCTTCACGCTTGTCCAGTTCGTGGTCGGGTATCCAGAAATACGGCAACAGCCGCCAGTGCGGGTCCTCATAGGTCGGATAGAACAGCAGGACGAACGATGTCAGGTCCGTGGTACTGGACAGGTCTAGCCCTCCGACACATGGCCGGTTGCGCAACAACGACATCGGCACGCGCTCTTCAGCCTGACTCCAGACATCCCACGAGATCCACGGCGATTCGGCACCGGTCCATTCACAAAAGTTGAGCCGGCGTACCATCGCCTCCTTGCTCGGCATACCTCGGGCCTCTGTGACCTGCTCTCGCAGGTACTTCATACCCGGCAGATCAGCGTCCTGGAGCGATGGATTCGACTTGAACCAGCAGCTTTCATCCTGGATCGGGTCATCGCCCTCGTCCAACGAGCAGATATAGGCGAAAAAGCCGTCATCAATGAGCGCTCCCGACGCTACGCGTGAGCCGTACTCGTGGTATTCCCAACAAGGCCCCCGTTTGTTCGAACCACTGTTGGTGATCATGAAGATGAGCGCCTGCTTACGGCTCTTGGTGCCGGCGCGCATCATCTCCACTACCATATTGGTCTTGTGTTCGTGTACTTCGTCGATCAGCGCCATATGCGGCCGCGGGCCAGACTGGCCATCGTCCGAGCTGATCGGCCTGAAAAATGATCCTGACTTTAGGTAAGCCAAGTTCCAAATGTTCTGACCAGTGCCGCTGCAGACCAGGCGCTTGGTCAACTCCGGCGATTGTTGCACCATCGCCACAGCATCCCGGAACAAGATCATGGCCTGATCTTTTTTGGTCGCGGCGGCGTAGATTTCGGCGCGCGCCTCGTTGTCTGCGATCAGTCCGGTCAGCCCTACCCCGGCAGCCAGGGGCGACTTGCCTGAACCTTTACCGCTCTCGACGTAAACGACCCGGAAACGGCGATAGCCGTCACTGGACTTCCATCCGAAGATGCTGCCCACTATAAATTTCTGCCAGGGCAACAGCTCGAACGGTAGCCCTTCAAATTCTCCACCGTTCAACTTAAGGACGGTGCGATAGAAGCGAATAGCTTTGTTGGCCGCAGCCAAGTCCCAGGTCAGTCCGCGCTTCGGCCCCTCTTCTAGATCCCGGAGATGGCGCGCGCACGCATTTCGAATGTCTGGCCCTGCGGCACGCTCACCAGAATGCACCTCCCTGGCGTACTGGGTCGCTGGATCGTCAGCCGAAGAACTCCGCGAACTGGTCTTCTTTTGGCTCATCGTCTTTTACTTGCACCTTGGATCGCGCGGCTGGAGTCAGGCCGAATTCGACCAGGTAGCTTTTGAAGCGGCGGTCTACGTCGGCCAGCATGGCCACCGCTGGGTTCGCCTTGAGCACCAGTTCGCCCTGGGTGCTAGTGGTTTCGTATGTACGGCCCTGCGCATCGATCACGTCACGTAGGGCAAGGATCTCGGAATAACAGTCGCAGAGGCGCTCGAGCGCAAAGCCATCGGCTTCAGTAAGCACTCCCATGCGGTCAAGCAGGACTGTGAGACGCCCCCAGGCGACCTGACCATCTGAACTGAGGTGGTCCGGGGCGCTGGGAATGCGCTTGGCTGGCTGGGGTTCGTTCTTGTTGATAGGGCGCTTCCCGGGGTTCCCTCTGACAAGCTTCAGCTCCGTCGGTGTGGGTCGTCTCCCGGCCATTTATTACTCTCAAAAAAAATCATTTCATTTCGCGGTTTTGCGTAAAGAGGTGGGCGATTGGTCAGGAAAAATTTCCGAAAAAACATTTCACCCCCCCTACCCTCTGGGATGGGGCCCCGCGCGTCCACCGGCTTTCAGGAGCGCCGATTCCAATGGTGCCTGGGGTCCAGCGGTCTGCCGCTGACATCGCACCCTACCTCGCGTCCTGACTTCTCCAGACGCTGCTTGTAGGAGCTGTGACAGTTGGTACACAGCGACTGCCAGTTGGTCCGATCCCAGAACAGGGTCATGTCGCCGCGGTGTGGCTGGATGTGGTCGACGACAGTGGCCGGCTTATTCAAGCCCGACTTCTTACAGCGGGCACATAGAGGGTTCTTGCGCAGCCAGCCTTCGCGGGCCTGCTGCCAACGGTAGCCATAGGGGCTCGGCGTCTTGCCTTGATCGGCGGGAGGCATGTGTCAGCCCTCTCTCTGCATGCCGACCTTCTTGGCGATATCGGCGGCACGCTCACGTACCTCCAGCACCTGGCCGTCGAACGTATGGACGATGGCGCAGACGCCGTGCCACTGGGAGCTGGTGCCAGCCTCCTGCACGCGGGCAATGGCGGTCGGCGCCAGGAAGTGCTGGCGGCGGTTGATGTCGGTCAGGGTGATCATTGCGATATCTCGCGCCACGAAACGGCGCACCTAGAATTTGTGGCGCAGCTCAGTCCGTCTTGCGGGCCGGCAGCTTGAAGTCGGTGACACGGTCAGCAATGGAACGGACCTTGTCCACGCCAAGCAAGCCGACCCATCCACCGACAAAGGCGGCCATGCTTTGCGGCAAGCCGAAGAACTCGAAGCCGCTGATCATCGTCAGTGTCAGGCCGCCGCAGATGGCGCCCTCGACCAGCATCTGGCGACGGGTGCCACCGCCGTAGGTGATCCGGAGGACTGCCATCGCGCAGGAAAGGCCAGCCGCGTAAAGGAGGGGCGAATGCTGGCTCAACCACGCAAGAGCAATCGCCCAGGTGTCTGGTTTGTCTGGCATGTTGGACATACTCAATTCCTCCCGTTGCGGGGAGCTCAAAGGAAAGTCCCAATAGGACAGGGACCATAAATAAAAAGGCCCGCGCAAGGCGGGCAAAGAGGGATCGTGCTTTCTTAAATCTGGTGGCTGTAGAACAGCGAGTACGATTCGATACCGTCGTTGGGCTGCTGGATGCCAGCGTTGGAATAGTGAATTGCTCGGATGCCCACCTTCTGAGTCTCCCCGATCTTCAGACCTGCCCCGATCCGGTCTTCGAAGTTGAACGCCGAACCGAATTCCTGATCGCCTGCGGATGTGCCGGAGAACACCGCCACGCCGATGCCCGCTTCAACGAATGGCTTTACATTGCCGCTGCCGAATTCGTAAACAAAGACCGGGGAGAAAGACAGCGAATGCGCACCACCAGAAGCATCGCCTGCCTCCCAGTAAGTGTAACCCGCATCCCAGTAGCCAGTGAGACGCCCGGCGCTCGACTCGAACCAGGACTTATCCCAGTTAAAGCCAAGACCCACACGGGCGGTTATGCCACCTTGGCTCGTTGCGCCGATCGCACCAGAGAGCTCAGCAGCGCCAGCCGAAGCGGCAAATAGGGTCAACATCGCCGCAGCGATGAATGTTTTCATGATCACGGTCTTCCATGGTTGTTTGTTAGCAACCTATCAGAAGCGAAGTGATATCAAAACGTTCAACACATTAAAAAATTTTTTTGCCGTGCTATCGGATGCTCGCATTCGGCATGCGGCACGCCTATAAAATCGAGCGCGAGAAGGGCAGCAAGCCAGCGCTATAGGTAATGCACCGATGCGTCGACGCTATAACTCAAGCTCGAATGCTAGATCCCGTGAGCTACCCTCAAACCCGATCCGCCATGACGGATTATCGTTCATGAGCTTTTCTAGAAGCAACCCTACCGCCTCGGAATAAAGCTTGGGGCATAGGCCAAATGGTGCGGATAGTCGAATGGAAATATGGTGGTGGCCAGGGCATGCAGGCCATGCAGCCAAAAGCTTGCTCTCCACCTCGAGTTCAATCGCTGCGGCAAGTATCGCTACGGTACGCTCCATGTTCGCGTCGCCTCCGATGCAGCGGAAAGCCTAGTAACTAGGTAGGGATTTGGTAAATCACGAATCGCCATCCGAGCGATTAGATTCGCCTTTTTGAACCCCGTCAAGCGGCTTGTTAGCGCTCCAGCACATCCATGGGAATCAGGAGGATAACCCCTCTAGCTCGCTGCCTAGAAGGTAGAATGAAGCAAAAAATGAATAATTCTAAAGTAAGGGTGTCATACCGCCATTCGCCACCCTACACGACCAGAGAGGACCGCCCCATGGCTCGATCGAGAAGCCAATACGAAACTACGTTGCGTCTTTATCAAGCCCAGGCTGAAATGGACTACATTCTCGACGTCTTCGGCGATAGCTTGGCCAAGGAACACAAGCTACCGAATGACCTCTACGGAATGGAAGCTGTCGACTTCTATCTAATGCAGAAGCATAACTGGACTGCCGCGCAGCTGAACCAAATGACTAGGGAGCAGAAGCGATTTGCTTTGAGCTCCGAGCTTGCTGGCTTCATTCTTCCGAAAAACGCCCATTTTGAGTTGTAGCCACCTACAGACAGCAGTGGGGCTCTAAGTCAACCTAGTACTGCAGCCTATCAAAGCGTAACCGTCCAATTGTTAGTATTGGATTAAGCGGCGCCACTGACTTAGCCCAGTTGCCCGGGCGCGTCATATGTATAAAACGAAAACCCCCGACGCAATGGCCGGGTTCACAGTGTCTCTAGGCTACCGGGTGAGTTCGATCAGCAACTCACTCGGGTCTCCTTCAAGACCGATCCTCCATTCGGGGCGCTCATCTGCCAGCTGTTGCAGCAGCATCCCGACTGCGTCGAAGTAAACGCTAGTGCTCGCACCAGGCGGTGCAGATAGCTTGACCGTAACGTGGTGAAAGCCCCCACCCAGACTCGGCTCAACGGGCAGTTGGCTATCGACTTGGCGTTTGAACTCAGCGGCAATACTTGATGCGGTAGTTTCCATGCTCGATTCCTTTCCAGCACATAAATAAAAGCCCCAGCCGCAGTGGCCAGGGCTCTCTGTGTCGCGTGACGTTGCAAGCTGGACACGCTGCTATGAAAACAGGTGTTTATCCGGCATGAAAGAACTTTTTACGCCGCTTCGCTAATGCCGTGCAGGTAGCCGTCGACGAAGCCGACTCCGCCCTTCACGATCTCCCTGGCCGTGCGCTCAGAGATCCCGGCAGACTCTCCAAGTCGAACCATGGTCCACTTCGAGCCGAAGTACAGCCAGATGAAGGCGCCCATCTGCTGGTTGCGCTTCGTCAGCTTGGCCACTGCCGAGTCGATTGCCAGGGCTTCGTCGTCGGTCATGGAGTATCGGCATCCACCGCCACCAGCAGCAGCTGTGATCGACGGCGACACGTACCGCGGCACACCCATTCCGTCCATTCGCCAGCTACCCCATTGCTCCAGTAGCCATTCGGTGTCACCCAGCGGCTTGTCCACGTAGGTCCGTTTCTTCATGCAGCCCTCCGGGGCGTTGGGTCGGTGTCCAGGCCGAACAGCTCGCGCAGCAGCTTGTCAGCGTGTTTGTTCTTGGCGTTGCCTTCGGTGATCCAGGCCTTGGCGAACTGCTCGAAGCCTACATTGGCGCGCGCGGCGTGCCAGTCGGCAACGATGTCCATCAGGGCCGCAGAAGCGATGCGGCCATTGGTCTGCTCCAGCAACACACGGTTGCCAACCTTGAGGAACTTGCACTCCACAGCGGTCAGGCTCTTGCGCGGCAGGGCCGCAGTTACATTACTCATCGAATCATCTCCAGATCTTCGTCCACCACCCGCACGCACTCGTCGAACACCTCCTTCGGCACTCGGGCATTCAGCTCGCGCAGGATGGCCTTGTCACGGGCCTGCCAGGCTGGGCAGTTGCGGCGCGCCTCGACGCGCAGCGCCTTCATGTGCTGCATCAGACGTTGGCGATCGCGGTTGATGTGCTTAAGCGCCGCCCTGGCGCGGTGGTACCAGTCAGGGTTGGCGTACTTGCCTTCTGCAACCGCCTTGCCCTTGGCCTGGCCGATCTGGCACTCCAGACGGATGGCATCGCGGCACAGCAGTTCCTCCAGTGCCTCGCACTCCGCCAGGGTGGCGGGCAGCTCTAACGGTCCGCGCGGGGCGCTGATGGTCGCCGGGGTGTTGCCACTGGCAATAGACTGCTGAGCGTCAGCACGCTTGGTGACGGTCACCGAGACAACGGGTTTTGCTGGGGTGCGCGCCGGCGGCTTATGGCCTGGCCACAGATCAGAAAGTTTCACGATGCTTGCTCCCCTTGCGGTGTTTGGAGAAATTCAGGACGCGCCCCACCTCGACCTCGTCGTCAGGTGGGAGGCGGTTACCGGCGAAGTTGACGAATCGGGCGTACTGCCCTTGGCGCTGGACCAGGCACGAGCCCTGCGGGGCCTGCCGTCCCTTGTCGAGGACCAACTCGGTGACGCCCTGCTCGCCCGCTTCCGACTCCGGGTCGTGGTGCACCAGGATCACCGCATCGGCGTCCTGCTCGATCTGGCCGGAGTCGCGCAGGTCACTGGCCTGAGGCTTCTTGCCGGGGCGGCTCGCCGGGTTTCGGTTGAGCTGCGCCAGCACCAGCACCGGCACGCTCAATTCCTTTGCCAGGTTTTTCAGGGCGATAGATACCTTGGCCACTGCGTCAGCACGGTTCTGACTCCTCCCGTCAGTGCCCACCAGCCCCAGGTAGTCGATCATCAGAATGTCGAGGCCCCGCTCGCGCTGAAGCCTTCTTGCCTCCGACCGAATGGCGCCGACGGTCAGGCCGGGGGTGTCGTTCAGGTACAGCTGGGCGGCCTCGATCTTCGTCCCGGCGGTGCCGATACGCTGCCACTCATCCTCATCCAGGCTCTTGACCTCCTCCATGCGGCGCAGGTCGACCCCGCCCTGTGAGGCGATCGTGCGAATGGTCAGCTCCTTCTCGTCCATTTCCAGGCTGAAGATCAGTCCCACGCCTGCGCCGCGGATGGCAACGTGGTTGACGATCTGCAGGCCCAGCATGGTCTTGCCGCTGCCGGGGCGTCCGGCGATTACCACCATGCTCTTGGGGCGCAGGAAGCCGATCAGCTTGTCCAGGTCAGCCAAGCCGGTGGAAAGCTTCGGTGGTGCTTGGTCATCCAGCACCTCCTGCATGCCATCGAAGACCTTCGGCAGCACCTCGGCCATGCGCTTGTACCCGGCCTTCCCGGCGCTCTGCAGGTCGCGCAGATCAGCCATGGCTTGCTGAGCCTGAGCGATGATCTCGTCCGGAATGACTCCGCTGGCCACCGATGCCTCAGCCGAGTGGCCGATGCCGATCACCTGGCGAATCACGGCCCATTGCTTGACCTGCTTGGCGTAGGTCATGACGTTGGCCACCGAGGGTACATCGCGGCTCAGCTCTGCCGCATAGGCCAGCGTGCTCTGGCCGCTTGGGAGTACGCGCTGCACGTCGCCCACGGTCACCGCATCCACCGGCATACCGCGCTCGCGGCAGTCCCGGATCACGTCGAACAGCGCCGCGTTGTCGTCGTACAGGAAGTCGCCGCTGGTCATCTGGCCAACGATGTCGTCAGCCAGGGCATGGTTGCCGTCCAGCGAGGCGAGCATGATGGCGCCCAGGACGCCCTGCTCAGCCTCTGGATACCCCATCACCAAATCCTTGGTCATGCTTCACCTCGCGCCGAAGCCCAGGTGAACAGGACAGCAGGCCCACCAGCATCGGTCAGCCGGTCGACGGCGCGGTCACCCAGGCACTTGCGCAGCCCGGCTATGCCCAGGTTGGAGATCACGATGGTCGGCATCAGTTGCCGGTACCGGGAGTCGATCACCTCAAACAGCACCTGCCTTTCGAAGTCACTCCCGTGCTGGACGCCCACCTCGTCGATCACCAGCAGGTCCGGCGCCAGCAGGGAGGCATACACGTCGCGCTCCGTCTGCTCAGACTTCTTGTCGAAGGTCATCTTGATGTCGCGGATGATCTCGATAGCCATGGTGTAGCGAGCGCTAGCCCCGAAGTCGCGAATCACCTGTTGGGCGACGGCGCAGCTCAGGTGCGTCTTCCCTGCACCCACGCTGCCCAACAGCATCATCGAGCGGCCAGTGTCCCAGTTGTCTTCAAAGCCAACCGCATACTCCAGGCACTGGTTCAGGGCGACAGCCTGGCCCTCGGTTTCGGTTCGGTAGCTGTCCAGAGTCGAGGCCCGGAAGCGCAGCGGAACACCAGACTCCAGCAACCTGGCGTTCGTCGCTCGGTCGCGCCGGATAGCCAGCGCAGGATTGCGGATCGCATCGTCGGTCGAGTGGACTGCGTCGAACTGGCAGCGCGTGCACCCCTGCCAGAAGTGGTCACCGGAAAACGACTCAATCAGTTCGTCGGTGAACTCGCCGTGCACACGGCACTGGCCATGCTTGTATTCGAGAATTTGCGGTGCGGTCATGGTCTTGCTACCCGGTAAGTCCCGTCAGGCTGGCGAACCAGGCCTTCGGTGTGGTCAATCTTGTCGAGGTCGGTGTGGTGCGACTGGTAGCTGGCGCCAGCCCCTGGTAGCACCTTGTCCGGGAAGAGCCCCCTCCAGCCATTGCTGATGGACTGGTTGATCACCTTGTCTGGGTTAGGGTGCTTGGCCAGCTGTTGGGCCTGGTGTTTGCAACTGGTCGCCGTCAATGGCCTCTTGATCTCGCGGCGGTGTTGGCACCAGTCGGCCCAAACCTGTTCGCTCACGTTGCCCGGCTTGACGGTCATCGGATCGAACTTCTGAGCCTTCGTCTTCGGTGCCGAGGGAGCGTTAGCTCCCATCATTGGTTCTTTCTCTATTGATTGAGTAATAGAATCCTTTATTAAGTAGCTGTCGGTTTGCCCACAGTTCGGTAAACCCACACTTCGGTTAACCGAATATTCGGAAACCTGTAGGTTCGGTTCGTAGTGGACGATCACGCGACGGCCGAGTACCTTGCCGGTCCCCTCCTCGCGCACGACTTCATGGCTGACCAGACCCAAATCTTTGAGGCAGGCCATGGCCTTCGAATAGCGCTCACGACCGATTGCGAACCGGTCCTGCAGGTGCGAGCCGATCACCTTCCAATCGCTGGAACGGGTCTGCAGGTAGGTCCAGATCGCCAAGGCATCGGGGTTGATGATCATGGCAACCACATCGTTGCTTAATGAGCTATACGGCGCCTGTTTGGCGTGGAACGTCGTTGGCGTGGCTTTCTCCACGTTCACTGGCTTGCTCACAGCTCCAACTCCTCAGTGACCCGGCGCACGAACTCGTCGTAGCTCTCGCTCATCACCAGGCCCTGGAGCTCCAGCGCCTCGCGGTAGGCCTTCGCACTGCCGTAAAGCACCCAGCGGTCGCGATCTGGCAGATCACGGAAGCCGGCATAGCTTGGCCATAGGCCGCTGATGATCATTGCGCCAGCGCGCTGCTGGGGCGCCTGGACTGGGTTCGGGGTCGTGGTCATTGGAGGGTCTCCGATGAGGGACCGGTGCTATCCGTCCATGGGTTGACCTGGACCACTTCAACGCCAGCAAAGGGCGAACCTGGGCCGAACAGATCAGGCAGGTCGCCTTCGGGAGCCGTCTTGATCCAGTCGACCATCGCCATGAAGCACGCCTCGAACAACGGGCCACCCTCACCCCAACCCTCGGACTGTGGGCTGGCGCTGTTTTCCAGCCGTGCTACGTAGATCAGCCCGGCAAGACCTCGCTCGTCGTTCTGGATTGCTGGACGATGTACCGGGTTGATGCTCAGCAGGTCGCACAAGCAGTCGAAGCCAATGGCGTCGTAGCTGTTGTCGGTGTCCTTGACTAGGTGGTAACCCAGACCGATCAGACCCTGTTTGGTGGTCTTGTGGTCATCTTCACGATGGCTCTTGGATTTCGCCAGGAGGATGTCTGCCTGGTGCTGCGCCACTGGGTACGCCTTGAGCTTTGCCGCCTCGCGACGGAAGACGCGGCGTTCATCGCGAATCTGCTGCAGCTTGGCCAAACCGTTGCGCACCACTCGCTGAGTAAGGATCAGCATCGTTTTGCGAGAGAGGTTGGGCTTGTTCGCGATGCTTGCGATCTTTTCGGCAATTTCGAGTTTGATGGTGCTCATGCGGTTTCTCCCGGAGCGCCGAACAGGTCGGCCAGGTCAATTTGGTAAACGGCTGCCCAGGCGGCTGCAGGCCAGGAGCGAACCCAGCCGAATCGAGGGTCTTGGACTTTCGGGGCGCTCACCCCGTGGCTGTCGCACCAGTTCTTGAGCGGGCGGAAACCCTGGCCGCCGAAGGTACGGTGTGCCGCTCTCTCCACTGCGGTAACGGTGGCGTGCTGGCAGCCACGGCCTAGCTCGTTCTCCAGGTGCATGACTTTGCGCACCGCTGCGGACGCAGTGGCCATAGCCGTGGCTTCGCGGCGGGTGCCAATTTCGGCTTTCGTTCGGACGGCCTCATCGCGCTGCTGGGCGATCTGTCGGTTTTCGGCGATCAGCGCCAGCTGCTTTTCAACGGCGCCTTGCAGCGCAATGAGGGCACCTTCCTGGGTCGTAACGTCAGGCTGGCTGGCCCGGTTGCGCTCTTGCACCAACTCCCAGAACTCGCGGACCAGCTTCTTCTTGAAGGCGCGCACGATCTCGGTGTTACGCATGAAGGTCAGCAGCAGGGTTGCCTGGGGCTCGGTCAATAGCGCGAACTCAGTTTCGCCGCCCCCGTGCTGACCCGCTGATCTTGGTCGGATTTCAAATCGGACCAAGTCGAACTCTTCCAGGTCGCTGACATACCGCCGGACAAGGGCAATAACACTGGCGTGATCGTTCTGAGTGCCATCGGCAATGGCCAGGCTCGTGGTGACTGCATCGCCATCCTTGATGGTTACCAGGTTCATGCTGCACCTCCCGCGCCACGTTTTGCAGGGGTAGGTTTTTGTGGCGCGGCGACTGCCGACTCGATGCGCTTCTCGAGACTTTCTCGCTCGCCATCCAGCGCGTTGTGCCAGTCATCGGCGTTGTAGATGGCCAGGTTCGCCACGTTTGCGCCGTGCGCATCACCGGCACTCTTGAGTCGATCCTGCAGCAAATGCAGAACGCTCCGCAGCCAATCGATCTGACACATGGCGCACTGGATCTGGAAGGTTGCGTCCTGGGCTATGGTTTCCAGTTCATTTGTGCTCATACGGCACCTCCCTGATCGGGTGTGACGCCAGCGTGCACGCTGTAAATCAGAGCGAGCGCTGCGTCGCAGGCGAAATAGATCAACGTCGCTTGGTTGGAAATTGACGGTTCGGCCATCAAGTCGCGCAGACCGGCAATGACCGCTTCCAGGCGATCGGTTGCGGCATCGAGCGATTCGTGGATCGGGACGCCGGCCGCCGCTTCGAACACGTCGTGATTCCCGGTTGTCGCGAACGGGTGGGCAACCGTTTGAGGTCTAGGGGTCATTGCTCACCCCCGCGGCCAGCTGCGCAGGCAACACTCTTCTCAACCGACCAGATCAGCGCGCTCACGGTCTCGCCCAGAAACGCGAGAGTCGCCGCGCCATCGCAATACGCCGACTCGCCCAAGTTCAAGCTGTCGTGCAGGTGGGAGCAAAGCTGGCTCATCCCTGAAGAAAGCGTGCGGGCTACACGTAGAGCGTCTTCTGCATTCGCGCCAGACGCAACAGCGAGTAGTTGAATGCCTCGGTTGTCGATTGGCGTGCTGAGGAAACCAGTCTCGCTGGTGAGGATGGGTTGCGCCGATGATGGCGAGGTGGTATTTTCTGACTTCATCGTTTTGTCCCTTCGAAAGACAAAGTGGTACCAAAGCCACCAGGTGCGAACTGGTAGCGACTTAAAGGCTCAGCTAAGGCTGGGCTTTTTTGTGGGCGGTCGAAAAGTTCAGCCGCTCAGCAAAAACTGGGATGGGGACGGCTTCATGGCGAGACCTGCGCAGTACTGGATGGGCATACAGAGCCAACAGGCCCAGGTGCGTCAGAGGCAAATTTGCCGGATGATTCACCTACCTTGTGGCGAGCTTCGACTTGAGCAATCAGAGGGCACAGGGACGCGGCGCTGATAGCGCCTCCGGTGGCGAGTTCGGCAAGAAATGCTTTTTCAGCGCTGATCTTCACGGCCCCAGAAAGCCAATACGAAACGGTGGCCTGAGACACGCCCAGCGCCTTCGCAGTCAAAGCCTGAGTGCCGAAATGGGTTATCAGCTTGCTGATTGAATGAGCCATCTAGAGGGCCTCTGATAAGTCAATTTATATGCTGCACAGAAGCACACTTCTTTGCAAGCACATAAGCATTTTTATAGGATCAGCGGATGAATCTATCTCAACGAATCAGGGCGGCCAGACGCCACGCGAGCCTTACCCAGAGCCAGCTGGCCGAGAAAGTGGGCATCGCGCAAACAGCGATCAGTCAGCTTGAATCCGGCAAGACACAGCGCTCGACTTACCTCTTTCATATCGCTGAGGCATGTGGCGTATCGCCAACTTGGCTTGTAAGCGGTATTGGGGGGATGCTGTTCGGCCCCGAACAGCTGCGCGATAGCGAAGGAGAGCGACAGTTTCGAGAAGGCTATGAAGAGGGGCTCGCAGAGCAGTCCCGGGACGCTAGCGGCCTTACCAGCATAGGGTTTTCACCTATCAGCGTTTGGGACGATGACACACCGCTGGACGACGACGAGGTCGAAATACCCTTCCTACGGGAGGTTGAGCTTTCTGCAGGGAGCGGGCGCACAGTGATTGAGAGAAGCACCACCGCAAAACTGAGATTCGGAAAGCGTTCGCTTCGCTCACACAACGTCCAATTCGACCAGGCCGTCTGCGTGGTGGTATCGGGGAACTCCATGGAGCCTGTTCTTCCCGATGGAAGCACCGTGGGTGTGAACATAGGCCAAACCCAAATCGTCGATGGGAAAATGTACGCAGTCAAGCATGACGGTCAGTTGCGGGTGAAGGTCCTGTATCGGGTGCCAGGAGGTGGAGTTCGATTCCGAAGCTTCAACCAAAGCGAGCATCCCGACGAGACCTACACCGCAGAAGAGATGATCGAGAAATCTATTGAGATCATTGGTCGCGTATTCTGGGGCGCGTCCTTCTACTAGCCCAACCCCTGCCCAAAAAGCCCGGTCAACCCGGGCTTTTTGTTGCCCGCTGATCAGAAAATCACTCCACTGATAAAAAAATATAAGCAAACCGCTTGCAGATATTTATCAATCTGCTTATATTTCGATTCATCCTTTTACACATGGAGGTGCCAAATGCAGGGCGTAATCAGCTTCAGAGGTATGGAAGGCGATGTCGGCATTCTCGCCGCTCAAGAACTGAAGGCGGCCCTCGGGATCTGCTCCGGTTTGAGTAACAAGGAGATATCGCGAGAACTGTCCTGCTCGCCGGCGACCGTTAAGAAATCAGTAGAGCGCATTTTCTACAAGCTCGGGATCAGTAGCCGATCCGCAGTGCCGACTGAGCTGTTCTTTCGGGGTATCGCCAGGAAGCTGTCCATCTTGATGTGCGCGGTATTCCTGGGGCACGCCGCTATAGGCGACGACCACATGCTTAGGGTTCGTCGAGGTGGTGGCGAAAAGAGGATCGAAACAAGGCTCGCAGGGCGCCGAATCGAGCATCAGGTTGCGCTGGCGTAGCAGCGGCGAGCGCCTTCGGTGAGGGCGTTGTCCGGTGCGGAAGCATCACGGGCCACGGCGGGGCTGGGCATGGCCAGGTAGGGTCCGGTATGGCAGGGCTAGGGCTGTTTACAGCGGTCTGCCCTTTCATTGAGAGGGCTTTCCGGTGGCGATAGCTGCCATGCGGTTGGGTGCGGTGCGGTTAGGCACGGCAGGGTGCGCTAGGGTGCGGCAAGGGCTGAAAACAGCGTAATGCCGATTGGCAACAGTCGGTATTGCGGTGTGAAAGCACCTCAGGCCAGGGTTCGGCTAGGCCTGGCGAGGTTGAGCTAGGCATGGCATGGCTAGGCAAGGGCTACGACGTAGCGGCCTATCTCTTCTGCGAGGAGGTAGTCCGGTACCGAGTACCACGAGGCAGTGCGAGGCGAGGCTTGGTGCGGTCGGGCAGAGCGCGGCGAGGGCTGATTCAGCGTAATGGCCTTTCATTGAGAGGTCATTGCGGTGTGAAAACACCTCAGGGCGTGGCCCGGCAGGGTGCGGCGCGGAGTGGCGTGGTTGGGCCTGGCGAGGGCGGTAATCCGCACGGGGTCACTAGCGTAACTGGTGACAACTTCAAAGAAACTTCCAACGAGGTTGTTTTGAAGTTCCAACACGCAAAGCACCGTGCATCGCATTGGGCGAAAAGGCACACGCAGCTATCTACTGGAGAATTCCATGCAAACTTTGAAAGTTAAACTCACTGGCACCCGTCCGCTTCTCGTACACGCCGACGTGTTCGCCGACCCTTTGAACAAATTGACCAAAGCGCATAAGCAACTTACTTCTAAGCGCAAAAAATCTGACGAAGACCACGAGCTTATTGCTCGCAGCGAATGGCGCGGTGGACTTTATTTTGATGAATCCATCGGCCCCTTCTTGCCCGGCATCAACATCGAGTCCGCACTCGTAGCTGGCGGCAAACTTTCGAAGATGGGCACCCAACTCAAGCGCTCGGTCGAGATCATGGACACCCGCTGCCCGATCATCTACGAAGGCCCGCGCACCGTAGAAGGCCTGTGGGATGAGCAGTTCTACGACGCCCGCTCGGTCAAGGTCGGGACCGCACGGATCACGCGATATCGCCCCCTCTTCCGTTCCTGGGCCGTGGTCTGCGAGATCGCCTACGACCAGGAATCTATCGACCGCGACCAGGTGCTGAAATGCCTGGAAGACGCTGGCCAATACTGCGGCGTCGGCGACTACCGCCCGAAATTCGGCCGCTTCGCCGTGGAGGTGCTGTGATGGCCGTCGTGCCGCTCAAGCCGAACACTTGGAGCCTGGAGAAGGCGATCGAGCAGTTCAAGGCTGACAAGTTCGAAGATGGCCAGCTGATCAGTCACGCCTGGCTGGAGTGGGCGCTCAACCTGCCGAAGCCGACCAGCGCGAAGGAAATGGTCAACTGCCAGTTCATTATCTTGGACCGTGTCGAGCAGTTCAAAGAAGCGCTGTTGACCCAGCACCAGATTTACATTGTCAGCGTGCGCGGCAAGGGTTATCGAATTGTTCCGCCAAGTGATCAAGCATTCATTGCTGTGGACAATGCAATGCAAGGAGTTCTCCGGGAGTTCAGTAAGTGTGAGAAGGTGATGAAGAATACTCGCCTGGGCGAACTTGATGCTGACCAAATCAAGCGTCATACCGATGCGCAGCTGAAAGTATCTGCGATCGCCGGAATGGTCGGCAAAGGAAAGCGCGAAGTGTTCAGCCTGTTCAAGGCATAACTTCCGCCTAGTAACACCGAAACTTTCACCGAACGCCAAGTTACTCGGCGGGTACTCGCTCGCTCTCGAAAAGGAGACTCACATGCTCATGCTCAGTCGGAATATCGGCAAGGCCGTCATCATCGGCGGCAACATCCGGGTCAGCGTGGCCCAGGTTAACGGCTGCCAGGTGCGCCTTGGGATTGAGGCGCCGCGGGGCGTGATTGTTGACCGTGAAGAGATCCACCAGCGCCGCGTCGCGGAAGGCACCGCCAAGGAGGCGCCAGACGTCGACATCGACGAACACGTCAAGCTGGCTGCCGATGCGCGCCGGTACCGCTGGCTGCGCGACCGTGACTGCATCCAAGATCCTGACGAAGACCTGCTGGTGTTGCGCGGCGGCACCTATTTCACCGGTGATGAACTGGATCGCGAAGTTGACACCGCCCTGCGCCTGGAAGCACTGGGTCAACAGGCGGCGCAGGACATGCAGGAGCAGCAGCCATGACCCAGGCCAACCTGCTCCTGCTGCTGTGGGATGCCCTGCAGCAGCGCTCGACCACCTTCGGCCAGGTACTGGACCTGTCGTCCGCTTGCGGCCTGGATGGGCGCCGGGTGCTGGCCGATCACTTCCGGAGGCTGCCATGACCAAGCGTCGAGCAATCAACCCCGCCGCCCTCCCCTCTGTCGGCCAGCCCCTGGGTGGCGGCTTCTTCGCCGGGCGCCTGTTCTTCGATGGTGCCGAGCATGCCGTGATCGATGCAGGCCGGGAGTTCGAGGTCGCTGCCCACTGGTGGCAAGAAGAAGGCCCGCGCCCGCGTATTCGTGGCGCTACGTCGCGCTTCGACGGCATGGCGAACACTCAAGCCATGGCCGCCGAGGGCAGCGCCATCGCTCGAAAGGTGCTGGGCATGAACATCCGTGGCACCTGGGGCTGGCACATCCCGTCGATCGAGGAGCTGCAGGTGCTGCGCTGCAACCTGCTCCAACTGCCCGATTGGGGGCGGCAGGGCCTCGGCCAGAACAAGGAAGCCGCACAGGCCTTCGTCTGTGCGCACGACTATTGGACCAGCAGCCAGAAGGCAAACTCGGCCACGGCCTGGTACATGGCCATGCTGCCCTGGTGTGCGCCCGAAACGAACTGGGTTAGCCGGATCAAGGGTATCCGCCCGGTGCGCACGCTGCTGATCAGCCAGGAAGCTTTCGTGCACGCGCCATCAACCGACACGCCACTCACCGACGCCGATCTGCGGGGCCTGGCCAACCAGCAAGCCGTGGCCACCGTGCTCGAGCGGTTCGTGAACGAAGACGCCGGCAAGTTCTACGGGCGCACCGAGGCCCTGGTGGCTGAACTGGCAGCGCTGGCGGGAGGTCGGGCATGAGCATTTTGCAGCAATTCCCCATCAACACCGCCGGGCGCGACTTTGCCGTGGGCGACATTCACGGCCACTTCACCCGGCTGCAGCGCGCTCTGGATGCGGTCGGCTTCGATCCTTCCGCTGACCGGCTGTTCTCGGTTGGCGACCTGGTCGACCGCGGCCCTGAATCTGACCAGGTGGACGCCTGGCTGGCCAAGCCATGGTTCCACGCCGTGCGCGGCAACCACGAGCAGATGGCGATCGAGGCGTACCGGTTCGATCCATCCGGCCGCATCGGTGACGTGCACCTGTCCAACGGCGGAGCCTGGCTCTACGCCAGATCAACCGTGGAGCAGGCGTGCTACGTCGAACTGCTGGCCGACCTGCCGCTGATCATCGAGGTAATGACGCCCCAGGGCCTGGTCGGGATCGTGCACGCCGACTGTCCGTTCCCGACCTGGGCCATGCTCGAATCCCGGGCTGATGGCTGCATGCCGGGCATGCGCAATGTCGAGGAGGCCGTGCAGTGGTCGCGCAGCCGTATCACCCACGAGCAGCACCACGGTGTCGGCGGCGTTCGCGCGGTGGTGGTCGGCCACACCCCAGTCAAGCGCCCGGCAGTGCTTGGCAACGTCTACCACATCGACACCGGCGGCTGGATGGATGGGCATTTCACGCTGCTGGACCTGCACACCCTGCAGGCTTACCCGCCGATTGATCCCAAGCTGCACTGGGACTGGGAGGAGCGACCATGAGCTATGCACTGCACTGCCGCTGTATCAACTGCGATGCGCGGAAGGATCATGCGCCCTTCAGCGCCGCGTTCGAGAACAAGTTCTTCAGCTCCCGGTTCTGTGAGGCCTGTGGAGAGTCTTGCGGCTTCTATGACTCGAAAGAGATCTGGGTGGATGACTCGCGACCGCTCAAGCCTTGGACTTGGTTCTGCGGGCACTGGGAGAAAGTCGACCGGCTGATAGCTGACGCGACAGATCGGCGTGACAACCAGAACCTGACGCGTCATGCGTCGAATCACAGTGACCACTGAGGCTAAACCATGGCTAAAGTCATAGCTCAGATCACCGCCAGCCTGCCCAGGCTCATGGAGGTGGGCGAATATCGCAAGCTGCGCTACGCCGGCGGAAAGCCGAGCTTGCAGCAGCTCAAGAAATGGATTGATGAGGGAGAGTTGGCGGGGGAAGTCCGTGGCGGCATGTACTTCGTCGACCTTCAGACCGCCGTGATCGGCTCGAATGATCCGCTCCTGGCTCAAATGCTGGATATTTGAAATGGCACCACGACCGCGTAGCCCGAAGAACAGAACGCTCCCGCCCAACCTGTACCCAAACGGGAAGTACTGGCGGTACAAGAACCCGATCACCGGGAAGATGACCAGCATCAACAAGCCGTATGAGGAGGCAGTGCGCCTGGCCAAGGCTGCCAACGCCAAGCTGGCCTTCCTAATGACCGACAACGGCGAAATGCTGGCAACCATCACAGGCGAGCGCCTACCGACTATCGGCGCCCTGATCGATCGCTTCGAAACCGAATGGCTGCCCGAGCGCGGCTATGCGCGTTCGTCCCTCGACGAGATCGGCTACAAGCTCAAGCGCTACCGGGTGGATATCGGGCACCTGCTGGTGGGGCAGTTCGACGTTCTTGCCGCCGCCGAGTACCTCGACCAGTTCAGCAACAATGCCTACACGAAGCACCGTAGCCTACTAGTCAGCATACTGACCTTCGCGATCGCCAAGGGCATGGTGGAGCGCAACGCCGCCGACATGACGCTGCTCAAGAAGGAAGCTAAGAAGAAGCGCCAGCGCCACACGCTGGAGGGTGTCCAGAAGATCCTCAATGCCGATACCACGCCAAGCTGGCTCAAGCGCGCCATCAGGCTGGGCCTGACCAGCTTGCAGCGACGTGAAGATATCGTGACCTGGAAGAAGTCGGCGGTCGACCTGATCAAGAACACCATCAGGGTATCGCCAGGCAAGACCGACAACTACGACACGCCGATCCACCTGCAGATCGTCATGGGCAAGGCTCTGCGCGAGACAGTGAACGAGTGCTTCCGGTCGCCGATCATTTCGCCACTCCTCATCCATTACCGTCCGAAGGCGCGCCGCCAGGATCAGATCGAGGCGAAAGAGCACTGGACGGCGGTCACCCCGGATTACCTGTCGAAGAGCTTCAGGAAGGCCAGGGATGCAGCGAAGGCCTACGACCACCTCGACCTTGAGGAACGCCCAACTTTCCACGAGATTCGGGCCTTGGGCGCCTGGCTGTATGAGCAGCAGAATTTTTCAACTGAGTACGTCCAGTTGCTGATGGGGCACGCCACTGCCGAAATGACAGAGCGGTATCAAGACGGGCACGCACCGAAGGGAATCCAGTACGTCGAAGTGAAAGCTGACCTGGCCATCTGACGAGCGGTAAGCGCCAGCCCAGACCAAATAGAGGTGGGTGGTTTTGCTGTACGGGACACCCACATCGGTTACACAAAAGTTCACTCACATAGGTGACAACACCTTGAGTGTTACATAACCATCGGTGGCATCCCGCACATCGACTCTGCCAAGGATGATGGGACCGAAAATAACATCCCAGACGCCATCCCCAACCTGCTCCAGGCCAATGGTCTGGTGCTTGAGCACATACCCTACGTAGATCCTCAAGCCCCGGCGGTTGATGATGCCGCAGCTATCAGCCGGCAAGCTCTCGATATGACTGGGATAGGCCATCTCGGGGAGCTTTTCAGGGAACTGGCGTGGCGAGGGCTGGTAGCAAGACGCCGGTGTTTTCTGGTTCAGTGCCTCATGCAAGCGCTCGTGATTGTAGTGCTGCCGGAAACGATCAAAGTGCCGTTGTTGAGCCTCCCAGGCCACTGCCGGCGGTGATGGGAGCGTGCTTTTTAGCGTCCGATGCATGCGTTCGTGGCGGCCATTTTGTTCAGGCCGACCAGGCGCAATGCGCTCGGGAATAATGCCTAGACGCAGCCACCAGATCGACAGCTGAGAAAGTCCCGCACGCCCCTTACTGGCAAACGGCACACCGTTATCGGTACGAATCCGCTCAGGCAAACCATTCTCTCGGAACACTTGGGTGAAAACGGCCTGGGTTTCCAGCAGGTTGGTATTGGGCATGCTGTGGCAGGCGAGCAGGAAACGACTGGCGTGATCCATGATCGTCAGCGGATAGCACCAGACGCCTGCACCTGTCAGAAATTGACCTTTGTAGTCCGCACTGAACAGCTGGTTAGGCGACTCTGCCTTCTCCAGTGGCTTGGGATAGATCGCTACCCGCTGACGTAAGCGGCGTGGTTTGACCAACTCGGCCTTCTTGAGGATGTTGTAGATCGCTGTCTTCGAGGGCGGTGCCTGATCAGGGAAACGCTCCTGCAGCGCCGCCTGAATCTTTTTCGGACCCGGTTCCGTTTCGCCTCGACTGCGCAATTCGATGATGGCTTCGCGAACTGCAGCGGGTACGACCCAGTCCTGGGTCAGCCGGCGGCGGCTGCGCTCTTCCAGCCCCGAAGGCCCCTCTTTCTCATATCGCTCGACCCATTTGTAGCCGGTCTTTCGGCTGATCTCGTAGGCCTGGCACAGGGCGCTGAAGCTGGGCGGCCCCTGCAGGTAATCCGCAATGAAAAGCATTTTAAGGTCCATAGGTTTCAGCTCTCGCCAAGGCATGGTCAGATCCTCGAAAACCGACCCTGCCAGTTAAAGACTGTTACCTATGTGCGTGAACTGATTTGTAACCCATGTGGGTGAGTCATACCTTGCAAAAGTTTTGCAAAAGTTTTGCAAAAACAAAAAAGGGCGACCCTCTCGGATCGCCCTTCAAGTGCCCGGAAACCGGGGCTTTTGTTTGGTAGGCACAATTGGACTCGAACCAACGACCCCCACCATGTCAAGGTGGTGCTCTAACCAACTGAGCTATGTGCCTGTCGTGTGGGGCGCATTCTACGCGATCCAGATACCCTGTCAACTGTTTTTTTCACGCTAAGCTACTGAATCTTAAACTATTTATAGAAAGGCCGAGCTTCAGGGGGGGCGTAAAGGATTTTCACCGGACGACTAGCGGGTGTTTATTATTATTGATAGCATCGGTACATTCGTTAAAAATATAAAACACGAGGTTCCTCGAGCATGGCTAACACCCCCTACCCCCAGTCCTACTACGCCGCCTCGGCCAACCCGGTGCCGCCACGTCCGGCGCTGCAGGGTGAGGTGGAAACCGATGTGTGCATCATCGGTGCCGGCTACACCGGCCTGTCCAGCGCCCTGTTCCTGCTGGAGAACGGCTTCAAGGTGAGCATCGTCGAGGCCGCCAAGGTCGGTTTCGGCGCCTCGGGCCGCAACGGTGGCCAGATCGTCAACAGCTATAGCCGCGACATCGATGTCATCGAGCGCACCGTCGGCCCCAAGCAGGCGCAACTGCTCGGCCAGATGGCCTTCGAGGGCGGGCGTATCATCCGTGAGCGCGTGGCCAAGTATGACATCCAGTGCGACCTGAAGGACGGCGGCGTGTTCGCCGCGCTGACCAGCAAGCAGATGGGCCACCTGGAATCGCAAAAACGCCTGTGGGAACGCTTTGGCCATACTCAGCTGGAGCTGATGGACCAGAAGCGTATCCGCGAAGTGGTGGCCTGCGACAACTATATTGGCGGCATGCTCGACATGAGTGGCGGCCATATCCACCCGCTGAACCTGGCCCTGGGCGAAGCCGCCGCGGTCGAGTCGCTGGGTGGCATCATCTATGAGCAAACCCCGGCCGTGCGCATCGAACGTGGCGCCAACCCTGTCGTACACACCCCGCAGGGCAAAGTGCGAGCCAAGTTCATCATCGTCGCCGGCAATGCCTACCTGGGCAACCTGGTACCGGAGCTGGCTGCCAAGTCGATGCCCTGCGGCACCCAGGTGATCACCACCGAGCCGCTGGGCGAGGAACTGGCCCGCACCTTGCTGCCGCAAGACTACTGCGTCGAGGACTGCAACTACCTGCTCGACTACTACCGCCTGACCAGCGACAAGCGCCTTATCTTCGGCGGCGGCGTGGTATACGGTGCGCGCGACCCGGCAAACATCGAGGCAATCATCCGTCCGAAGATGCTCAAGGCTTTCCCGCAGCTCAAGAATGTCAAGATTGACTACGCCTGGACCGGCAACTTCCTGCTGACCCTGTCGCGCCTGCCCCAGGTCGGCCGCATCGGTGACAACATCTACTACTCGCAGGGTTGCTCGGGCCACGGCGTGACCTACACCCACCTGGCGGGCAAAGTGCTGGCCGAAGCCCTGCGCGGCCAGGCCGAGCGCTTCGACGCGTTCGCCGGCCTGCCGCACTACCCGTTCCCGGGTGGCCAGATGCTCCGTGTGCCGTTCAGCGCCATCGGCGCCTGGTACTACAGCCTGCGCGATCGCCTGGGCTTCTGATGTAAAGCCATCGCGGGGCAAGCCCGCTCCCACAAGGCCAATCTTGTGGGAGCGGGCTTGCCCCGCGATCATTTCAGCCTCAGCGTCCGAGGCTGGTGACAGCCTGCCTCGCCGCGATCTCCTGCCCCGAACGGGCCAGTTCATCCGCCGCCTGCAACCAGCGCTGGCGATCCACCTGGGCCGGCAATTGCTGTGGTGATTGCAGCAACACCGCCCAGTTACCCTCCTTGGCCCACGCCGACTCGAAATCATCGAAGGCCATCAACTGGCGCCGATGCATGCCCGAGCGCAGCAATACCCGCTGTTTGTAGCGGTCATAGCCGATCAGCACCGCATAGCGCGGCTCGCTCCACCACGCCGAACCTTCCTGATAACGCAGCAACACCGGGTAGCCCGCCGCCACCTGGGCAAGCAAGGCATCCAGATGTTTGTCCAGCGGGTAGACGACCCGGCCGTATTCACGGGCAACCCGAGGAATGCCGGTTTCCAGGGACTCGGCGCCGGCAGGCAGGCCCAGCGACTTGTCGAGCAGGCCCGGCGTGATCGGCGCGCCCTGCTGCGACAACACGGCGGCCAGGGCCATCGAGCCACTGTGGTTGGCGTTGCCGCCGTAGAAGGGAACCCTGCTGATCTCGACCCGCTGCGGCAGGCCCTTGAGCGCGGCCGGTGGCGCGCTGGCACAACCCGACAACGTGGCCGCCACCAGGCAGGCGGCCAACAGGCGACGTGGGCCCAGGGCCCGGGACGTGATGAGTTTTTGCAACATGGACACTCGCATGATCCAGCGCCAGGCAGGCGGTGCCCGGCCATGAGTGCCGATCATAGGGCGCGGGCGGCTTTGGGTATAGCCCGACGCGGGCTTGGAACGAAACGGCCCGAGCACGTGGGTTTGTATGAAAAGTAGCCGAGCGGCGATCAGGCAAGGCCAAAACAGGCGAGGAACGACCGGGGTCGCGCCCGACTTGACTGGTTGTCAATGAGCATTCCGACCGGGCTGGCGCACCAGACTGTTTTCTACGCAGCATGATCGTCGCGCAGGCACTTTTCGTACAAAGCCTAGACCTTCGGTCAATGGAACGTCACAGGTAACAGGCTAGACTAAAGCAGTGTCTGGATGGCGGGCCTGGCTCGCCAGAGAGAAGGAGGCACACATGAGCCTGACAATGGCAATTCTAATGCTGGTTGGCATGTGGCTGAGCGTCGCAGCCGCCATGCTCTGGGGCGTACTGCGCATCGTGCGCCGCCATGCGCACCCACATCACCTACCCCCTCAAGCCCTGGTCAAACCACAACCTGTGCGCCGTGCGCGTCGGCATGCCGGGGCGCATTGAGCTGAAGCTTTCCTGAAACGCATCGCGGGGCCAGCCCGCCGCCACAAGCTACATGTCTTGTGGCGGCGGGCTGGCCCCGCGATGGTTCACGCCAGGTCAGCCCTCGGTCGCCTCACGTTTCAAGCGCGCCCGGCGGGCCATGATGTTGAGGATCTCGATCGCGGTCGAGAACGCCATGGCAGCGTATACGTAGCCTTTCGGCACATGGGCGCCGAAGCCTTCGGCGATCAGGGTCATGCCGATCATGATCAGGAAGCCCAGGGCCAGCATCACCACGGTCGGGTTGTCGTTGATGAACTTGGCCAGCGGGTCGGCGGCCACCAGCATCACGATCACGGCACTGATCACGGCGATGATCATGATCGGCAGGTGCTCGGTCATGCCCACGGCGGTAATGATGCTGTCGATCGAGAAGACGATGTCCAGCAGCAGGATCTGGAAGATCGCCGCGGTGAAGCCGATAGTCACGACGTTGCCGGCCTTGGACTCTTCCTTGGCGCCATGAGGGTCGACACTTTCATGGATCTCCTTGGTCGCCTTCCACAGCAGGAACAGGCCACCGGCAATGAGGATCATGTCCTTCCACGAGAACGTGTGGCCGAAGACTTCGATCACCGGCTCGGTCAGCTGGACAATCCAGGCCACCGTACTGAGCAGCGCCAGGCGCATGACCAGAGCCATGCTGATACCGATGCGCCGCGCCTTGGAACGATAGGCCTCGGGCAGCTTGTTGGTAAGGATGGAGATGAAGATCAGGTTGTCGATGCCGAGCACGACCTCCATGGCCACCAGGGTGGCAAGCGCTACCCAGGCGGTGGGGCTTGCGGCGAGTTCCAGCAAATATTCCATTGGTCAGTCCTGCTCTCAGATGTCCTGGGTGTCTTTCTTGTCGTCTTCGGTCTTGGCTTTCCCGCCATCGCCACCGATGGCGTCGCTCAAGGCCTGCTGGGCGGCGTCATTGGTCTTGTCGATGGCCTGCTTGGCCGATTCGGCGGCCTGGTCAAGCATCTGCTGGGCGGATTTTTCGGCCTGGTCGCAGCCAGACATGGCGAACAGGGCCAGGGCCAGCACCAGCGGTGTGCCAATGGATTTGAGTTGTAGCATGAGGTCCTCGCTTGTCGAATTCCGGGCGGCGCTTCATGCGCCTGATGGGGTGGCATTCTAGTGGGGCTGAAACATCCGGAAAATTCGTATTTTCAGCGTATATACTTCGGTTTTCCCGAATCGAGAAACGTATGCTCAACTATCGCCAGCTTCACTATTTCTGGGCGGTGGCCAAGACCGGCAGCATCGCCCGCGCCAGCGAACAGCTCAACCTCACCCCGCAGACCATCAGCGGCCAGATCAGCCTGTTCGAGCAGACCTGGAACCTGGAGCTGTTCCAGCGCGTCGGGCGCCAGCTGGAACTGACCGAGACCGGGCGACAGGCCCTGGCCTACGCCGAGCAGATGTTCCAGATCGGCGGCGAACTGGAGGCCATGCTGCGGGCCGGACCGCAGGAGCAGATCCTGTTTCGCGTGGGCGTGGCCGATGTGGTGCCCAAGTCCATCGTCTACCGCCTGCTGGCGCCAACCATGGAATTGGACGAGGTACTGCGTATCAACTGCCGCGAGGACAAGCTCGAGCGCCTGCTGGCGGACTTGGCAATCCAGCGCCTGGACCTGGTGATCTCCGACAGCCCCATGCCCAGCCACCTGGACATCAAGGGCTACAGCCAGAAGCTCGGCGAGTGCGGCCTGAGCTTCTTCGCTACACCGGCATTGGCCGAGCGCCTGGTTCGGCCCTTCCCCGCCTGCCTGGACGATGCGCCACTGTTGATCCCGGGCCAGGAAACCGTGCTGCGCAGCCGGCTGCTACGCTGGCTGGCCGAGCAGCAGGTACAACCGCGAATCGTCGGCGAGTTCGACGACAGCGCACTCATGCAAGCCTTCGGTCAATCGGGCAGCGGCATTTTCGTCGCCCCCAGCGTCATCGCCGAAGAGGTCTGCCGCCAGTACGGCGTGCGCCTGATCGGCCAGACCGAGGCGGTGAACGAGTCGTTCTACGCCATTTCGGTGGAGCGCAAGGTCAAGCACCCGGGGATCCTGGCGATCACCGAGGGCGCGCGGCGCGAGCTGTTTCACTGGTAGGACCGTGCCTACAGGCGCCAGCGTGGTCTGTGGTAAAGTCGCGCGCTTTCACGTAACTGGATTGCGCTGCACATGACCCCCATCCTCCGCCTCATCAACCGCACCGGCCTGGTGACGCAGATCTGCATCGGCCTGGTGGCCGGCATCGCCCTGGCCCTGCTCGCCCCCGACGTGGCCCGCGACCTGGGGTTCCTCGGCAAGGTCTTCGTCAGCGCCTTGAAGGCCGTGGCGCCGATCCTGGTGTTCATTTTGGTGATGGCCTCGATCGCCAACCACCGCCATGGCCAGGAAACCCACATCCGCCCGATCCTCTGGCTGTACCTGCTGGGCACCTTCGCCGCCGCGGTGGTGGCCGTGGTGGCCAGCATGCTGTTCCCCTCGAACCTGGTGCTGAGCACCGGCGAGGCCACGCTGAGCGCCCCCGGCGGCATCACCGAGGTGATGCAGAACCTGTTGCTCAGCGCCGTGGACAACCCGGTCAACGCATTGCTCAAAGCCAACTTCATCGGCGTGCTGACCTGGGCCATCGGCCTGGGCGTGGCCCTGCGCCATGCCGGTGACACCACCCGCACCGTGGTCGAGGACCTGTCCAACGGCGTGACCCTGATCGTGCGCATGGTGATCCGCTTCGCCCCGCTGGGCATCTTCGGCCTGGTCAGCGCCACCCTGGCGCAGTCGGGGCTGGACGCACTGCTCGGCTACCTGCACCTGCTGGCCGTGCTGATGGGCTGCATGCTGTTCGTGGCCCTGGTGATGAACCCGTTGATCGTTTACTGGAAGATCCGCCGCAATCCCTATCCACTGACCTTGCTGTGCCTGCGCGAAAGCGGCATTACCGCGTTCTTCACCCGCAGCTCGGCGGCCAACATCCCGGTCAACCTGGCGCTGTCGGAGAAGCTTGGCCTGCACGAAGACACCTATTCGGTGTCGATCCCGCTGGGCGCGACCATCAACATGGCCGGCGCGGCAATCACTATTACCGTGCTGACCCTGGCCGCCGTGCACACCCTGGGCATCCCGGTCGACCTGCCGACCGCGGTGCTGCTCAGCGTGGTGGCGGCGGTCTGCGCTTGCGGCGCCTCGGGCGTGGCCGGTGGCTCGCTGCTGCTGATCCCGCTGGCCTGCAGCCTGTTCGGCGTGCCCAGCGAGATCGCCATGCAGGTGGTGGCGGTCGGTTTCATCATCGGCGTACTGCAGGACTCGGCCGAGACTGCTCTGAACTCCTCGACCGACGTGCTGTTCACCGCCGCGGCCTGCCAGGCCATGGAGCGGCCCAGCAGCTGAAACCCCGGCCGTGCCAGCTCCAACGCCACAGGGGAGCTGGCTTGGCCGGCGACGCCAGCAGTGATTGCTTAAGCCCGGCGCTTTACCTAGGCTAGTGGCCTTTTCCTCGCAATGAGACAGGGCCATGTCAGAACACGAAAGCACCCGCGAAGGCCGTTTCAACAGCATCGAGATCCGCGTGCTCGGCTCACTGATCGAGAAACAGGCCACCAGCCCGGAAACCTACCCCCTGACCCTCAATGCCCTGGTCCTGGCCTGCAACCAGAAGACCAGCCGCGAACCGGTGATGAACCTCTCCCCCGGCCAGGTCGGCCAGGCCCTGCGCGCCCTGGAGAACCAGGGGATGGCTCGCCTGCAGATGGGCAGCCGCGCCGACCGTTGGGAACAGCGGGTGGATAAAGGCCTGGAGCTGGTACCGGCGCAGCTGGTGCTGATGGGCCTGATGTTCCTGCGTGGCCCGCAGACCCTCAGCGAACTGCTGACGCGCAGCAACCGCCTGCATGAGTTCGAGGATGTCGATCAGGTCCAGCACCAGCTCGAGCGCCTGGTCTCGCGGGGCCTGGCCTTGCACCTGCCGCGCCAGGCCGGCCAGCGCGAAGACCGCTACACCCACGCCCTGGGCGACCCGGCCGAGATCGAGGCGATCCTCGCTGCCCGCCAGCAGGAAGGCGGCACGCGCGCCAGCGCGGCGGACGAGCGCATCGAGGCGCTGGAAGCACGGGTCGCTGCGCTGGAGGCGCGCCTGGCCCAGCTCGAAGGTTGACTCAGGGCTTTTCGGCGTCGGGGAAGTTACGGCAACTCTTGCGTTCGGCCAGCTCCCGCTCACTGGGGCGCTGGTCGACGAACACGGTGCGGCCGTCGGCGTAGATTTCCAGGTAGCCCCAGTGCAGGTCTTGCTCGGTCTGCCCGGGCTTGGGCGGGACGAGCCACCAGGGTTCGCGGCTGATCAGGGTCATGGCGGGCTCCAGCGAATGTCTGGGGTAACTATAGAAGACAGACGGGCCCGACTAACCAGGCGGGGATTGTTCCGCAAAGAGCAATTATGAAGTGCCGAGAGCACCGATTCTCCCCACCTGCCGAACGGACTAATCTCGATCCTGCAAACCAAGCCCACCGACCTTGAGGATTGACCACGATGTCCCGCCCACCACTGCCCCCCTTCACCCGTGAAACCGCCATCGAGAAAGTCCGCCTTGCCGAAGACGGCTGGAACAGCCGCGACGCCGCCAAAGTGGCCCTGGCTTACACGACCGACACCCACTGGCGCAATCGCGCCGAGTTCTGCAGCAGCCGCGAAGAGGCCCAGGCCTTCCTCACCCGCAAGTGGAACCGCGAGCTCGAATACCGCCTGATCAAGGAGCTCTGGGCCTTCACCGACAACCGCATCGCCGTGCGCTACGCCTATGAGTACCGCGACGACAGCGGCCAGTGGTACCGCGCCTACGGCAACGAGAACTGGGAGTTCGCCGAGGACGGCCTGATGCGCAATCGCCACGCCAGCATCAACGAACAACCCATCAGCGAAGCCGAGCGCAAGTTCCGCTGGCCCCTGGGGCGCCGTCCGGACGATCACCCGGGCCTGAGCGACTTCGGCTTCTGAAGACCGACACCGGATCAGCGGGGCCGCTCGACGGCCCCGTTTCAGGTTTGGGAAACGGACTACGCGGCCTGGGGAAACAGTGAGCGCAGCGCTGTGCCAGACTTTGCGGCGAATCCACTTCAGGACAGCCCGATGACCCTCCTTGATGCCTTTTTACAGCGTCGACGCTATGATGCCTCCCATGTGCGCAAGCGGTTTCACATTGCGCGGAGGTGTCCAGCGATGGCAGCAAAAGCGAAGAAGGTCTCCGAACGGGACCTCGATACCCTTGAACAACAGATTCCCCTGCACGCCAGCGAGGCTACGCATTCGGCCTACCTGCGTGCCCTGCAGGCCAGCCAGCGCGGCGTGCTGTGTGTCGATGACGGTGAACTGGTGCGCGTCGGTGCCGATGGTGCCCGGACCGTGCTGGGCCAAGCCAGCCCCCGGCGCAAGGTCCGGGTCGGCGAAATAATCAGTGTACGCAGGGTCGATGACCAGACGGCCGGCGGGCGTGCCTAGGCTGCGTGTTTTTGCGGGCCCCAACGGCTCGGGCAAGAGCACCATCAAGGCAAGCCTGCCTGCGGCGTTGACACGCCTTTTCGTCAATGCCGACGAACTCGAGCAAGAGGCAAAGGACAGCGGCTTCATCGACCTCGCCCCGTTTGGTATTCAGGCCACTCAGGCCGAACTGCTGACGTTCCATCTCGATCATCATCTGATTGCCTCCCGGCAACTGGCCATGCACGCCCGGCAACTGCAAGTGCTCGACAACCGGATCGACTACCGTGCAGTGCCAGTGGACTCGTACTTCGCCTCGGTGATCGCCGACTTCATTCGCCAGCGCCTGCTGGAGGCGAAGCAGAGTTTCACCTTCGAAAGCGTCATGTCTCACCCGAGCAAGATCGAATTCATGCGCCTGGCACAAACCCAGGGCTATCGCACCTACCTCTATTTCGTCTCGACCGAAAACCCGCGGATCAATATCGAGCGGGTCGCCATTCGCGTGCGCGCGGGCGGCCATCCCGTCAGGGACGATCTGGTGCGCAGCCGCTACGAGCGCTCCCTCGACCTGCTCCCGGAGGCCATCGCCGCCAGCCATCGTGCCTATGTGTTCGACAACTCCGGGCAGAGCGCGGTGTGGCTGGCGGAAATCACCGATGGCGTGCAACTGGAGTACCGCAACGAAGATATACCCGACTGGTTTTTCGAAGCCTACGTGGATGAAGTGGAGCAGCCAGCAGAGACCTAGGTTGAGATAGAGCCCCGCGACATCTGCCCACAGTTTGGCGATACTGCGCAGCCCTCATCCATGAAAAGGACTTCGCTGATGAAGCGACTGCTTACCCTCGCCCTCCTCACCCTGGCCATCGCCGGCTGCGACAAGGCCGAACAGACCGCTGCAGTGTCTGGCCAATGCGCCAAGGACACCGACTGCAAAGGTGAGCGCATCTGTGAAAGTGGACAGTGCATCAACCCCCAGCCGCAACCCGCGCTGCTGGCCAAACCGGCCAGCGCGCCACTGGCGCCGAGCATCGCCTACGAGCCGCTGCCAGTCGGCGACGAAGGCGCCGGGCCGTTCACCGTGCAAGGCATGGAACTGGGCACCGCGCTGAACTACCAGTCCCGGGCGGGCGTGACGAACGTCATGGAGGCCGTCGTCGCCGATGCCGAAAGCACCGGCTACGTTGCCATCGAAAAGGCCTATACGTTCGGCCCCAACCGCTATGTACTCGTTGTGTCCACGGGCGAAGGCGGCAATGCCTGCCCGGCGTCCACCTATGTCTTCAGCTTCGACACCGCCAGCGAGCATGTGGACGGCAAGGCGGAGGTGGACGGCTGTTCGGAAATGGTCGAAAGCATGGCCGAGGGCAACAAGCTGACCATCAAGAAGGACGGCGCCGCGACCGTGGTGTACAACGGCCAGGTGAAGTGATCAAGGGCGATCAGGTGGCCCGGCTCGCGCCAGGCGCAACGCACTGAAGTCGTTGATGATTCCGCCATGGGCCCGGCAGAACTTTTTCCGTTTTGCCGGTCTATTGGGTGAGTGCGCCACGCGGCTGTCCTGGCATCCGCTGGCCACACGCTCAATTGCCCACAGAGGTTGTCTTCACTGATGAAAATCCCTGCCCCATGCATGCTGCTCGTTGGCCTGTTCGCACTCGCGGCCGCAGGCTTGGCATCCGCCGCACCGATGAAGACTGTTGTACCTTCCGCCCTGGTCCTCGACGCGGCGAGCCATCCCGCAGCCGAACACCCCTGGCCCAGCCTGGCAAGCGCGCCATCGGCAGCGCTGCTGGCCCATGACGACCGCTACCGCCACGACGAGCGCTGGCATGACCACCGCGACGACTGGCGCCGAGAGCAGTGGCGCCGCGAACAATGGCGCCGGGAGCAGCACCGCCGGGCAATGGAGCGGCAACGCTACTGGGACCGCCACCATGATCGCGCCCTGCACCATCGCTATGACGACGAGCGTCGTTACTATCGCCGCTGATCAGCACCCCGTGTATTCAGCTCCGCGCTGAAGCTCCACTGGGGGCTGGAGTCCACCGCAACGCTTCGCTGGAATATCTTGAAAAATCGTGCAGGCCCGACCTGTTGAATGGCAATCTAGGGCGCGCAGCAAACCCTCTTCAGGATATTCGACGGAGTCATGCACTCATGGCAGCAATGGATCGCGTTTTTCATGACCTTCACCGGCAAGGGCTGTTGCTGCTGGCCAATGTGGCGGACGCCGGCGGTGCACGCCTGGTCGAGCGCCAGGGCAGCAAGGCAGTTGCCACCAGCAGCGCCGCCGTGGCCTGGTCCCATGGTTACCAGGATGGTGACAAGCTGCCCTTGGCGCTGCTGGCCGGCACCGTCGAGTCGATGGCAAGGGTACTCAACGTGCCGCTGACCGTTGATATAGAAGGCGGCTACTCGGACGCTCCCGAACAGGTCGCCAAGGTCGTCGAGACCGTCATCGCCGCCGGCGCGGTGGGCATCAACATCGAGGACGGCACCCAACCCCCGGAACAGCTCCTGCGCAAGCTCGACGCCGCCAGAAACGCCGCCAGCCAGCGCGGGGTCGACCTGTTCATCAACGTGCGCAGCGATGTCTACCTGAAGCACCTGCTGCCCGCCGAGCAACGCCTCGAAGAGCTCCTGCGTCGCGCCACGCAGTATGCCGCCGGTGGCGCAAACGGGCTGTTCGCCGCCGGCGTGGTCGAGCCCGGCGAGATCGCCACGCTGTGCCGGGAGGTGACGTTGCCGGTCAACCTACTCTGGCGCGCAGGCTTGCCCAGCTCTGCCGAATTGCAACGGCTTGGCGTTCGCCGCCTGAGCGCCGGTTCGAGCATCGCCGAGTTTCTCTACGGTGCCATGAGCGGCCTGACCCAGCGCTTCCTGGAAAACGGACAGCTCGACACCAGCGGGTTGAAGGCCCACAGCTATGCAGAACTCAACGCACTGATGGCCACCAAGGCTGATAACACCTGAACGAAGCAAAGGCTGCACGTGCAGAAGCTGAGGCTGCACGTGCAAACCTTCGCGGCTCCACGCGCCGGGTCGCAACACATGAACGTCATACCGGTAGTGCCCCGCCCCCGACCCTGTGTATGCTGCTCGGGCGCGGCAAGCGGCCCACGGCGGCTTGCAGGACATCGCGCGGCCGCCCTGCGTGATCGGACCATGACCGGGCTACCCGTATCGGACACCCCCGCCCTATGCCCGTCGACCTGCAAGCGCTCTACCCCAGGCTGATCCACCTGATGCTGGACACCGTGTTCGTGGTCGACCGGGACGACACCATCGTGTTCGTGAGCGATGCCTGCGAGGCCTTGCTCGGCTACCGCGCCGACGAGCTCACCGGCACCCCGATCACCCGCTACATGCACCCGGATGACCTGGAGGCCACCCGCGCCTCGATCGTGCGGGTGATGAACGGCAACGCCCACTGTGACTTTCGCAACCGCTATGTGCGCAAGGATGGCGAGATCGTGCACATTCTCTGGGCGGCCTCCTGGTCCGATGAAGTAGGCGCGCGGATCGGTGTGGCCCGCAACGTCACCGCCCTCACCCAGGCCGAGCAGGAACTACGCTTCCTCGCCCATCACGACCCGCTGACCAAATTGACCAACCGCTCGCTGTTCAACGACCGCCTCGCCGCGGCCCTGCGCATGGCTCGCCAGCAGCGCCGGCGGCTGGCCTTGCTGTTTCTCGACGTCAATGATTTCAAGGGCATCAACGATGTGCATGGCCACGCCGCTGGCGACCGCGTGCTGTGCACCATCGCCCGCCGGCTGCAGGACAGCGTGCAGGCGGCGGACACGGTGGCGCGGATCGGCGGCGACGAGTTCATCGTGCTGCTGACTGACGTGCCCTCGGAGGATGCCGTGTACGAGATGGTCGAGCAGATCGCCAAGGTCATGGAGCAACCGCTCGGCGCCGAGTTCGGCGAGGTCCTGATGCCTTCCTGCAGCATCGGCGTGGCCTGCTACCCCAGCGATGGCGAGGATGCCGACACCTTGCTCAGCCACGCCGATGGCCAGATGTATCTCAAGAAACGGCGGCGCGTACGCGTAGGGTGAGCCGACCTCATCGCGGGGCAAGCCCACTCCCACGCGTTCGGGTAATGGTCCAAGCGATTGCTCAGCCCTTCCAGGCCTCCACGACCACCCGCGTGGCTGCCGCGATCGTCTCGCTGTTCCATGGCGCATCCGCCTTGGTTCCACGGCTGAACACCACCACGATCCACGGCGCCCGGCCTTTGGGCCAGATGACCGCGACATCGTTGGCCACGCCGTAGTCACCCGACCCGGTCTTGTCACCCACCACCCAATCCTTCGGCACACCGGCGCGGATGCGGGCATCGCCCGTGGTGTTGCCCTTGAGCCAATCCTGCAGCTGTTGGCGCTCGGCAGCAGCCAGGCCGTCGCCCAGCAACAGACGCTGCAGGGTCACCCCCATGGCCAGGGGTGTGGTGGTGTCACGCGGATCGCCCGGCAAGGCGGTGTTGAGGGTCGGTTCGTTGCGGTCGAGGCGGAACGTCGGGTCACCCAGGCTGCGGGTAAACGCCGTAAGACCCGACGGGCCACCAACCAGCTCAAGCAAGAGGTTGCCGGCAGTGTTGTCGCTGTACTGCACCGCGGCGGCGCAGAGCCCGGCGACGGTCATGCCGGCGCCCACGTGCTTTTCGGTGACCGGGGAATACACCACCAGCTGTTCGGCGCCGTAGGCGATACGCCGCTCCAGCAATCCCGGCTCGGCCTGGCTGCGGTGCAGGATGGCGCCGGCGAGGATGGCCTTGAAGGTGCTGCAGAACGCGAAGCGCTCCTCGGCGCGCCAGGCGAGTTGCTGGCCGCTGCCGGTGTCCAGGGCCCACAGGCCGATCGTGCTGCCGGTTGTGGCCTCCAGTTGCTGCAATGCTTTGCGCAGCGGGTCATCCGCCCAGGTTGGCAGGGCCAGCAGGGCCGAGCAGCCGAGCGCGCCCTGGAGCACGCGACGGCGGCTGAGGGTGGGAGTCATGCGGGTATTCCTTACGGCAATGAGCAAAACGCGAAGGCTAGAACGTTTTAGCATGCGCGCCAAGCAGAGGATGTGCCCAGGGCGGCCAGCGGGGCGCATGACACGTGCTTCTCCCGGGACCGTGCCAGGACAATTCTTTTCGCGCCACCGCCCTGGCCACCCTTGCGCTGACTGGCAAAAGGCACGAAAGTAACCGGGTATTCCCGCAAAGAAACGGAGATTCGCCTTGACTACCGATCGCCTGAGCCTGCTCGAGTACGAGAAGCTCAGCATGAAGCCCGCCGCAGCCGAGCAGTTTGGTCGCTCGTTGGAGGAGCTTAAACAGCTGACACTCCTCGACAGCTACGCCTCTCGCGCAGCCCACTACCTCGGCGACATGGCCGAAGCGGAGAACAGCCAGCAACTGGCGGTCGCCAAGGACCAGGGCATCGGTTTCACCGAGGGCCTGCTCACCGCTGCGGCAATCGAACACGCACTGGCGAAAAGACTGATCGAGGTCTTCAATAACGCCAGCGAACGCGCCCAAAAGCTGTTGCCTCAGTAATGCCTTCTAGAGCCCGGCCACATGCCGGGCTCTGCCCTGCCCCGACCCTGTCCTACCAGCTTCTGCGTCTCGCCTGGCATAGCCCAAGGAGTCCACATGCCCCTGGTACGCATCGACATCAAGCGCCACCCCGACCCGACCCACCTGCGCACGCTTGGCCAGATCGTCTACGCCTGCCTGCGGCGCACGATCAATGTCCCCGAGCACGACAACTTCCAGGTCCTGACCGAGCACGACGGTGATCGCCTGGTGTTCGACCCGCAGTACCTTGGCATTAAGCGCTCCGACGGCCAGGTGTTCATCCAGATCACCCTCAGCGAAGGCCGCACCCTGGAGCAGAAGAAAGCGCTGTACCAGGCGATCGCCGAAGGTTTCGAACGCGAGGCCGGGGTCCGCCCACAGGACGTGTTCATCAACCTGGTCGAAGTGCGCAAGGAGAACTGGTCGTTCGGCAACGGTATCGCCCAGTACGCGCTCTGAGGTAAAACGATCACCTGTCGCAGAGGACCTGCGTCCACCCCGGCATGACACGCACTCATTCAAGGAAGAAAAGAGATTGAAAACAGTTTTCGGCGCACTATTGTGGGCTTGCCTGACGACGCTTGCCTTTGCCGATGAGAACGCCATCGGCTTCCAATCCTCCACACTGCAGGATTCGCACACTGGCCGCCCACTGCAGATGGTGGTCTGGTACCCGACCGCAGCGACCACCACCGCGCAACTGATCGCCGACAATGCGTGCAAGCCTGGCGCACAGTCATTGCTCGAAGCGCAAGTGCCCGGCGATGGCATCTTTTGCCTGGACGGCGATAACGGCCGCGCCCGCGAGGTGATCCAGCAGCAGGTCACTTCACTGATAACAGCATTTCTCGCCCAGCCAGCCGGCAGAACAACAGGCAGTCTTTGAACTTGCGGTATTGACCGCGAGCTCACGCCCGCTCAATACCGACAACTGTCGTCATCGCGGTGGTTGCCTGTGTTGCCGCTGACCGCACGCCCTGCCCGAAGCAGCGACGATTGGTATACCGTTGCCGCGCCGAAACAATGTTCAACCCCTCCCCTGATTGATGGAGCACACGCGATGGCCAACGCGCCGTTCTTTCCCCTGCAGCCCCTGGCGGACGAACTGCTGCCCTGCCTGCCCGTTGCCAGCACCGACGGCTCCCACGACCTAGCCCATGTGCAGCGGGTGTGGAGCAACGTCCGGCGCATCCAGGCCAAGGAAGGTGGCGACCTTGAACTGCTGCTCGCCGCCACTGTGCTGCACGATTGCGTGGCGGTGGAGAAGAACTCGCCTCTGCGCAGCCAGGCCTCGACACTGTCGGCCGAACGGGCCGCCGCGATCCTCACTGACATGGGCTGGCCATCGGCACGCGTCGAACAAGCGGCCCATGCTGTGCAGACCCACAGTTTCTCGGCGGGCATCGCGCCGCTGAGCCTGGAGGCGAAGATCCTCCAGGACAGCGACCGCCTCGATGCCCTCGGCGCGGTGGGCGTCGCCCGTTGTTTTTATGTCGCAGGCCGCATGGGCTCGTCACTGTACGACTTCGAAAACCCCACCGCCGAAGGGCGAGACCACCAGGACAACCGGTACGCCATCGAGCATTTCCACACCAAGCTGCTCAAGCTCGCCTCGGGGTTCCAGACAACCGCGGGGGCTCGCCTGGCCATGCTGCGGCATGAACGGCTGACGTCGTTCCTGGACGACTTCATGGATGAGATCGGCGTGGCCTGAGCTCGTCTCAGGTCGCCGGCACCTGCAAGCCGGTCTTCACATTGCTCATCGACACCAGCGTCTTGAAGCGCTTCACATTGTTGCTCTGGAAGAACAGCTCCCGCGTCAACTGGGTGTACTGCGCCATGTCCCGCACCAGCATGATCAACACGAAGTCGCATGCTCCCGCCACGTAGTAGCACTGCTGCACCTGCGGGCAGGCCATGAAGGTGCGCTTCATGGCGTCGAGCAGGTCGAGCCGCTCGTTCTCCACCTCCACTTCGGTGATCACCGTCAGCGTGTAACCCAGCGCCAGCGGATCGACCTGGGCCACGGTGCGCTGAATCACGCCGTCTTGGGTGAGTTTTTTCAGCCGGCGGTTAACCGCAGCCGACGACAGGTTCACCTGCACGCCTAGGTCGATCTGGGAAGTGCTGGCATCACGCTGCACGGCGTCGAGCAGTGCGCGGTCGAAGGGGTCAAGGCTCATGTAGGTGGGGTCCTGGCAGGCGTATGCACCCGTAATGAAATTACGCTTTTGGCCTGAAAATCAATCTTTCAGTTCAGCACAAGCAAATATCATTTCGCCCACACCGCTTGAACGAGGCCCTGGAGAAACGCATGATCAAACTGCACCTGAACGGCCCGAAACTGCTGGAACAGATCCGTGCACTGGGCGAGATCGGCGCCGATGCGCAGAATGGAGGCCGCACGCGCATCGCCCTCACCGACGCCGACAAGGCCGGCCGCGACCAACTGGTTGCCTGGATGCGCGAGCTCGAACTGGAAGTCGCTATCGATCGCATCGGCAATATCTTCGGCACGCTGCGCGCCCTCGGCGATGCCGCACCGCTGATGATCGGTTCGCATATCGACAGCGTTACCAATGCCGGCGCCCTGGACGGCTGCTATGGCGTACTGGCCGGGCTGGCGGTACAGCGGGCCTACCGCGAGGCCGGCGTGACGCCCGCACGCTCGATTACCGTGGCGGCCTTCAGCAACGAGGAAGGCGTGCGCTACCAGCCGGACATGATGGGCTCGCTGGTGCATGCCGGCGGGCTCGCGCTGCAGGCGGCGCTGGATACTCTCGGCACCGATGGCACCCGCCTGGGTGACGAGCTGCAACGCATCGGCTACGCCGGCGATATGGAACCTGGCACGATCATGCCCCACGAGTACCTCGAGCTGCATATCGAACAGGGGCCGCTACTGGAAGCCGAGCAAACGCAGATCGGGGTGGTCGAAGACCTGCAAGGGATCTCCTGGCAGCAGGTGACGGTAACAGGCAACGCCAACCACGCCGGCACCACCCCGACCCGCTTGCGCCACGACGCAGGCTTCGTCGCCTGCGCCGCGGTCACCGAGCTGCGGCGCCTGGCCCGGGATAGCGGCACGACACTGGCCACCACCGGCTGCATGCGTTTCGAGCCCGACGTGATCAACGTGATCCCACGCCGCGCCACCTTTACTGTCGACCTGCGCGACCCGGATGAACAGCGCCTGCAACAGGCCGAGGCGCAGCTGGCGCGGATACTCCGGGCGCTTGCCGAAGCCGAAGGGGTCACCCTCGAAACCGAACAGTTGGTGCGTTTCCAGCCGGTGACATTCGACGCCACGCTGGCCAACACCATCGAGGCCAGCGCCCGGCGCCTGGGCCTGAGCCATCGGCGCATGACCTCAGGCGCCGGGCACGACGCGCAGATGATCGCGCGCATTGCCCCGGCGGCGATGATCTTCGTGCCCAGCCAGGGCGGTATCAGCCACAACCCCCGCGAGCATACCGACGACGCCCAGTTGCTCGACGGCGCGCGAGTGTTGCTGGACGTGGTCACCACACGACTGAACCCCACACGCTGATCCCGCCCTGTTGCTTTGCCTATTGGAGAATCACATGCTATTCGCCAACCCCAACGCCACCCGCACGCCCTACCCTCGCGCCCTGCAAGCCCTGATGAACATCCGCCAGGCAAACGAGAGCCGCCAATGGCTGGCGCACTGGCCGCAACTGCGTGCCACGGGCACGCCACTCTACGACCTGCCGGACCTGGCCGCCGAACTGGGTGTCGGCCAGGTGCGGGTCAAGGACGAATCGGTGCGCTCACCCCTGGGCAGTTTCAAGGCATTGGGGGCGCCCATCGCCCTGGTGCGCCTGATCCTGCGCACCTTCCCCGGGCACGGTTTCACCGCCGCCGACCTGTTCGCCGGGCGGCACGCCAGCCAGCTGGCCGGTTTCAGCGTAGTCAGCGCCACCGACGGCAACCATGGTCGCGCCCTGGCCGCCGCCGCGCAAAGCGTGGGATGTCGCTGCGTCATCGTCCTGCACGCCCACGTCAGCATGGAGCGCGAACAGGCCATTGCCGCCTACGGCGCGCAGATCGTACGGGTCGAGGGCAACTACGACGCCTCGGTGGCGCACGCCGCGGGCTTGGCCCAGGCCCACGGCTGGCAGGTCGTTTCAGACACGTCCTACGATGGCTACGAACAGATTCCCGGCGATGTGATGCAGGGTTACGGAACCCTCGCCGCCGAACTGGTCGAGGCCAGAGGACAAGACCCGGCCTTCACCCATGTGTTCCTGCAAGGAGGCGTGGGTGGCTTGGCGGCGGGCATCGTCAGCTACCTGTGGGAGCTGATGGGTGAGCAGCGTCCGACCTTCATCGTGGTCGAACCCGAGCAGGCCGACTGCCTGCTGCAAAGCGCCATGGCTGGCCAGCCCCGTGCCGCCAGCGGCTCGGTGGACTCGTTGATGGCCGGGCTGGCCTGCGGGGAAACCTCACCACTGGCATGGCGGTTCCTGCAGCCGAGCGTCGATTTCTTCATGACCCTGGGTGACTGCGATGCCATCGCGGCGATGCGCCGTCTGGCGCAAGGCAGTGCCCGGGACATTCCGTTGCTGGCGGGTGAGTCGGCGGTGGCCGGGCTGGCAGGGTTGGCGCGGTTGATGGCGGTGCCTGCGCTGGCGGCCCGGGTGGGCCTCGGGCGCGCTTCGAGGGTGTTGCTGATCAGCACCGAAGGGGCCACCGCGCCAGCCCTGTATACCGAGTTGGTGGGTGAAACGCCGGCATCGGTGCTGGCACGGCAGCAGGCGTGGGATTGAGTACCCCGAACATGCAAGCGTCAGATCCATGAAAGCCGACGGGCGTCTGGGGTTATCATGCCGACACGCTGAACCGCCCCAGGACATGGAGTCACCATGAACATCGAAAAGCTGCAGAACCGCCTGGACTTCCTGCGCCAGGCCGAACAACTCAAGAGCGTGCTGCGCAGCGCCCATACCTCCAGCGGCCGTGCCGAAAGCACCGCCGAGCACACCTGGCGGCTGTGCCTGATGGCCATCACCTTCGCCGACGAACTGGGCGACCTCGACCTGCTCAAGGTCCTGAAGATGTGCCTGGTCCACGACCTCGGCGAGGCCATCAGCGGCGACGTGCCCGCTGTCAGCAAGCAGGGTTTCCCCGACAAGAGCCAGCAGGAGCGCGACGACCTGCTGCAACTGATGGCGAGCCTGGATGCGCCTCTGCGCGAGGAGATCATGGGGCTGTGGGAAGACTATGAAGCCGCGACGTCCGCCGAGGCCCAGGCGGTCAAGGCCCTGGACAAACTGGAGACCCTGTTGCAGCACAACCAGGGCCGCAACCCTCCGGGCTTCGACTACGCCTTCAACCTCAACTACGGCAAGCGCTACACCGCCGCCACTCCGCTGTTCGAGGCCCTGCGCGGCCTGATCGACGCCGACACGCGCAGACACCTGGACAATGGCATCGCCCTGCGCGACGAACGCCCCGAAGACATCGACGCCATCGGCCAATTGACCGAAGCCGCCTTCGCCGACGCCGAGCACAGCAGCCACACCGAGCAGTTCATCGTCACGGCGTTGCGTCGGGCGGGGCAGCTCACTGTCTCGCTGGTGGCAGTGGAAGCCGGCACCGTCGTCGGCCATGTGGCGATTTCCCCGGTCACCCTGGCGTCGGGCGCCAGCGGCTGGTTCGGCCTCGGGCCGGTGTCGGTGTCGCCGGCGCGCCAGGGGCAAGGCATAGGCTCGGCGCTGATCAATGCCGCGCTGGCCCGGCTGCATGGGCTTGCCGGCCAGGGCTGCGTGGTGCTGGGCGACCCGCGCTACTATGCCCGCTTCGGCTTCAAGGCCCAGCCGGGCCTGACCTTGCCAGGGGTGCCTGCCGAGTACTTCCAGGCCCTGGCCTTCAGCGGTGATGTGCCGAAGGGCAGTGTGCAGTACGCCACGGCGTTCGAGGCAACCTCCAACGCGTAAAGCATGGTCGCTGCAGGCGCGGGGCAAGCCGGCGCCTGCAGGTAACGCATCATCACAAGAGTCGACGCGGGCAGATGTGCTCCACAGCCAGCGACCATCGTCTACCTGAACGTTTTCCACCGCGTCTTTCCTCCGCACCAGGTTTTCCGATGCAAGCACTCCTGCAAGAGATCCTCGACCACGTCCGCCCCCTGCTCGTCCAGGGCCAGGTGGCGCAGTACATTCCCGCCCTCGCCCAGGTCGACCCCAACCAGCTGGGCATCGCCGTGCAGAGCCTGGACGGCCAGTTGCACTGCGCCGGGGATGCGCGCACGCCGTTCTCGATCCAGAGCATCTCCAAAGTGTTCAGCCTGGTGCAGGCGATCAATCACAGCGGCGAGGACATCTGGTCGCGGCTGGGCTACGAACCTTCGGGGCAGGCGTTCAACTCGCTGGTGCAGCTGGAGGTGGAAAAGGGCCGCCCGCGCAACCCGTTCATCAATGCCGGGGCGCTGGTGATCTGCGACATCAACCAATCGCGCTATGCCACACCGACCCTGTCGATGCGCGACTTCGTCCGCCGCCTGGCGGCCAACCCGCGTATCGTCAGCGACACGGTGGTGGCCGAGTCGGAGTACCAGCACCGCGCACGCAATGCGGCCATGGCCTACCTGATGCAGGCCTTCGGCAACTTCCACAACGATGTCGACGCGGTGCTGCGCAGCTACTTCCATCACTGCGCGCTGTCGATGAGCTGCGCCGACGTCGCCCGTGGCTTCGCCTTCCTGGCCAACAGCGGCTACTGCCCGCACAGCGGCGAGCAGGTGCTCAGCCCACGCCAGGCGCAGCAGGTGAACGCGATCATGGCCACTAGCGGGCTGTATGACGAGGCCGGCAATTTCGCCTACCGGGTCGGCCTGCCGGGCAAGAGCGGCGTGGGCGGCGGCATCGTCGCGGTGGTGCCGGGGCGCTACAGCATCTGCGTGTGGTCGCCTGCGCTGAACGCCTCGGGCAACTCGCTGGCGGGGTTGCGGGTTCTGGAGCTGTTGAGCGAACGGATTACCGGGTCGGTGTTTTCGGCGGTCTGAGCGAGGGCGTTGCAGGCAAGGGCCTGGTTGCACACATGACCTGCGATGACGTCATGCCTAGGGCTCGCCCCGCCCAGCGCTTGTTCGTACAAAGCCTAGAGTTCAATGTCCACAAACAGATCGTTAGACCGAGGAAAGACAGCGTTAAACCGCCAGCTGGGCGGCTTGTTTCGCCACTCTCCAGGCCAATGGCCCTTGCCATAATTGAAAATGATGTCTGGACAGTTGTTTCTGCTCAGCAACAAAGCAATCAGATCAAAGTCAGGGTGTTTATGCTTCGCGCCACTCGTGCTGATCAAGAATCGCCGACAGTTGATCCTGTCCAGCAAATCCCGATCTGTGTTGCGCTTGCTGCCATGGTGGGAAACCTTCAAAAGATCAATGGGTCTGATATCGGGCAGATGCATCTTGAGACCGCTGGTGACCACTGAAGCTAACGCATCGGCCGCCAGCAATACCCGCTTGTTGTCGAAGGTCAGAAGCAAAGCAATGCTACTTCGATTGGGCGTCGATCCATCAGCGGTGAACCCCCCGATGCGGTAGTCACGATAGTCATTCAGCGGCCAGCGATCATTCGGGCCTAAACTATCACCGTGCACTACGCCTTCATCGGGCGGCGGTGATTGAGGGTTCGTCCATACTCTGGCGAGCGCTTTCAAACCTGGCTCATCGGGAGAAAGCACACGCACTTCAAGCCCTCCTGGCAGGGTTACTGGCAAGACGCCCTGGTGGATCGCCCCTCCTTCGCCACCCGCCCTGTCATTTGGGAAAGATGCATTCCAGGGTAATCCAAGGGATCGAATCAACCTGCTCAACTTATCGCCCTGCGCAGGGCCAAGTTTGTCCGCGGGCTGCAGGTGCTCGTAACCGTTGAACCAGACATCACCGATCTCAAGCCAGGACGGTTTCTGCTGCAACAGTTCGATCACGCCTTCGATGTGGTCAAGGTCATAATGCGTGACAACCAGTGCCTCAAGGCGAAGCCGGCCATTCACACCTTCTTCCCCAAGTACCTTGTTCAGCACCTTCTGCAAGGTTTTAGAGGGATTTGCCGGACCACCGTCCACGAGAAGATGACGGACATGGCCATCGCTCGTGTAGCTGACCAGCAGCGAATCACCGTGGTCAACCTGTATAGACCTGACTCTGAACATGCTCACCTGCCATCCTTGCCCAGGGCGATATCGGCATCACCGAAGGCGACCACGGCAAGCCCCAGCGCCACGCCTTCGATCAACAACTGGCGGCGCAACGCACTGATGATCTCTCCAATATGAACGGTGCCCCATGCGCTGGCCGCCTGACGCAAGTGCTTGGCCAGATCACGGGCCACGCGGTTGGCATGGCGGCCGAGTACGCTGGTCATGGCCGCGATCACTACACTCGCTCCACAGTTGCGCAAAATTGCCGGCAAACTGCTCCCGGGCATTTCGCCCAACCCAGTCGAACACCCAATTGCGATCACCAGGGGAGCACCGCCTACATGCTGCTCGCTCATGCCGCCAAGTGAGAGTGAATCTTCCGCCCCTGTGTACAGCCAGTTTTTGTCCTTGTGCAGAATCATGAGCAACATCGAAGGTGATTCCAGTTCCAGCCTGTAAGTCCAATCCTCCCACGTTGCCACCCGCTTGACCGCAAGTGCTGTTTCAATCGTCTGGAGCCGCACGACCTCTTGTTCGACATCACCGTCCCAGAACACATCGGCCCGGTCACTGGCGGTAAAGACCACCTTCGACAGGTCATCGATCCGATGCCTTCCGGGCTGTTCAACGGGCGGTCTGTTCCATAGGTTCGGCGCTTGTCCCGGCGTCCAGGTATGCCGCTCAATGATGCCCGATATACCCAGGAACCCCATTGGGCATAGTTGCTCACGGGCCTTTCGGATTCCACAGCCCGGCTCGGCACTTCCTCGTTTGAGGCACGTCACGCGTTGACTACACAGCGGAGCCTTTCTGGACGGTGGGATCGGCCCATCGTATAGATACTCGATCGGAAAGAATGCGTGATCTTGCGAAACCAGCTGCAAACGCCCTTCACTGCCCGGCCACTGCGGTTCGCGCTCTGTCAAAACTCGCTGAAGCAGCGCGCCGTCGTTTGCCAGGTCCATCATCAGCGGGGCCAGATCTGCCTCGGGGTTATTCACCGCACTCTGCAGCGTAAATAGCAGTTCTTTAGGGGCCTCTGCGATTTCATCATTGCCCAACGGAACGAATATCGGTTTCCCTGCCTGGGTAATGATAGAAACGCTGGGCTGGTTACCCAGACTGTCGTTGACCAGCAGGGCAAGGTCGAACGTCTTCTTTTCACGATGCAGCGGTGTGACCACATTCTCGATAAAGAAACTGATGGTTTCATTCGGCTTAGCCTGCAACCGGGCGGTTTGAAGGATTTGCGCACCGTCGCTTACCACAAAGCGCAGGTCGACCTCGCCACATCTCCCCTCCCGGATAAAGGTAACGACTCCTGACCCATCAGTCTTTGGCAAGTACAGCGGACGAGTCACGGGGGCTTGCCCAAACTCGAACAAGTGGATCTGCAGCCCCTTGTAATCATCTACCCACTCGATTCTGTCCTCCGGGAATGTCGGGGTACCGGATTGCAACGGCGTCTTTACCACAATCGCAAGATCCAACTCGACCTGGCCTGTTGTCGGCCAGTAATCGACTGGGTTCTGGCCCTGTCGGGCCGATGCAGTCAGCACCCTTTCGATCGGCGGGGACGGCCTCGGCTTCACTGGACGCCGAGGCCGAGAAACGGCCTCCCTGGAGGGAGAAGGCGGCCGAGTATCAGGCATTGGGCGCAAAACAGGAACGCGGTAATCCTCGACTGGCCGCTCTGTAATCTCCGGCGGCAACACCTTTGGCGGGGGCTCCTTGGGCGGCACGGTGGACGGCGTCTCCTTGACGAGCTCTTTCGATACGGAATCGATAACCCCAGGCGTAAGTCGATCCGGTCCTGGATCGCGGCGTACAGGGTCAGGAACCCTCCGTGCCTTGATCATTGAGTCTTCGGGAAAACCCCCACGAACATTCAAGAAGGATTGCGTGGAAGAAAGAACGTGGAACTGCAGACCACGCTCATCCGTTGCCTGCCTGACTGCCTGGACGAAGGTCATGCCTGCATAGGACCACAACCACAGCACACTATGTAGCCAATGAATGACGCCGTGGTTATCAGCGTTAATCTGCAACACACACTGTGCACTCAGGTCATCACGCAAACGGCTGACCTGTGCGAGCACGCTACCCAGCGGATTGCCCTGAACGATGACCAGTTTTGCAGCAGCGACCGCGCGTAAGGACTCGAGGTTGCTGACTACCAGAATGTCGACCACATCGTCACGACGCGTGGCCAGCTCCCAGGACAGTTGCTCCGACTCCCCCACCAATAGATTCTCTAAGGGTAAATCAGGGCCAGCGGCCACATAGGATCGTGGTCGCTCCTTGTGGATCCGCGGAAAGCGAGGTTTGGCATTACGCTGCCATTCTGGAAAGACATAGCCCGGCCCCACCAGCAGGGAAAGCTCGCTTAAAACCGAGGCGATGGTATCGGCTCCCCCCTCCCAATCCCATACCGATCTTGAAAGCTTGATCGCTGGCATCTCTCGCCATGACAAACTCTCAAAGGCCCGCCCAAGCGCGATGGCGCGCAGAGGATCGACCCACTGCTCTGCATTGAGCACGCTGGCATCCCCCCCCCAACTGACCGGCCCGTTGCGCCAAACAGCTTTCTCCAGGTGGACCGGTATCAGCGCTCGAGCATCCCACCACCCCCACTCACCGCGCTCCAGCAGGATACCCAATGCCGCACGTACTGCAGGCCCAAGCGAGGCGTACTCCTCACCCAACCACAGGATGTCTTTTTCCTTTCGATTCATTCCTGGCGTCCTTCCATTCGACGCAACGCCGTGCCGTATCGAGTCGGCGTGGGTCGCAAAAGCAAAATTGGAGGGGAAGATAACGCTTAACGCTGGCCTAAAGCCATCTCTGCATCATTGATCGGACTACAGGCACCGCGCCCCAATGCAAACCAACAAAAAGGGGCGCAAAGCGCCCCGGACCTCATTGGTGTGAGGGCAGATGCTCAGCCATCGACATGACCTTCGACCGTCACCGGCCCGACCTTCAGCTTGCCGTCATCCAGCGATACGCTGGGCAGGCCGGCTTCAGGCAGCTTGGGCAGGTCGAGGGTGGCCTTGACCTGGTAACCGAGCGGTTTCACCTCGGCCCCGACCGTGTTCCCGCCCTGCTCCACGCCCTTGACCTGCAGCCCCAGCTCGCGCTGCGCCGTGATCTGCGACGTTTCCTGGACCCCGGCCTTGCGCACGAACTCGCCCTGGGCATTGAACGACGGCGTGTAGCCGAAGGCGGGCTTGGCTTCGCCCTCCTTGGCCTCGCCCGGCTTGCCGACCAGGCCGGCGCCCAGGTCGAGACGCACCGAGGTGGTGGTGTCCTGACGCTCCTGGATGCTGAGCCCGCCGTCGAGCTTGCCGCCGATGTGCTGGCCTTCGACACGGGCGCCGCTCAGTTGCGCCGCGCCCGTGCTGTTCAACGCCACCGTGTCGGCGGCGATCCGGCTGTTCTGCTGGGTGGTGCCCTGCAGATGATCCACATGCACCTTGCCGCCGAGGTCGAAATCATGGGACGCAGTGGCCTGCTTGTCGGCGTCGGCCGGGGTATTGCGGCTCAGGTTGCCGCCGGCCTTCAGCTCGACGCCCCAGTTGTTGCGGCTCTGGGTGGACTGCGCCGACTCCAGCGCCAGGCCACCCTCGCCTGCGCCGACGTTGACGCCCCTAGCTGCGACCTGCGTGCCCTGCAGATGCACCGACTGGCCGGCCAGGTCCACATTGGCGTGGCTGTTCAGCTGGCCGCCGCTCAGGGTCTGCGAGCGTTCGTTGGTCTGGCCCACATTGAAGTTGCCGCCCAGCTTGCCGCTCAGGTCGCGGCCCTGCTCGCCGGTGGCTGCCTTGCCGCCGAGATTGAGGCCGCCGCCCAGGTGGCTGCCGCTGACGGTCCGGGTGTCGCTGGCGGCCTGCAGGTCAAGAGCGCCACCGGCCTTGAGTTCGACCGGGCCCGCCGCGTCGATGCGCGTACCTTGCAAGGTCTGGTCGCCACCGCTGCCCAGACGCACCGGGCCGCTGCCGCTGATGCTCGCCACCTGGGCCTTGCTGTCGGCGCTGTGTTCGCCGGCATGGTCGAGTTGCAGCCCCGCGCCCAGGTCAACCTTGTCGCCCACCGGCAAGGTGCCCACGGTCAGCGAAGCGCTGCCAGCGAGGCTGCTGGTGTCGCGACGCTCATGGTTGCTGGCCTGCTGCAGGGCCAGCTTGCCGCCGGTGTTGACGGCCACCGCGCCCTGGCCACCGTCGAGGTGGCTGCCTTCGAAGCGGGCATCGCCGCCGACCTGGATGTTCAGGCCCTGATTGCCAGTGAAGGTGCCGACCACGGCAGTGGAACGGTCTTCGGCCAGGCTCTTGCTCCCCCCCGAACCACTGGCGGTTACATTCAGGTCCTCGCCGGTCTTGGTGTAGACCCGGGCGGATACATCGGCATTCACCTGCTGCTCGCTGCGGCTGTGGGTGTTGCTGGCGGCGTCGGCCTGCAACGCGCCGGCCTTGATGTTCAGCGCGCCGCCGTTGGCGTTGTACTGGGTGCCCTGGTCCTTCAGCGCACCGGCCACGTCCAGCTGGACGCCCTGGCCGTTGAACTGGCTGACCACCGCGGTGCCGGTCTGCTCGCCCTGCTGCTGGCTGGCATGGCCCACGGCCAGGTCGACGCCCAGGTTCGGCGTGCCGAGCTTGCCCAAGGCGTCGGTCAGCGTGGTATTGCCGGCAAGCACGTCCTTGACATCGCCCAGCGGCAGCTTGCCGTCGAGCGCGTCCTTCACCGATACCTTGCCGCCCACCACATCCTTGACCACCCCGGCGATCGGCCGGGCGATGTCCTTGTACTCGACATTGACGCCGACATCCGCCGTCCAGTTGCTCTGCTGGTGGCTGCTGCTGGTGGTGTCGCGAGCCGCGCGGTTGTCCACCTGGTTGGCGCTGACGCTGAGGGTGCCGGCGCTGTTGACCTGCGCGCCTTCACTGGCCAGGGTGTCGGCCTTGATGGTCAAGCTGCCGGCGCTGTCGATGCCGGAGGTCTTGGCAGTGCTGCTGTTCGAGGTGTCCTGCTGGGTGCCATGGGCGAAGTCGACCCCGGCGCCGGCACGGTCGAGGCCGGCGGTGAGGTAGACGCCACCCCCGGTGTGGCTGCTGTCGCGGGACTCGCTGCGGCTGTCCTGCTCGGCCAGCAACGACACCTGCTTGCCGGCCAGGGTGGTATCGCCTGCGGTAGACTTCACCGCTGCGCCCTTGACGGTCAGGTCAGCGCCGGCGGTCAGCTGAACCTCGCTGCCGCTGAGGCTGGAACCCTGCTGGCTGACCTGGCTGCCAGTGGCGCTCTGGCGATCGCTCGCATAGCCGACGCCAGCGCGATACTGCCCCGAGCCCGACGCGGTCTCCTTGGCCGAGGCCACGAAACCACGGCTGCTGCTGGCGCTGCCATGCTCGCGGGTGTCCTGGGCCGAGGCGACTTTCAGGTCGCCCGCCGCGTCAGCGTTCAACGCGCCGGTGGCCTTGACCGTGGAGCCGACCACCTCGATGCTTTCGGCGCTGTTCAGGCCGACACTGCCACCGGCCACCAGCTCGCTGCGCACGGCGGTGCTTTCCCGGCTGTTCTGCTTGGCTTCGTTGTGGCTGACGCCGAAGAACTTGCTCTGCTGGTTCTGACTGTCGCGCTGGTCGGTGCGCGAGGCGTTGCTGATCTGCACCTGCTTGCCGGCGATGCGGATGTCCTGGCCGCTGGTCAGCTGGGCACCTTCAGCCAGCACCGAAGCCTTGGCCCGCAGTTCGATATCGCCGCCCTTGAGCTGGCTGGTGACGCTGCGCTGGGTTTCGCTGCGGTTGTCCCAGTCGGCCTTCCAGAAGCCCTTGGTGTGCTTGCCCTGGTCGCTGTTGACCTGGCGTTCGGTGGCGGCGGTCAGGCGCAGGTCGCCACCGCTGTTCAGACTCAGTTGGCCGGGCGCCTCGATGCTGGCGGCATTGACGGTGAGATCCTGGCCGGCGTTCGCCCGTACATCACGTTCGGCCACGACCTGCACCCCATGCTCGCGGGTATCACTGTCGGTCTGGGTGCGTTGGTAGGTTTCCCAATCGATGCCCAACGCGCCGCTGCGCCAGTTCTCGCGTTTTTCCTGAAGCTTGCGGCTTTGCACGGTGCTCAGGGTGAGGTTGCGCCCGGCGTCGAGCTTGACGTCGCGCCCGGCCACGTCGGCGGCTGCCAGGGTCAGGTCCTGGGCACCACGCAGTTGCACATCTCCCTGGCTGCTGCGCACGCCCGCGCGGGTCGCTTGCAGCGAGTCGGCCACGGCGGCGCCGCTGATGTTCAGGTCACCCGCCGAGTCGATGCGCACGCCGTCGCGGCCTTCGATCTGCTCCGGCCCGACCCGCACCCCGGCACCCTGCGCGGTGCTGACGATATTGATGCGCCCGGCCTGCATCGCGCCGAACAGGCTGGCGTCGATACGCTGCTCGCCGCTGGCCGCGCCCCCGTCAAGCACCTTGACCTGGCCGCTAGTGTAATCCACCTGGTTGCGGCCCACGGTGAGGTTGAGCTGGTCCCGGGCATCCAGGCGGCCCTGGCTGTCGATGCGCGGGGCGATCAGGTTGACCGAACCGCCGTCGTTGCGCAGGCCAGCGCCCTGCACCTGCAACCGGCCGTTGGCGTCCTGGGTGCCCAGGGCCTTGAGCCGGCCCGCTTCCAGCTCGGGCCGGCCCACCACCAGGCTGGCGTTGGGCGCGTTGATGAAGCTGGCGCCGTTGACCGAGATGCCGTTGGGGTTGGCCAGCACGTAGTCGGCGGCACGGCCGAAGATTTCCTGGGCGCCATTGATGGCGGAGGCATTGCGGCTGACCACTTCATTGAGGATCACGCTCGCCGCCTGGCCCTGGAACTGCGGGTTGGCCGCCAGCTCGCCGGCCAGCTGCGAGTGCCCGGTCTGCAGGGCGTTGTTCAGTACCAGGCCCTGGCGGTCGACGTTGTAGTCGAGGAACTGGTTATGCGACAGGCCCGCGCCGTTGGGGGCGACGATATTGACGATGGGCACGCCGCCCTGGGTCTGCAGTTGCGCCGTGCCCCCGGGCCCGGGGGCGACCACCACGCCGCCGGCCAGCGCCTGGGGCAGGCTGGTGGCCAGCAGCAGGCTGGCGATCGCCCAGCGCAGCTTGCCTTGCGGGGACAAATTGAAGGTAAAGGGGGTCTTGGGCATAGGTCACTCTCCATGTAGGTACTGCTGAATCGGTGCGCTCAAATCTGCACGGCGGCCCGCAACAGCCAGACTTCGGGCTCGCGCTGGTGACCGCGGGGAGTGTTGAGGCTGCGCTGGTAGTCGATGTCCAGCTGCAGCGCCTTCCAGCCCAGGTTCACGCCCAGGCTCGCGCCGCTCAGGCGCTGGCTGGCGGCGCCGTGGTCGGCCTTGATCCAGCCGTGGTCCAGGCCCAGCCGTGGGGTGACGCTCAACGGCCCCTGCGCCCGCAACGGCAGGCGCAGGGTGTTGCGCCATACCGCCCCACTGGCGCCGGACAGGCTGCTGATGCGGTAGCCGCGCACGGCCGAATCGTCGGTGCCGAGCAACTGCTCGATGGCCGGCAGCGGGTCCGGGCTGTACTGCAGGTTGAGCTGGCTCTGCCACTGCCAGGCCTGGCCCAGCAGCTGGCCATTGCGCCACTGGCTGAGCCCGGCGCGGTACTTGTGGAACTGCGCCCTGGGCAGGTCGGGCACCGGGCGATCGGCGTCATCGTCGGCCCCGAACCAGTGCAGCCCCTGGGCGTAGTTGAGGTCCAGGTTCCACACCGCGCGGTCGAGCCAGAACAGGTTGAGCCCGGCCTCGGCCACGGTCAGTGTCGGGCTCTGCACGTCCAGGCGGACCTTGGCGAACTCGCTGTCGACATCCTTGTGCGCCAGTTGCAGGCTGGCGCTCAGTTGATGGCGCTGGTCGCGCCACAGCACGCGCTCGCCGCGCAGGCTGAGCTGGTCGGTGATGCCGCGGCTATGCAGGGTCAGCCTGCTGAGCTTGACCGGCGAGCGGTACTCGGCATGGCTGGCGAACAGGCTGAAGGTCCAGTAGCCATAGGGGATCGCGTAGTACAGGCTGGCGTTGCGGCTGTAACGGTCGCCCTGGTTGAGGGTATCGCTGGCCGACAGGCTGAGCAGGTCGTTGAGTGCCAGCGGGTTGTCCAGGCCCAGGCTGAGCACGCGACGGTCGCGCCCGGTGCTGGCGCTGCCGAGGTTGTCCAGGCCCAGGCCCACGGCCACCCGTGGCTGGCCGGCGCTGCGCGGGCGCAGGATGATCCGCGAGGCGCCCGGCTGGCTGCCGGGGGCGATGTCGGCGGTCAGGTCGACCGAGCGCAGGCGGTTGAGCTGGTCCAGGCCCTGCTCCAGGTCACGCAGGTTCAGCGGCTCGCCGAGCATGCCGGGGAAGGCCCCGGCCAGGGACACCGGCAGGCGCTGGTCGGCCAGTTCGATGGCCTCCAGGTAGCCTTCGTCCACCAGGATGTCCAGCGACTGCCCGGCCGCCGGGGCGCTGGTCAGATACGGTCGGCTGGCGATATAGCCCTTTTCCAGATAGAGCGCGGTGATACTCGCCAGCAGCTGGTTGATCTGCCCCACGCCCATGCACGCCGCCACCAGCGGGTCGATGCGCGCATCGAGGGCGGCACGGTCGATCAGGGTGACGCCGCCCACCCGCACTCCGGCCAGCGGCCAGCAGTGCGTGTCCGGGGCCGCGGCCTGGGGGATCTGCGCGGAAGTATCGGGCCCTGTGAACGCACCGCGCTGCAGTTGGCGGCGGCGTTGTTCCAGTTGCAGTTGCTGCAGGTCCTGTTGTTGCTGTTGCTGTTGGCGCAACACTTCCTGGCCAGGCACGAACGTCTCGGCACGCACGTTGCCCAGGGACAGGCAAGCCAGTACGACACACAGCGATACGCGACGGCAATCAATAGCAGACAGGTACGACATACAACACCCATTCGCAGGCAAAGGCACAGCGAGAATCGCAGCACTTGGAACTTCCCGGCACGGTTACCGAGAGTTATCGGCACACGTGCAATAACTTTAGAAAGTTGAGCGTTATTCACTGGAACGCTCACGGAAAAGTTAATGACTGCCAATTACCACCCGAAGCCTGGCATGACCACCTGGTCACCCGACACCCCGTATTGCAGAGGCTAGAGGGACTGACGCGCTAGATTGTCCAACAATCAAACTTGCCGACTGTTTGAGCCAACGGTACTTCTAGACACGAGCGGGAGACACCGGACTTTAGTCGTACGCGGCCTGCTGGTTCAACTTCCCGGCTTGCGGGCAGAAGGAAAACCTGGCCAACATCGATTAAAAACCAAACATCGCGTCACTGATCAAGTGTTCTGTGCCCCGGGTTATTCGAGCAGATAAAGGGGATGAGTATCACACAAGGGCTGCGCGCTATTCAGCACCCGCTCGAGCAAGCAACGTTCTAATTCGGTGAAATACGTCGCGCCGAAATCGAAAAAGGTCCCGGCGGGATTTCGCTGTACGTGAAACAAGCCGACTAGATTATCGCCATCACGTTCTAAAATCAGTTCAAGATGCGACTCGGCCCGCGTATTACCGACAAGATAAATGTACCCTGCTACCTCTGCCCGACCGCACCAGTTCAGTTCTGCCCAGAGCTGCAGACTGCCATCCCCGGCTGCTGCTTGAGGCAACGACCATGCCCCGGTACCGTTTGCCCACCCACGCAAGGCCGGTAGCAATCGCTCGAGGGACAAAACCTCAAGCATGTGCCCACGCAAACCGAAATGCGCAGCGTTGATTGTCGATTCAGGAGCAGCATCCAGTGCGACCACCCTGGCCTGCAGCACATGGCTGAAGGCGATTTCAGAAGGTTGCTCACTCCAGCCATTGAGATCAGAAACACTTGGGCACCAGATGAGCCGTACGGTTTCATCAATCTGAATGCGCTCATGACGCTCGAAATAGGCAAGCGTGACCGTCCCTACGATCGGCAACAGCGCATCGAGACGCACCTGCGGCGCGCTGTGATCGACCTTGCTGCTATTGGGCCAGAACAGTGGCCAGTAAGTCTGCATCAGAGCAAATCCTCAACCGCCCATGCGCTTGGTCAACGCTTCGCTACCCTTGGGCGGGTAGACCACCTCCTGGGTATCGAGGTCGCGAATCTCGGAGGTAATAGTGATGGTCATCGTCTCTCGCCCAGGTGGGCCATTGATGGCATCAACCGTATCAAAGTCGACGATGTAGCGCTTGCCTGCACGAAACTCGACGTCACGCGCGGTGAAACCGCATTTGCCGCCACCGGTTCCCAGCGCATTCATCGAGGCCCAGCACCAACTCAGCGAGTGCTTGCCCGGCGTCAGGCGCAGCGCCTGCTTGCCTGCAATATCGAGAATCGACCGGCGCCCGGCCCCTTCGAGCAACTGGTCATCGACATGGGTGGCCAGCAGTAGCCGATGGAACGGCACGCCCAAGGCTCGGTAACGGACAGTGGCGAAGTACACGACCGGTGCGTCGGCCTGGTTACCGGACAGATCATGGGGCGCCATCGTTTCCGGCGCCCAGTCGCCCTGGTATTCCTTGTAGTGGTAGTTGGAGCAGGCGCCGAGCAGGCCGGCAAGTGACAGGGCGACAACCGATTTGAAGCAGGACGACAGACGCATGGTTCTTCCTTGATGAATGCAGGCGCAAGGATAGCGGCTGCGCCCCCTGAAAATCAAAATGCCATCACCCTTATGATTCACGCCCCGCGGTGTATGCTTCGCGCAAAGGCCAGCAGCCACCTGCGGCCTCCCTGCCCCTGAAAAGGACATCGTCATGCCCCGCCTGGACTGGCTTGAACACCACATGGCCCACAGCGATACCCTCGCCCAGTGGCTGCACCAACAGTTCCACTACGAGTACGCGGACGTGCCGCTTAGCGACTGGCAACGCGAGTTCGCCGAAGGCCAGCGCAACGGCCAATGGCGATGCCTGGTCGCCCTCGACGGCGACCGCCTGCTGGGCAGCGCCGCCCTGGCCAGCGACGACCTGCCCGGGCGCAGCGACCTTGGTCCGTGGCTGGCCTGCGTGTTCGTCACCCCGCAAGCACGAGGGCAAGGCCTGGCGGAGCAACTGATCGAAGGCATCTGCGACCATGCACGCAGCAGCGGGGTCTCCACGCTCTACCTGCACACCCAAGACCAGAGCGCCTACTACGCCAAGCGTGGCTGGGCAGCGCTGGAACCCTTCGAGGCCTGGGGGCAGCAGCACTGGCTGATGTCACGCACGCTCTGATCGCTTGCCCGATGGCCTATATAGAAGCGGGCTTGCCCCGCGCCAGAGCCATCCGTGCCGCACACAAATGATCCAGCAGGGAATTATTTAGCGCGCCGTTGTATCTGACCCTAGGTACAAGGCTGGCCAAACCATGGCCATGCCCCCAAGCCTTCAAGGACAACGGCCCATGAAATCACGCAGAAAACCCGTCAAGCCCATCGGCCTGAAGGACATCACCATCGTCGACGACGCCAAGATGCGCAAGGCCATCACCGCCGCCGCGCTGGGCAACGCGATGGAATGGTTCGACTTTGGCGTCTACGGCTTCGTCGCCTATGCCCTGGGCAAGGTGTTCTTCCCCAACGCCAGCCCCGGCGTGCAGATGATCGCGGCGCTGGCCACCTTCTCCGTGCCCTTCCTGATCCGCCCGCTGGGCGGGCTGTTCTTCGGCGCCCTGGGCGACCGCTACGGGCGCCAGAAAGTGCTGGCCGCGACCATCGTGATCATGTCCCTGAGCACCTTTGCCATCGGCCTGATCCCCTCCTACGCCAGCATCGGCATCTGGGCGCCGATCCTGCTGTTGCTGGCGAAGATGGCCCAGGGCTTCTCGGTGGGCGGTGAATACACCGGCGCCTCGATCTTCGTCGCCGAGTACGCCCCGGACCGCAAGCGCGGCTTCCTCGGCAGCTGGCTGGACTTCGGCTCGATCGCCGGCTTCGTCCTCGGCGCCGGCGTGGTGGTGCTGATCTCGACGCTCCTCGGCGAAGAACAGTTCCTCGAATGGGGCTGGCGCCTGCCGTTCTTCCTGGCCCTGCCGCTGGGCCTGATCGGCCTGTACCTGCGCCACGCGCTGGAAGAAACCCCGGCCTTCCAGCAACACGTCGAAAAACTCGAGCAAGGTGACCGCGAAGGCCTGGCCAGCGGCCCGAAAGTTTCGTTCAAGGAGGTGGCGACCCAGCACTGGCGCAGCCTGCTGACCTGCATCGGCGTGGTGATCGCCACCAACGTCACCTACTACATGCTGCTCACCTACATGCCCAGCTACCTCTCGCACAACCTGCACTACAGCGAAGACCACGGCGTGCTGATCATCATCGCGATCATGGTCGGCATGCTGTTCGTGCAGCCGATCATCGGCCTGCTCAGCGACAAATGGGGGCGCAAGCCATTCATCATCATCGGCAGCGTCGGCCTGTTCGCCCTGGCGATCCCGGCGTTCATGCTGATCACCAGCGGCAAGCTGGCGGTGATCTTCGCCGGCCTGTTGATCCTCGCCGTGCTGCTGAACTTCTTCATCGGCGTGATGGCCTCGACCCTGCCGGCGATGTTCCCCACGCATATCCGCTACAGCGCCCTGGCCAGCGCCTTCAACATCTCGGTGCTGATCGCCGGCCTGACCCCGACCCTCGCCGCCTGGCTGGTGGAAACCACCGACAACCTGTACATGCCGGCCTATTACCTGATGGTGATCGCCGTGATCGGCCTGCTCACCGGCCTGACCATGAAGGAGACCGCCAACCGTCCGTTGCGCGGCGCCGCCCCGGCCGCCTCGGATATCGACGAAGCCCGCGAACTTTTGCAGGAGCACCACGACAACATCGAACAGAAGATCGAGGACATCGACGCGCAGATCGCCGAGCTGGAGGCCAAGCGCAAGACCCTGGCCCAGCAGCACCCACGCATCGATTGAGGAGGCTTGCGCATTCCGCCGGATTGCTTGCCTGATCCTCTGAACCTGCGGGGTGCATCGATTGCGCAACGGGGCCATGTGCTAGCGTTTCTGGATTGGGGAACAGCGTATTCCCCGCTTCCAGAACCGATGATCAGCAGGTGAGCCCATGGAACTAAGAATCAACCAGCAGACCTACCAGGTCGAGGCTGACGCCGACACGCCCTTGCTCTGGGTGATCCGCGACGACCTCGGCCTGACCGGCACCAAGTACGGTTGCGGCCTGGCCCAATGCGGCGCCTGCTCGGTGCTGGTGGACGGCAATGTGGTGCGCGCCTGCGTCACCCCGGTGGCCGGCGTGGTCGGTCGTGAAGTCACCACCATCGAGGCCATCGAAGCCGACGCCGTAGGCAAGCGCGTGGTCGCCGCCTGGGTCGAGCACCAGGTGGCCCAGTGCGGCTACTGCCAGTCCGGCCAGGTGATGGCGGCCACCGCGCTGCTCAAGCACACCCCCAAGCCCAGCACCGAACAGATCGACGCGGCCATGGTCAACCTGTGCCGCTGCGGTACCTACAACGCCATCCATGCCGCCGTGCACGAACTGGCCCAAGGGGAGAACGCCTGATGAACGCGCGTCTCGACACCCTTGACGACCTGGCACGGCTGCGCAGCGGCGAAACGGTCAACCTGTCACGCCGGCGTTTTCTTGCCGGTAGCGCCATCGGCGCCCTGGTGCTGGGCTTCGGCCTGCCGCTGGGCTCGGCGCGGGTGCAGGCCGCCACCGCGAACACCGAGCGCGGCACCCAGGTGCCAGCCTTCCTGGAAATCCGCCCCGACGGCAGCGTGCACCTGCTCAGCCCGTTCATGGAGGGCGGGCAAGGCGTCAACACGGCCATGGCGCAGATCATCGGCGAAGAACTGGACGCCGACCCGGCCACCTTCGTGGTCGAAAGCGCGCCGGCGGGCGAGGCCTACGTGGTGATGGAGAACGGCCTGCGCATCACCGGCGGCAGCATGTCGGTGCGCATGAGCTACCCGACCATGCGCCGCCTCGGCGCCCTGGCCCGCGCCATGCTGCTGCAGGCCGGCGCCGAGCAGCTGGGGGTGCCAGTGGGTGAACTGAGCACCGAGCCTGGCAAGGTGGTGCACGCGGCCTCGGGCCGTGCGCTGGGCTACGGCGAACTGGCCGCCAAGGCCATGGACCTGCCTGTGCCTGACCCTGCCAGCGTCAAGCTGCGCGACCCCAGCCAGTTCCGCTGGATCGGCAAGCCGGTGCAGCGCCTCGACGCCTACGACAAGTCCACCGGCAAGGCCGTCTACAGCATCGACGTCAAGGTCGACGGCATGCTCCACGCCGCCGTGCAGCATGCCCCGCGCCTGGGCATGACCGTAGGCAACCTGCGCAACGAGGAACAGGTCAAGGCGATGAAGGGCGTGCACTCGGTGCATCAACTGCCCGGTGCGGTCGCCGTGGTCGCCGAACGCTGGTGGCACGCCAAGCGTGCGGTGGAAGCGCTGCAGGTGGACTGGAAGGAAGTGGCAGCCGACAGCCAGGTGCGGCCTATGCCTGCCGATTTCTCCAGCGATGGCTGGCGCGAACACCTGGCCGCCCAGACCGGGCCAAGCCGCGACGAGGAAAACCACGGCGATGTCGCCGGCGCCCTGGCCGCGGCCAAGACCAAGGTCGAAGCCACCTACCACAACCAGTTCCTCAACCACGCGCAGTTGGAACCGCCCTCCGCCACCGCCCGTTTCAACCCCGACGGCTCGCTGGAAGTGTGGCTGCCCAACCAGGCCCAGGACATGTTCCGCGACGACATCGCCAAGCGCACCGGCCTGGACCCGGCGCGGATCACCCTGCATTCGCCACTGCTCGGCGGTTTCTTCGGTCGGCACTTCCTGTACGACTCGGCCAACCCCTACCCGCAGGCCATCGCCCTGGCCAAGGCGGTCGGCAGGCCGGTGAAACTGATCTGGAGCCGCGAGGAGGAGTTCCTGCGCGATGCCATGCGCCCCATGGCTGTGGTCAAGTTCCGCGCCGCGCTGGACGAAAAAGGCCTGCCGGTGGCCATCGAGGCGATCAGCGCCACCGAAGGCCCGACTGAAGCCATTGCCGGCAAGCAGGGCGACACGGTAGACCCCACCGCCCTCGAAGGGCTGTCGGGCAAGGCCTACGCCATCGCCAACAAGCGCATCGCGCAGATCTATGTCAAAGGCCCGGCCATGCTCGGCTACTGGCGCTCGGTGGGCAATTCGCTGAACGACTTCTTCTACGAGTCGTTCCTCGACGAGCTGGCCGACAAGGGCGGCCACGATCCCTTCGAGCTGCGCCTGCAACTGCTGCGGGACAACCCGCGCCTGACCACCCTGCTGCAGGCGGTGGGCGAGCTGTCCGGCGGCTGGAAGCGCGGCCCGTTCACCGCCGAGGACGGCAGCAAGCGCGCCCGTGGCGTGGCCATGGCCTCGCCGTTCGGCTCGGAGGCGGCGGTCATCGCCGAAGTGTCGCTGGAGGGCGGCCAGGTCAAGGTGCACGACATCTGGCAGGCCATCGACCCGGGCAGCATCGTCAACCCGGCGATCATCGAGGCCCAGGTCAACGGCGCGGTATCCCTGGGTCTGTCCCAGGTGCTGCTGGAAGAATCGGTGTGGCTGAACGGCATGCCACGGGCGCGCAACTACGACCTCTACCCGGTGCTGCCGCCGTCGCGCATGGCCCGGGTGCATGTGCGCATCGTCGAGAGCGGGGCAAAGATGGGCGGCATCGGTGAACCGCCGCTGCCGGCGGTGGCGCCTGCGGTGGCCAACGCCGTGGCGCAGCTCACCGGCCAGCGCGTGCGCAGCATGCCCCTGAGCCGCCATACCTTCAGCTGACACGACAAGGACAGCCCATGAACAACAGCCGATTCGCAAGAACCACAGGCTGGCTGGCCTTGCCGTGCCTGGTCGCGGCAGGCCTGCTGGCCTGGTACGTCACCCGCGAGCCTGCCACGCCCTTCAGCGCCTCGGACAGCGCCAACGCCGCCCTGGTCAGCCGCGGTGAATACGTCGCCCGCCTCAGCGACTGCGTGGCCTGCCACAGCCTGCCGGGCAAGGCGCCCTTTGCCGGAGGCCTGGAAATGGCCACGCCGCTGGGGGCGATCCATGCCACCAACATCACCGCGGACCGCGAGCACGGCATCGGCGCCTACAGCCTGGCCGACTTCGACCGCGCCGTGCGCCAGGGTGTCGCGCCAGGAGGTCGACGGCTATACCCGGCCATGCCCTACTCGTCCTATGCCAAGCTCAGCGACGACGATGTGCGGGCGCTCTATGCGTTCTTCATGAAGGGCGTGCAACCGGCAGCCGAAGCCAATATTCCCAGCAGCATTCCCTGGCCATTGAACCTGCGCTGGCCCATAGCCCTGTGGAACGGCCTCTTCGCGCCGACCACCGCCTATGCGCAGAAACCCGACCAGGATCCGCTGTGGAATCGCGGCGCCTACATCGTCCAGGGCCCCGGCCACTGCGGCAGTTGCCATACGCCTCGGGGCCTGGCCTTCAACGAGAAAGCCCTGGACGAAAGCGGCGCGCCGTTCCTCGCCGGGGCCCTGCTCGATGGCTGGTACGCGCCGAGCCTGCGCCAGGACCACAACACCGGGCTCGGGCGCTGGAGCGAAGCCGAGATCGTGCAGTTCCTCAAGACCGGGCGCAATCGCCATGCAGTGGTGTACGGTTCGATGACCGAGGCGTTCAACAACTCCACGCAGTTCATGAGCGACGACGACCTGAGCGCGATCGCCCGCTACCTCAAGGCATTGCCCGGTGACCCTCGGCGTGATGGTGCGCCCTGGCAGTACCAGGCGACGGCCGCAGCGCCTGATGCGCCCGGCGCGCACACCTACGCGACCCGTTGCGCCAGCTGCCATGGCGCCGATGGCAAGGGCCAGGCCGAGTGGATGCCGCCGCTGGCGGGAGCCACCTCGATGCTGGCCGCAGAGAATGCCTCGGCGATCAACATCACCCTCAACGGCTCGCAGCGCATCGTCGCCGCGGGGGTGCCGGACGCCTACCGCATGCCGGCGTTCCGTGAGCAGCTGTCGGACCGGGAGATCGCCGAGGTGCTGAGTTTCGCCCGCAGTGCCTGGGGCAATCAGGGTGGCGCGGTACAGGCCAAGGCGGTGGGCGAGCTGCGCGGGCATACCGACCCTGCCAGCAGTAGCCCGATCATCCTGCATATGCGCTGATACAACATTCTCAGCGTGGGCCACAGACAACCGAGGACACCATGGAAAGCATCGACCTGCTGGTCCTGCGCACCACCCACGACTGGCTCCAGGCCGGGCACCGCGTGCTGCTCGCCACTGTCGCCCGCACCTGGGGCTCCTCCCCTCGCCCGGTCGGCTCGATGATGGCCCTGCGCAACGATGGCCGGGTGGTCGGCAGCGTGTCCGGCGGCTGCATCGAGGACGACCTGATCCATCGCTACACCACCGCCCATGGCGGCCCCGGCCTGCCCCTGGGCAGGCCCGAGGTGATCCGCTATGGCGTCAGCGCCGACGAGGCCCACCGCTTCGGCCTGCCCTGCGGTGGCACCCTGGAACTGATCCTGGAATTCGAACCGGCCGAGCTGCCCCTGCAGCAACTGCTGGATCACCTCGACCAGGGCCGGCTGATGCGCCGCCAACTGACCCTGCACAGTGGCACGGTGAGCCTGGCCGCCACTGCCACCCCCGAGCAGTTCAGCTTCGATGGCCGACACATGATCAACACCCTCGGCCCCGGCTACCGCATGCTGCTGATCGGCGCCGGCGCGCTGGCCGAATACCTGGCGACCATGGCCTTGTTCAACGGTTTTCGCGTGGCGGTGTGCGACCCTCGCCCCGAACACATGGCGACCTGGGCGGTGGCCGGTGTCGAGCACCTCAAGGGCATGCCGGACGATGCGGTGCGCGCCTTCAACGCAGACCTGCGCACCTGCATCATTGCCGTCAGCCACGACCCCAAGCTCGACGACCTGGCGCTGCTCGAGGCCCTGCACAGCCCGGCGTTCTATATCGGCGCCATCGGTTCGCGGCGCAACAGCCAACTGCGCCGCGAGCGATTGATCGAGCACTTCGGCGAAACCGAACAGTCCCTTGAGCGCCTGCATGGCCCCATCGGCATCTACATCGGCAGCAAGACCCCAGCAGAAATCGCGGTGAGCGTGATGGCCGAGGTCCTGGCCGCCAAGAATGCGGTCGACCTGCCACGCACTGTCAGCGTTTCCACTGCCAAGGCGTGGCAACTGCCGATGGCTTAATCGGCCAGCAGCTTGTCCACGGTCAGCGGGAAGTCGCGCATGCGCCGGCCCGTGGCGTGCTGCACGGCATTGGCTACCGCTGCAGCGACACCAATGATGCCGATCTCGCCCACACCCTTGGAGCCCAGTTCATTGACGATGTCGTCCGGCTCGTCAACGAAGATAACCTCGATGTCACCGATATCGGCGTTCACCGGCATGTGATACTCCGCCAGGTTGTGGTTCATGAAGCGCCCGAGGCCATGGTCGGTCTGGGTATGTTCTTGCAAGGCCATGCCCAGCCCCCAGACCACTCCACCAAGAATCTGGCTGCGGGCAGTCTTGGGGTTGATTACCCGCCCAGCGGCAATGGCGCTGACCACGCGCGTTACCCTTACCGTGCCCAGCGCCTCGTCCACCCGCACCTCGACGAACACCGCTGAATGGGTGGCAGTGGCGAAACCCTGGCGACGCGCGGACGGCTCGGCGTCCACCTTCACCTCCAGCGCATGCCCCTGCAGGATCGTGTCCAGGGCGTAGCCGCTGTCACCGACCCACAGCTTGCCCTCGCGCACCACGAAGCGTTCCGGCGCTTCGCCAGCCAGCGCCGAATACTGCGCCTTAGCCGCCTTGACCAAGGCCCCGCGCAGCAGTTGGCACACCTGGCGCACCGCCGAACCGACCGAGGACACGGTGAACGAGCCCCCTTGCAACGGCGCGGTCGGCAGCGCGCTGTCGCCCAGCTCGAAGGTCACGTCCGACACCGCCATAGAGGCAGCATCGGCAGCGATCTGCGTCATCACGGTGTAGGTGCCCGTCCCGATATCGGTCGTCGCGCTGCCCACCCACAGGTGGCCTTCACTGTCGAGTCGGGCCCGCGCACTGGCTTTCATCTGCATCGCCTCCCAGGCGCCGCCAGCCATCCCCCAGCCAATCAGCTCATGGCCCTCGCAGCGGCAGCGCGGCCGGGTTTCGCGCCTGTGCCAACCGAAAACGGCGGCACCCTGGTCGTAGCAAGCCAGCAGCGCCTTGCTGGAATAGGGCTTGCCCTCGTTGCCATTGATGTCGGTGAAATTGACCCGGCGCAAGGCCAGCGGATCCATACCGACTTGCCGCGCCAGTTCATCCATGGCGCACTCCAGGCCGATCAAGCCCAGCGCGGCACCGGGGGCGCGCATGTCCAACGGCGTGTAGACATCCAGCGGCACCAGCTTGTAGGCCATAGCCACGTTGTCGCAGCGATAGAGCATGCCGCTCCACTCCACCACGTGCTCGGTGAAATCCTCGAAGCGTGAAGTCTGGGCAATGGCCTCATGATGGATCGCCTGCAACCGGCCCTGGGCATCGGCGGCCAGGCGCAGGCGCTGCACGGTCCGGGGCCGGTAGCCAAAGGTGAACATCTGCTGACGGGTCAGGCTGACCCTGACCGACCGCTTGAGGTTCAGCGCGGCCATCGTCGCCAGCACCAGCTGGTACTGCGGTCGGAGGCCGGAACCGAACGCACCGCCGACGTAGGCGGCGCGTACCCGTACACGGTCCTTGGGCAAGTTGAACACCTGTACCAGGTAGTCCTGGCTGTTTTGCGTGCCCTGGGTCTTGTCATGCACCAGCAGGCTACCATCGTCTTGGTAGATCACCGTCGAGGCATGCGGCTCCATGGGGTTGTGGTGCTCCACCGGAGTGCTGTAGGTGGCATCGACCTTGAACGGCGCCTGGGCATATGCCGAGGCGAAATCGCCACGGGGCTTGGGCAACTCAACCGGCGCATCATGAGCCTGGTCGAAAGCGCAGAGCAAATCGGTCTGGTGGGGCTGTTCATCGATCTCGATCCGCACCAGGGTGCCAGCGTACCTGGCCAGTTCCAGTGTTTGCGCGACGACCAGCGCCAGCGGCTGACCGCTGTACAGCACCTGGTCGTTGAACAGGGGGCGAAACGGCTGGCCATCGGCAGCATCGGCGTCCTGGTAGGGCGCGTCGTCGCCGGCCATGGGTGGACGGTTCTGGTGATGCAGCACGGCGATCACGCCCGGTACTGCCAGCGCCGCAGAACAGTCGATGGCCCGCACGCTACCGCGCGCAATCGGGCTGCCGACCACGCTGCCATGCAGCAGGCCAGGCGCGGGATATTCGCCCGCATAGCGCGCCGTCCCTGTTACCTTGGCGGGCCCGTCGATGCGGTCCAGAGGTTGGCCGTTTGAAGGTTGTGGCAGGTTCATTGGCATTTCCCTCGTTGGGCCTGGATCAGGGCGCGGACGATGGCGTTGCGCGCAAGGCGAACCTTGAAGACGTTGCCTGGCAAGGGCCGGGCAGCACGCAACAGTGAGTCGGCGAAATGGGTATAGGTGTCTGCGGTGGCCGGCTGGCCAACGACCTGTCGCTCGAGCGCGGCATCGCGCCAGGGCTTATGGGCCACCCCTCCCAGCGCCACGTGCAGTGTACGGATGGCGCTGCCGTCGAGCTCCAGCGCCGCGGCCACGGACACCAGCGCAAAGGCATAGGAGGCGCGATCCCGGACCTTCAGGTAATGGCTGTACGCGGCGAAACGCGGCGCCGGGAGCTCGATGGCCAGGATCAACTCATCGTCGGCCAGGGTATTGTCACGTTCCGGCGTATCCCCAGGTAGCCGGTGAAAATCGGCAAAGGCCACGCATCGCTCGCCACTCCGTCCGCGGACGATCACCCGGGCCTCAAGGGCGGCCAGGGCGACGCACATATCCGATGGATGAACCGCCACGCACAGAGGGCTGGCGCCCAGAATCGCATGATTGCGGTTGAGACCGTCACGAGCCGGGCAACCGCTGCCAGGTGCCCGTTTGTTGCACGGTGTCGCCGTGTCGTAGAAGTAGAGGCAGCGGGTGCGCTGCAGCAGATTGCCGCCAGTGCTGGCCATGTTGCGCAACTGCGGGGAGGCACCGGCCAGGATCGCCTGGGCGAGCAACGGATAGCCCTGTTCAACGAGCGGGTTCCAGGCCAGCTCGGCATTGCTGACCAACGCGCCAATGCGCAGCCCACCGTCAGGAGTGGGGGAAATATCACGCAGCGGCAGGTCATTGATGTCGATCAACTGAGCGGGGCGGGCGACATTCTCTTTCATCAGATCGAGCAGGTTGGTGCCACCGGCGATAAAACGTGCGCCCGGCCCTGCGAGCTGCACCGCCTGGTCGATGCTGGAGGGTTTGGCGTAGGTGAAAGGCGTCATGGCCTGCAACCTCCCTGCCCATTCATCAGCGGCAACGCTTCCTCCACCGCTGCGGTGATGTTGGAGTAGGCGCCGCAGCGGCACAAATTGCCGCTCATGCCCTCACGAATCTCATCACGCGTATGCGCCCTGCCCTCACTCGCCAGGCCCAGCGCCGAACAGATCTGCCCTGGCGTGCAGTAGCCGCACTGGAAAGCATCATGGCGAATGAACGCCTGCTGCAACGGGTGCAGCGTGCCCCCTTGGGCCACACCTTCGATGGTGGTCAACGTATCACCGTCGCACATGACAGCCAGGGTCAGACAGGCATTGACCCGCCGACCATTGCGCAACACCGTGCACGCCCCGCATTGGCCGTGGTCGCAACCTTTGCGGGTGCCCACCAGGTCGAGCTGGTCACGCAACAGGTCGAGTAAAGTCAGCCAGGGCGGCAGTTGCAACAGGTGATGCTGGCCATTGACGGTCAGTTGGATGGGCAGCAATGCTGCCAGGGGTTCGCAATCGCTCATGATCAAGGCCTCACGGTGGGTTCAGGCAGCAGCAGCGACGGCTGCTTTTTCAGGTGCGACCCAGGGTGGAGTCCGGCCGTTCAAAGCGATTGCCAGGAACGTGACGCTGGGTAGCGTGCACATCGCAAGCCAATGACTATGCTTCACCTCGCAACCCCACCCTGGTATCGACCACAAGGAAGACAGGCCAATGACGCCAACCCGCTACTTCGCACGCGCTGTCGCTTTCGCCTCATTAGTGTCCGCCGCCAGCCTCAGCGCCCACGCAGCCGAACTGCCCATCGCCAGCGAGGCGCTGGAAAGCCATATCACCACCGAAGTGACCAAGATCGACCTGCCCAACCGCCAAGTCACGGTCAAGGGCCCCCACGACAAGGACGTGACCTTCCAGCTCACCGAACAGGCCAAGGCTCTGCCCAACCTCAAGGTCGGCGACCAGGTCGACATCAAAGTCACCCGTGCCATCGCCTATGTCCTGAACACCAATGTCGGCGGCGCGCCCAAGGCCTCCGAGGAATCGGGCACCATCCGCGCCACCGCGGCCAACCCAAACCCTGGTGGCGAGGCTTTCCGCCAGGTCAAGGTCACCTCGCAGATCAAGAAGATCGACCTCAACACGCATGAAGTCACCCTGCTGCCGCCCGAAGGCAAACTGCAGGTGGTCAAGGTCGAGAATCCCGAGCTGCAGGCACGCATGAAAAACCTCAAGGTCGACCAGACCGTCGAAGCCATCTTTACCGAAGTACTGAGCGTGGAAACTTCCCGCCCAGCCCAGTAAAACCTTTGGCCGGCCCGCGCATCGAAAGCCATGCGAGCCTTTCCCCCCTTCAGGAGGTTTCCCATGTCGATGCGCCTGGCCGTGCCGTTTTGCTGCTGTCTCACCCTCGTGCTCACGGGCTGCACCAGCGCCCGCGACGAGCAGCCACCACCCACCACGCAACAGGTCGAGCTCCAGCGCTACCAGGGCACCTGGTACGAACTGGCGCGCCTGCCGATGTTCTTCCAGCGCAACTGCGTGCAGTCCGAGGCCCGTTATGGCCTGCGCGAGGACGGGCGCATCGACGTCACCAACCGCTGCCTGGAAAACGACGGCCAATGGAACCAGGCCAACGGCATCGCCGAGGCGCAGGTGCCCGGCCGTACCGACAAGCTCTGGGTACGCTTCGACAACTGGTTCAGCCGCCTGGCACCGGACCTGACCAAGGGCGAGTACTGGGTGCTGTATCACGACGCGGATTACCGCGTGGCCGTGGTCGGCCACCCGAACCGCGAATACCTGTGGCTGCTGTCGCGCACCCCCACCGTCAGTGACCAGACCCGTGACCAGCTACTGGCGCTGGCGCGCAAGCAGGGTTATCCCACCGAGCAATTGATCTGGCGCCAGGCCATGCCCTAGTGTGATGTTTCACAAATAACGACCATAACTCGCGGCGATTTTTGGTCGTAATTGCAAAACACCACACTAGCTGCCCACACCCACGCCCTGTAAGGTGAGCCAGCCGGCTCACCCAAAGGATTGCGTGCAATGATCACCTGCCACCTCAAGTACATCATCGACCCCTACCAGGTCCCCGCCTTCGAAGCCTACGGCAAGCTGTGGATCGGCCTGGTCAACCGCATGGGCGGCAGCCACCATGGCTACTTCCTGCCCAGCGAAGGCGCCAACAATGTCGCCTACGCGCTGTTCAGCTTCCCCAGCCTGGCGACCTACGAGGAGTACCGCAAAGCCTCGGAAACCGACCCGGAGTGCATCGCCGCCTTCGCCCTGGCCACCGAGCAGCGTTTCATCCTCAGCTATGAACGAAGCTTCCTGCGACCCATGCTCGACTGAATTTCCCAGGCAAGACCCAGGCTCCTGCAGGGGCCGGTAAAGCCAACGGCAAACGCCACTGAACTATTGCGCCTCGATCACGATCCTCATCTAAGCACCCTCGACCCAGGATCGTCGATCGACAAGGAGCCTAGCCAGTGACCACCACCACCCTCCCCCGTAGCACCCCAGGGCCGCTGCACGCGACCCTGCTCGCCGGCAGCGTGCCGCTGTTTCTAGGCGCCCTGCTCAGCGACATCGCCTACTACCAGAGCTACCAGATCCAGTGGAGCAACTTCGCCGCCTGGCTGATCGCCGGGGCCCTGCTATCCAGCGGCCTGGCGCTGCTGTTCGCCCTGGCCAACCTGATCCGTGCGCCACGCAAGGCCGGTCGCCCGCTGCTGTACGTGCTGTTGCTGCTTGTCACTTGGGTACTGGGCCTGGTCAACGCCTTCGAGCACGCCAAGGACGCCTGGGCCGTGATGCCCGCAGGCCTGGTGCTGTCAGTGGTGGTCACGGTGCTGGCCATCCTCGCCACCTGGGCCGGCCTGACCCGCCTGCGCACGGAGGGCGAAGCATGAAGCACGCATTGAGCGCCCTGAGCATGGCCCTGCTGCTCAGCGCCTGTGGCGGCGATGGCGAGAAGACCCAGGCCCATGGCCCGGACCCAAAATTGCCGGCCCCCGAACGCGGGCTGCTGCCAAGCATGAAGATCGCCCAGCCGGCCGCCTGGGGTGAGCAAAAACCCCAAGTGCCCCAGGGCTACCGCGTCAGCGCCATCGCCACCGACCTGAAGATCCCGCGCCAGATCCTGGTGCTGCCCAATGGCGACATCCTCGTTGCCGAGGGGCGTGGCGGCAACGCCGCCAAACTCAAGCCCAAGGATGTGATCGCCAGCCAGATCAAGGCCAAGGGCAACACCCAGGTCAAGGGCGGCAACCGCCTTACCCTGCTGCGCGACGCCGACGGCGATGGCCGCTACGAACTACAGACGGTGTTCGCCGAACACCTCAATGCGCCCTATGGCCTGGCCTATGCCGACGGCAAGCTGTACGTGGCCAACCAGGACGCGCTGGTGCGCTTCGATTACCAGGACGGCCAGACCCAGGCCGGTGGCCCGCCGACCAAGGTCACCGACCTGCCCGCCGAGATCAACCACCACTGGACCAAGTCGTTGGCCATCAGCCCCGACGGCCGCTACCTGTACGTCGGCATCGGCTCCAACAGCAACATCACCGAGCGTGGCATGGAAGCGGAGGTCGACCGCGCGATGGTCTGGCAGGTCGATGCCGCGAGCGGCGCCCACCGGCCTTATGCCACCGGCCTGCGCAATCCGACCGCGCTAGCCATCCAACCGGGGGACGGCCAACTGTGGGCAGTGGTCAACGAGCGCGACGAACTGGGCCCGGACCTGGTCCCGGACTACCTGACCTCGGTGCGCGAAGGTGCGTTCTACGGCTGGCCGTACAGCTACTGGGGGCAGAACGTCGATGAGCGCGTGCGCCCGCAGAACCCGGACAAGGTGAAAGCCGCGATCAAGCCCGACTACAGCCTCGGCTCGCATGTGGCGGCGCTGGGCGTGGCCTTCTCCAACCCGGCCATGGGCGGAACCTTCGCCGACGGCGTGTTCGTGGGTGAACACGGCAGTTGGAACCGGCCCAACCCGGTGGGCTACAAAGTGATCTTCGTGCCGTTCCGTGACGGCAAGCCGGCCGGCGAGCCGGTGGATTTCGCCACCGGTTTCCTCGGTGAGGACGGCAAGACCCGTGGGCGCCCGGTGGGGGTCACGGTCGATCCGAAAGGCGCGCTAATCATCGCCGACGACCTGGCCAACACGGTTTGGCGGGTTACACGCAATCAGTAAGCGCCTGACGCTGAACAGCCCCTCTTGCGCGAAAGTCGCGCGGGAGAGGGCTCGGGTGCGGATAGCGCTGGCCAAGGTTCACAAAACAACAGTACTTCCCAGCAAAACCGGTATTTTTTCTGTAACGAAAATGTAAAATTCGTTTTCGCATACCTATAACAAGCTGGGAGCTTCACATGTTTGCCTTCTTCCGCCCTGCCGCGCACCAGGCGCCGCTGCCCGACGAGCGCGTCGACAGCACCTATCGCCGCCTACGTTGGCAAATCTTCGCCGGGATTTTCTTCGGCTATGCCGGCTACTATCTGCTGCGCAAGAACTTCTCCCTGGCCATGCCCTACCTCATCGAGGAAGAGGGCTACACCCGCGGCCAGCTGGGCCTGGCGATCTCCGCCATCGCCATCGCCTACGGTTTGTCCAAGTTCCTCATGGGCCTGGTCTCGGACCGCTCCAACCCACGCTACTTCCTGCCCTTCGGCCTGCTGATCTCGGCCGGGGTGATGTTCATTTTCGGTTTCGCGCATTGGGCCACGTCCAGCGTGACGATCATGTTCGTGCTGCTGTTCATCAACGGCTGGGCCCAGGGCATGGGCTGGCCGCCAAGCGGGCGGACCATGGTGCACTGGTGGTCGCAGAAAGAGCGCGGCAGCGTGGTGTCGGTGTGGAACGTCGCCCATAACGTCGGCGGCGGCCTGATCGGCCCGCTGTTCCTGCTGGGCCTGGCCTGGACCAACGACTGGCATGCGGCCTTCTACGTGCCTGCCACGGTTGCCGTGCTGGTGGCCGTGTTCGCTTTCGCCACCATGCGCGACACTCCGCAGTCGGTTGGCCTGCCGCCAGTCGAGCAGTACAAGAACGACTACCCCCAAGGCTACGATGAGAGCCACGAGCAGGAGTTCAGCGCCAAGCAGATCTTCGTCCAGTACGTGCTGTGCAACAAACTGCTGTGGTACATCGCCCTGGCCAACGTGTTCGTCTACCTGCTGCGCTACGGCGTGCTGGACTGGGCGCCGACCTACCTGAAGGAAGCCAAGCACTTCAGCGTCGACACCACCTCGTGGGCCTACTTCTTCTACGAGTGGGCCGGCATCCCCGGCACCCTGCTGTGCGGCTGGATGTCCGACAAGATCTTCCGCGGCAACCGTGGCCTGACCGGCATCGTGTTCATGGCCCTGGTGACCGTGGCCACCCTGGTGTACTGGCTCAACCCACCGGGCAACCCGACCATCGACATGATCGCGTTGTTCGCCATCGGCTTCCTGATCTACGGTCCGGTGATGCTGATCGGCCTGCAGGCGCTGGAACTGGCGCCGAAGAAAGCCGCTGGTACCGCAGCCGGCTTCACCGGGTTGTTCGGCTACCTGGGCGGCTCGGTCGCGGCCAGCGCCGCGATGGGCTACACCGTCGACCACTTCGGTTGGGACGGTGGCTTCGTGATGCTGGTCAGCGCGTGCGTGCTGGCGATCGCGTTCCTGATTCCGACCTTGCGCCATACCAAGGTGGCCAGTGCCGGTCGTGAGGCAGTGGCCTGACAGCCTCGGCTGACGCTCAAGTAAAAGCCCGGGGCCTGCACCTCGGGCTTTTTTTCAAGCGGCTTGATGCAACCGCGTGATCACCGGTTGATGGCGCTGGCGCGCCTGCCAGATGTCGTAGTCCACCTGGATCGTCAGCCACAGTCGCGCCGTGCTGATGCCGGCCATTTCCAGGCGTACCGCCAGGTCCGGAGAAACCGCCGCTCGGCCATGAAGGACCCGCGACAGCGCCTCACGCGAGAAACCCAGATGCTCGGCGAACGCCTTGACCGTAAGGCCCAAGGTCGGGAGGACATCTTCACGCAGGGTTTCGCCGGGGTGAGGCGGGTTGTGCATAGCCATGATCTTGCCCCTTGTCAGTGGTAGTCGAGATAGTCGACCAGTTCGACATCAAAGCCTGTGAAACGGAATACCAGGCGCCAATTGCCGGACACGCTTATCGACCAGAAACCGAGCCGCTCTCCTTTGAGCGGGTGCAACTGCCAGCCAGGCACATTCATGTCCTCAGCGACCACGGCACTGTCGAGGAACTGCAACTGTCGCCGCAGTCGCTGGACATGGGCAGCCTGAATGCCGCGGATATTGCCCGTTTCGTGGAAGAGCCGCAGGCCTTTGTGGCGAAAGCTGATGATCATGGGGCACGCATCCGTTCCATGCGACAAAACCAGAGTGTGACCCCACGCGTCACACATGGCAAAGTATCATATGTGACCCCGTGCGTCACACCCTGCCGATGAAAATGTCATGCACTGCCTACGTGGAGCTACCAAAGGCTGTGAAGCGTCGAAGAATCTCGCCATACTCGCACTATCAGCTGTTCAGAAAGACAAGACGCTCCAGGGATAGCCGATCCGGCGTCTATACATGGAAGCAAGATTTCAGGAGCCACAGTTGACCGCCCCAGCCTTCACCCCAGAGTACCTGGCCAGGCACGTTGGCAATGGGCCAGTCGACAAACAGGTCAGAAACTGGCTCGCCACACTCCCCTGCCTGGAGCGCATCGCCTTTCTGAAGGACCTGTGGTCTATCAATACCCGCTACGCCCTGTTGCTGACACAAGGCGCCAGACTCTCCCGGCAGGAAAATGCAGCATTGCTCCGCCACTGGCTGGAGTCAGGCAACCATAATGCAGCGCAGGCGCTGATCAGCTATTTAGAACCCGTACTCGGCAGACGGGTGTTCTGGCGCATCGCCGCACAATCGGCACTCACCGAGGCGATGGGCGACTTTCTCAACTATCACAGCCAGGGTCGGCTGGACGCCGAGCGCTCATCGCCAACGGTTTGCACATGAATACCCGGGAGAAACCATCTACCTCTGCGCGATGGGTTTCGCGGTAGCCGAGCCTCTGATAGATCTCGATGTTCTCCGTCATCCGCTCATGGGTGTAGAGCCTGATCGCCGCACACCCTGCTGCACGTGCATGGGCCTCGGCAAAATCGAGCATGTGTCGACCGATACCCCGCCCTTTGCATGCAAGTCGTACGGCAACGTTCACCAGTAGCAGGTCGCCCTTTTCACGGCGTACAACAAGAACGCCAGCGATACTCCTGGCCTGCATGGCCACGAACACATCGTCGTCACGTATGACCTGCGCATAGTCATCCAGCATGGGGGCTGGCTTACGGCCGATTCGTGCGATATAGGGGGTGTACGCTTCAGCGACCAACTCTGCTATTTCGCCAGCATCTTCGACACGCGCCGGACGCAGGGTGACCACAGTGCTCATCATGTCATCCTTGAGAAACAGCGCCATGGACTGGCCACAATACCGCCTGTGCAGCCACTACATATCCCTTGCTGCTATCGAAGGTCACGCAGGGTGAACCGTAAAGCTGATAGCCCAAGGCCAGGCTCTCGGAAATGCGCTGGCAGAAACTGGCGTCGTCCTTGCCGGTGATCAGGCGATAGACCGGCAGGTCGTTTGGTGGGGTCGAGGGCATTCGAGTGATCCTTTTGAAGCAGGCGCCAATCGCGTGCGAGGTGGGCATCATGCCATAGCTGCACTATTTCCCAGACGCGGCCTGCGCTGTTGCTGTGCGGTATCGCGCCATGAAGGCTTGCCCGCGCTGTAAACGAGACCATGGATGGTGCCAGAGACGCTGGTGATCGCGGCCGAGCCCGCTCCTACCAAGATCAAACCACCTGACCTCAGTCACCGCACCGTGCCCGTTCCCGCACCGGACACTGCGCCCGGTGCAGGTTCAACGCCGTATTGATGATGCCAATATGGCTGAACGCCTGCGGGAAATTCCCCAGCATCCGTTTGCCCACCGGATCGTACTGCTCGGCCAGCAATCCCACGTCATTGCACAAGGCCGTGAGCCGCTCATAAAGCGCCTGCGCCTCCTCCTGCCGCCCCAGCAGCACGTAGACATCCGCCAACCAGAACGAACACACCAGGAACGTCCCCTCCCCTGGCGTCAGGCCGTCGCTGCAACTGTCACTGTCGTAGCGCAGCAGCAGGCCGTTGCGCAGCAGGCGGGTTTCGATCTGTTCGAGGGTGCGCAGGAAACGTGGATCGTCGGCCGGCAGAAAGCCGGTCAGGGCGATCTGCAGCAGGCTCGCGTCCAGCTCGGTCGAGCCGTAGGCCTGAACGAAGTGACGCCCGTCGGCATCCAGCCCGCGACGGCAGACCTCGTCACGGATCTGGTCCGCCACCTGGCGGTAATGTCGCCCCCGTTCACGCCCTTCCTCGGTGGTGTCGGCCAGGCTCGCCGAGCGGTCGAAGGCAACCCAGGCCATGACCTTGGAGTGCACGAAGTGCTGGCGACCGCCACGTACCTCCCACAGCCCCTCGTCCGGCTCGCGCCAGATGCTTTCGAGGTACGGCAGGATCGAGCGGGCGATGGCGGCGCTGCGCGGATGACGCGGCAGCCCACCCTTGATGGCCTGCGTCATGGCGTCAGCCAGTTCGCCGTAGATATCCAGCTGCAACTGCTCGGACGCGGCATTGCCGACCCGCACCGGCTGCGAATGCTCGTAACCGGGCAGCCAGGGCAGGCTGAACTCCGGCAGGTCGCGCTCGCCGGCCAGCCCGTACATGATCTGCATCTGCTCGGGGTTGCCCGCCACCGAGCGCAGCAGCCACTCGCGCCAGGCCTGGGCCTCGTCGAAGTAGCCGAGGTTCATCAGCGCCAGCAAGGTCATGGTGGCGTCGCGCAGCCAGCAGTAGCGGTAGTCCCAGTTGCGCTCGCCACCGACGCGCTCGGGCAGCGAGGTAGTGACGGCGGCGACCATGCCCCCGGTGGGCGCGTAGGTCATGGCCTTGAGGGTCAGCAGCGAACGGCGTACCCGCTCGGTGTATGGGCCGACGTCGGGGCAGCGGGCGGCGAAGGCCTGCCATTGGTCGATGGTCTGGTCGAGGTCGTGGTCGACATCGCAACCGGGCTGCACAGGCAGGTGCGAGGGCTGATGGCAAAGGCTGAACACCTGACGCTCACCGGCGCGCACGCGAAACCGGGCAACGCTGTGGTGGTCCCGGCCATGGGTCTCGGTGCTGCTGCGCAGGATAAGGCGATCGGGGCCGGCCACCGCGCTCAGGGTCAGCGGGTCGAGCTTCTCCACCCAGGGCACGCTGCGGCCATAGTCGAAGCGCAGCACCAGGTCCATCTCGAACGCCGTCTCGCCGGCCAGGCCCTCGACAATACGCAAAACCGCATTGGCCTCGCCCAGGGGCATGCAGTCGAGTACGCGGGCGCGGCCGCTGGCGGTGGTCCAGGTGGTTTCCAGTACCAGGGTGTCGTCGAGGTAGCGGCGCGCGCTGTGCTCGACCGGGTCGCTGGGGGCGATGCGCCAACGGCCGTTTTCCTCGTTGCCCAGCAACGCGGCGAACACTGCGGGGGCGTCGAAGCGCGGCAGGCACAACCAGTCGAGGGCGCCGTCGCGGTTGATCAGGGCGGCGCTGCGGCAGTTGCCGATGAGGGCGTAGTCTTCGATCAGGGCGGGCATCTCGGATCCTCAGGCGGTGGGCGTGAGTTTGGATGCCGAAGCGCGATTGCCGGTTCCGTTGAGATGTATTTGGCGCAGGTTGCCGAGGCGTTGGAATCGATGCGCAGGAACATTGATCCACGGCACTGATTCACTGTTGCGCTGTGTTAGAAATACCGCGCCAGTGGTTGCTTATCAGGATGATTAAGCTTCTGCCCGTGCGCAACCATTGCGCTGAGTCACTACTTTCAACAAGGACGTTTTATGAAGATTGTCGGATTATCCGGAATACTGCCCTCACGCTGCGTCAGCAACCAGGACGTTATCAACCTGGTGGAAGAACACTCCCGCAACACTTTCCAGGAAGACTTGCCGAAAACACTGAAGACCATCGGCAAGTTGCTGGAAAAAAGCGGCAGCGACACCCGCCATTGGCTGGCGGCTGACGAGACGCCGATGCAATTGATGGAAGCGGCGTTCGACGCGGCGCTGGCCCAGGCCAATATCAGCAAGGCCGACCTGGACCTGCTGATCTACCCCAACGTCACCCGTGGCTTCATCGAGCCGGCCAACAGTACCTTCATCGCCAAGGCACTGGGGCTGAACTGCCGCAACTTCGATGTGGTCGACGCCTGCAACGGCTGGGTGACGGCGATGGACGTCATCAACAGCAAGATGCAAGCGGGTGAAATCCGCTACGCCGCCATCGTCAACATGGAGTTCGGCATGTCGGCGGGCGGGCCGGTGATGCCCAAGAACTTCTCGCTGCAGTCGCCGGCCGAACTGGCCTACAAGTTCCCGAGCTTTACCATCGGTGAAGCTGCCGTTGTCACCATCCTCAGTAATGAAGCAACGGACAACTTCAAGTTCTCGTACATCAACCGACCCGACCTGAGTGACTTGTCGACCATCTCGTTGCCGGATTGGAAACTGTTCTGCAACGAGGCGGATATCGCCAAGATCGAACCCACCGGTGGCCAATATCAATTCAACTCCTATGCCGCCGCCCTGCACGAAGATGGTCGCAACGAAGCGATCAAAGTCTTCAACCTACAAAAACTCACCGCGGACGACGTGCACAAAGTGTTCATCCATACCGGCTCGCCGAAGATGTGGGAACATATTGGCCAGATGATCGGCGTCGATCACAAGTTGCATCACGTCGGGCACAAGACCGGCAACATCATTACCGCGTCGATTCCCTTCGGTATCTTTGATGCGATGAGCCGGGGCGAAGCCGAGCAAGGCCAGTTCTGCATGGGCTGGGCGGGCAGTGGCGGGATGGTGTTCTCGGCCCTGTCGTTCACTTTGTAGGGCATATTTGCGCACCTACCGCCAACGGCGGTAGGTTGCTGCAGGCTCACCCCAGCGTATGCCACTCGCGCTTGTCCCGCGCCAGCAACTCATCACCGGCCTCGGGGCCATCCTCTCCCGCCGCATACTCATGCACCTCGCCACCCTCGGCCGCCCAGGCATCGAGGAACGGCTGCACGGCACGCCAACCGTTCTCGATATTGTCGGCGCGCTGGAACAGGGTCTGGTCGCCGGTAAGGCAGTCGTAGATCAACGTCTCGTAGCCGGTCGCCGGGGTCATCTTGAAGAAGTCCTTGTAGGCGAAACCCAGCTCGACATTTTCCATCACCAGCTCCGGCCCCGGGCGCTTGGCCTGCAGGTCGAACCACATGCCTTCGTTGGGCTGAATCTGGATCTTCAGGTAGTTGGGCTTGGGCCGCTCCAGTTCGCTTTCGCGGAACTGCGCGTAGGGCGCCGGTTTGAAGCAGATGGCGATCTCGGTGTCGCGCACGCTCATGCGCTTGCCGGTGCGCAGGTAGAACGGCACCCCCGCCCAGCGCCAGTTGTCGATCATCACCTTGAGCGCGACATAGGTCTCGGTCTGGCTGTGCGGGGCGACATTGGCTTCTTCGCGGTAGCCGGGCAGTTTCTTGCGTCCCTGCTTGCCGGTGCTGTACTGGCCACGCACGGAATTGCGCAGGGCCATCTTTTGCGACCAGGGACGGATGGCGCCGATCACCTTGGCCTTTTCACCGCGCACGGCATCAGCGCCGAAGGCCGCCGGCGGCTCCATGGCGACCATCGCCAGCAGCTGGAACAGGTGGTTGGGCACCATGTCGCGCAGAGCGCCGGTGTTGTCGTAGAACGCCCCGCGCGTCTCGACGCCGACGGTTTCGGCGGCGGTGATCTGCACGTGGTCGATGTAATGATTGTTCCAGAACGATTCGAACAGGCCGTTGGAGAAACGGCTGACCAGGATGTTCTGCACGGTTTCCTTGCCCAGGTAATGGTCGATGCGGTAGATCTGCCGCTCGTTCATCACCTTGAGCAGGCAAGCGTTGAGCGCTTCGGCGCTGGCAAGGTCAGTACCGAAGGGTTTCTCCACCACCACCCGGCGAAAGCCGCCGCCCGACTCGTCGAGCAGGCCGGCGTCGCCCAGGCGCTGGGCCACCTCGGGGAAGAAGCGTGGCGAGGTGGCCAGGTAGAAAATGGCATTGCCATGGCCGGTTTTAGCGATGCGCCGAGCCAGGGCCTGGTAAGTCTCGGGGTCGAGGAAGTCGCCGGTCTGATAGTCCAGGCGCTTGGCCAGGCGCGCCCAGAGCTTTTCGTCCAGGCACTTGGCACTCCCTTCCGCGCCCTTGTCCCGCGCCTGCATGAAGGCATGCAGGCGCGCGGCAAAGTCCTCGGCCGTGGCCGGGTTGTGGTCGACCCCAACGATACGCAGGTTGCGGTCGAGCAGGCCGTCACGGCTGAGGTTGTACAGCGCCGGCATCAGCAGGCGCTTGACCAGGTCGCCGTTGGCGCCGAACAGGAACAAGGTGCATGGCGGCGCCGCGGGGATGGTCGGTTTAGTCATTTAGTCCTTCTTTTTCTCGACGTGGCCGCCGAAGCCCAGGCGCATGGCGGAGAGGATCTTGTCACCGTAGGTGCCCTGCTGCTGGCGCGAGCGGAAACGGGCGAACAGCGCGCTGGACAGCACCGGCACCGGCACGGCCTGTTCGACGGCGGCGTCGATGGTCCAGCGCCCTTCGCCGCTGTCGGACACCGAGCCACTGAATTCGGTCAGTTGCGGGTCGGCCACCAGCGCGTCGGCGGTCAGGTCCAGCAGCCAGGAGGTGACCACGCTGCCGCGGCGCCAAACTTCGGCGATCTCGGCCACATTGAGGTCAAAGCGCTGCTCTTGCGGCAACTCCGGGCCACCCTTGCTGCGCAGCAGGTCGAAACCTTCGGCGTAGGCCTGCATCAGGCCGTACTCGATGCCGTTGTGCACCATCTTCACGTAGTGACCGGCGCCGGGCGGGCCAGCGTGGATGTAACCGTGTTCGGCGCGCTCGTGCTCGCCGCTGCGGCCCTGGGTGCGCGGAATGTCACCGACGCCCGGGGCGAGCGCCTTGAACAGCGGTTCCAGGCGCTCGAACACTTCTTTCTCGCCGCCGATCATCATGCAGTAGCCACGGTCCAGGCCCCACACGCCGCCGGAGGTGCCGACGTCGAGGTAGTGCAGGCCACGCTTGCCCAGCTCGGCGGCGCGGCGCACGTCGTCCTTGTAGAAGGTATTGCCACCATCGATGATCGCATCGCCCGGCTCGAGCAGGTCGGCCAGTTGCGCGATGGTCTGCTCGGTGATTTCGCCGGCGGGCAGCATGACCCACACCGCGCGCGGCGCCTTGAGTTTCTGCACCAGCGCCCCGAGGTCGTGGGCGCCGACGGCCCCTTCACTTTCCAGGGTAGTGATGGCTTCGCGGTTGCGATCGTGGACCACAGTGCTGTGACCTGCGCGCATCAGGCGCCTTGCGATATTGCCGCCCATGCGGCCAAGCCCGATGATTCCCAGTTGCATGTGCCGACGCTCCCGTTGGTTTTGCTTTACAACAATTGAAGATTTCAGATTAGTCCAGCGTTCTGGCGTAGGGTTCACCGACGAACGGGGCGACAACGATAAACAAAAAAGTTCCCAAGGGCCTGCAAAGAATTCAGAATGCGCGCCGCGTGAAGCGTCTACGCTTCAAAATGTCACCAGCCATGCGAGGTGTGTCCATGGGTACCCTGATGCCTGCCACTCCCACCCAGACCCTCTATGTCACCGTGCGCCGCGACGAGCTGCGCCAGTTGAAGGATGAGCGGGATGACCTGCGCCAGCAGGTCGCCAAGCTGAACCTGCTGCTTGAACAGGCCCGCCTGCAAGGCAAGGCCGCCGGCCTCTGAATCAACGCCCCATCTGCGTGGGAGCTGCCAGGCTCCCACCTCTTCACAGTTTCCCGCTGTGCTCACCTTGTGCCGCGCCTGTGGCGAATCCGGATCGCCTACGCCGTCTACCCTCATATTTTGCAACAACTCGCCAACGTTTGCGCGGGCAAAGCATCGCCACAAAAATGACCAATGGGTCACTTTCATACCGCTTCGTCTCCTACACTCCAGTTTCGGCCCGCGTTTTGCTCGGAAAAAGTCAGGTAAAAAAGTCGAACTTTCCAAAACCCGGGCAGGTCAGGAATTAAGTAGGGCCGAAGCAAAAGGACTGCCTCACGCCAGGCCCACACCCCCAACCAGTCCATACGTTTTTCGGCGGGAATGCCGAGCGTGCCGTGCCTGCGCGCACGAATCTGGGGCAAGGAACGCACTACGAAGATGCAACAACGATCAGAGAGCAGACCCACGAGCCAACGCCAAGTACACAGAACAAGGGACGGAGAGAAGTATGATCAGTGCCGCTGTCGAACCTCACGTAGAGTCATTCAACCCGGATAACCGCGAGCCGCTGCCTGCGGCCCTCGCCCCGACAGGCAAGGCACCCGGCGCGCAGCGCCAGCATAACCCGAACAAGCGCAAGGTGTTGTTCGTCACCTCGGAGATCGCCGACCTGGTCAAGACCGGCGGACTGGGCGACGTTTCCGCTGCCCTGCCCCGTGCCCTGGCGCACCTGCACGATGTGCGCGTGCTGATCCCCGGTTACCGCCAGGTGGTCGAGAGCGACAACCCCATTCACATCGTAGGCGAACTGGGCGGCCACGCCGCGCTGCCGCCGTGCAAGATCGGCCGCATGGATCTGGCCGACGGCCTGGTTATCTATGTGCTGATCTGCCCCGAGCTGTACCAGCGCGACGGCACGCCCTACGGCGCCAACAACGGTCGCGACTGGCCCGACAATCACATTCGTTTCGCCCGCCTGGGCCTGGCGGCTGCAGAAATAGCCGCCGGCGAAGGAATGGCCCACTGGCGCCCCGACCTGGTGCACGCCCACGACTGGCCGGCCGGGCTGGCCCCGGCCTACATGCACTGGCGCGGCCTGAGCACCCCGACCCTGTTCACCATCCACAACCTGGCCTACCAGGGCGTGTACAGCCGTGGCTGCAGCCCGGAGCTGGCGATCCCAGACCACGCCATGCAGCAGGAAGGCATGGAGTTCTACGGCAAGCTGTCGTTCCTCAAGGCCGGGCTTGCATACGCCAGTCAGATCACCACGGTCAGCGCCACCTACGCCAAGGAAATCACCACACCCGAGTTCGGCTGTGGCCTGGACGGTTTTCTTGCCAGCAAAGCCCAGCAAGGCCTGCTCGGCGGCATCCCCAACGGTATCGACGAAAGCTGGGACTCGGCCACCGACCAGCACCTGGACTACAACTTCAGCATCAACGACTGGGAGGGCAAGGCACGCAATGCCGACCAGGTCCGTGCGCTGTTCGGCCTGGAAGCGAGCGAGGGACCACTGTTTGCCGTGGTTTCGCGACTGGTCTACCAGAAAGGCCTGGACCTGACCCTGGGCGTGGCCGACTACATCGTCGAGCAAGGCGGCCAGATCGCCATCATCGGCCGTGGTGAACCCGAGGAAGAACAGGCCATGCGCGACCTGGCCCTGCGTCACCCCGGCCGCATCGGCGTGCGCATCGGCTTCAACGAGACCGACGCCCGGCGCATGTTCGCAGGCAGCGACTTCCTGCTCATGCCATCGCGCTACGAGCCCTGCGGCCTGAGCCAGATGTACGCCCAGCGTTTTGGCTCGTTGCCGGTGGCACGCAATACGGGCGGCTTGGCCGACACCATCGAGAACGGCGTGACCGGCTTCCTGTTCGACGACTCCACCGTGGACAGCTACCGCGAGGCCCTGAGCCGCGCTTTCTACGTGTATGGCAAGAAGCACCTGCTCAATGCCATGCGCTGCCTGTCGATGACCCAGCCATTCAACTGGTGCCAGGCGGTGGAACCTTACGCGCGGCTGTACGAAGACCTGGTGAAGCAGACCCAGCACGCCTACTACTGAGCGGAGAGCCGACGATGCACAAGCATGGCGCACAGTTACTGGACGCCACGTCGGCGCGCTTCGCCCTGTGGGCGCCGGATGCGCGCAGCGTGAGCGTGACGATCGGGGAGCGGCCACCTGTGGCACTGCTGCCCGACGACGATGGCTGGTACACCGGCATCGCCCCCTGCAAGGCGGGCGAGCACTATCAGTTCGTGATCGACGATGAACTGCGCGTGGCTGACCCGGCCTCGCGCTGCCAGCCCGAGGGCGTGCAGGGCCCCAGCGAACTGGTCGACCTGGGCGGCTACCCGTGGCGTCATCCCTGGCAGGGGCGGCCCTGGCACGAGGCGGTGATCCAGGAGCTGCACGTTGGCCTGCTAGAGGGCTACACGGGCGTTGCCAAGGTGCTGCCGCGCCTGGCCGAACTGGGGGTCAGCGCCATCGAGCTGATGCCGCTGGGGCAGTTCCCTGGCGAGCGCAACTGGGGCTACGACGGCGTGCTGCCGTTCGCCCCGCAGCACAGCTATGGCCGCCCGCAGGACCTGTGCGCGCTGGTCGACGCCGCCCATGGCCAGCGCTTGATGGTGCTGGTGGACGTGGTCTACAACCACTTCGGCCCGGACGGCAACTACCTGCACCGCTACGCCAGCCCGTTCTTCCGTGAAGACCGCCAGACACCGTGGGGCGCGGCCATCGACTTCCGCCGCGCCGAGGTGCGCGAGTTCTTCATCCAGAACGCCCTGATGTGGCTGTGCGACTACCGTTGCGACGGCCTGCGCCTGGACGCGGTGCACGCCATCGACCAGCCGGACTTTCTCGTCGAACTGGCCCAGCGCGTACGCGCCACGGTCGAGCCCGGGCGGCAGGTCTGGCTGGTTCTGGAGAACGAGCACAACCAGGCGACGCTGCTCGAGCAAGGCTTCGACGCGCAGTGGAACGACGACGGCCACAACGCCCTGCACGTACTGCTGACAGGCGAAACCGAAGGCTACTACGCCGATTACAAGGACCGGCCGATCGAGCAGCTGGCGCGCTGCCTGGCCGAGGGCTTCGTGTTTCAGGGCCAGCCCGATCGCCACGGCAGGCCCCGCGGCGAGCCCAGCGGCCACCTGCCGCCCAGCGCGTTCGTGCTGTTCCTGCAAAACCACGACCAGGTCGGCAACCGCGCCCTGGGCGAACGGCTGTCCCGGCTCTGCCCGCCGCAGGCACTGAAGGCCGCCACCACCCTGCTGCTGCTGGCGCCGATGATCCCGCTGCTGTTCATGGGCGACGACGACGGCAGCCGCAAGCCGTTCCTGTTCTTCACCGACTTCCACGACGCGCTGGCCGATGCCGTGCGTGAAGGCCGGCGTGGCGAGTTCGCCCATTTCGAGGCCTTCGCCGACCCGCAGAAGCGCGAGCAGATACCCGACCCCAACGCCGAGACCACCTTCGAGACCTCCAAACCTAGGCAACAGGAGGTGCTGGCCGGATGGCACGGTTTGTACCAGCAACTGCTCGAACTGCGCAGGCGCCATGTCATCCCGCACCTGCCCGGCACCCGCGCCGAGGGCTGCGAGGTACTCGGCGCCAAGGCGCTGACCGCCCGCTGGCGCCTGGGCGACGGCCAGCAGCTGCGCATCGACCTGAACCTCGAGGCCCAGCCCCAGCCGGTCACCCTGCCGGCCCTGCCCCGCCGCCTGTTCGACAGCAGCGACAACGCCCACCCCGACTCGATGCTCGCCGCGCACAGCTGCGTGGTGAGCCTGCTGCCCCCCGACCAGGAGATGCCATGAGCGCAGAGCCCCTTCACCGCCTGGCCGCCCGGGTGGGCCTGGCCCGCGACTGGATCGATGCCAACAACCGCCCGCAGCAGGTCAGCGATGACGTGCTGCGCCAGGTGCTCGCCGGCCTTGGCCACCCGGCCGGCAACGCTGCCGAGATCGACGCCAGCCTGCGCGCCGTGGAGCAGGCCGAAGACAGCGAGCACCTGCCACCGCTGCTGACCGTCGACATCGACCAGCCCCTGGACCTGCAGCGTTACTTCAGCGCCGCCAGCCAGGTCCGCTGCAGTCTGGAAGACGGCAGCCAGCGCAGTCTGACCCTGGACGCCCAGGCGCGGCTGCCGGCCGGCTTGCCCCTGGGCTATCACCGCCTGGATATCGATGGCCGGACCTGTACCGTGGCCGTGGCACCGGCGCGTTGCCATGCCCTGCAAGACTGCGTGGAGCAACCCCCGCCCCGTTGCTGGGGCCTTGCCGTGCAGCTGTACAGCCTGCGGCGCCCCGGCGACGGCGGCTTTGGCGACTGTCTGGCGCTGGAACAACTGGCGCGCCACGCCGCCGAGCGCGGTGCCGATGCCCTGGCGATCAGCCCGATCCACACCCTGTCGGCCTTCGACCAGCACCACTACAGCCCTTATTCGCCGTCCAGCCGCCTGCTGCTCAATGTGCTCTATGCCAGCCCCGGCGTGGTCTTCGGCGAACGCGAAGTGCGCATGGCCACCGAGGCCTGTGAACTGGAGGCGACCCTCGAAGCGCTGGAGCAGCACACGCTGGTGGACTGGCCCAGGGCCGCCGAGGCCCGGCTGCGCCTGCTCGAAGCGCTCTACCGACATTTCAGCCAGGGCGAGCACCCCCTGCGCGCAGACTTCGACAGTTTCCGCGCCAACGCCGGCGAGCAACTGGAACACCACTGCCGCTTCGAAGTGCTGCAGGCCGAGGCGGTGAGCAGCGGCCTGGGCGCGGACTGGCGCAACTGGCCCAAGGCCTGGCACGACCCCTACGATCCCGAGGTCGAAGCCTTCGCCAACGCCTATCCGGCGCGGGTCGAGTTCCATGCCTTCTGCCAGTGGCTGGCCGAGCGCAGCCTGCAGCGGGCCCAGGACGCGGCACGCGGTAACGGCATGGCCGTGGGCCTGATCGCCGACCTGGCAGTGGGCGCGGACGGTGCCGGCAGCCAGGCCTGGAGCCGCCAGGACGAACTGCTGGCGGAACTCAACGTCGGCGCGCCGCCCGACATACTCAATCGCGCCGGGCAAGACTGGGGCATCTGCGCGTTCTCCCCCGAAGGCCTGCGACGCAACGGCTACCGCGCCTTCATCGAGATGCTGAGGGCCAACCTGGCCCATGCCGGCGGCCTGCGCATCGATCACGTGATGGGCCTGCGCCGCCTGTGGCTGATCCCGCGTGGCGCCAAGCCCAGCGAAGGCGCCTACCTGGAGTATCCACTGGACGACCTGCTGCGCTTGCTGGCGCTGGAGTCGGCGCGGCACCAGGCGATCATCCTCGGCGAGGACCTGGGTACCGTGCCCGAGGGCCTGCGCGAACGCCTGGCCGACAAGGCCGTGCTGGGCATGCGCGTGCTGCCATTCGAGCAGCAGCCCCCCGGACGCTTCACACCGATCCTCGACTGGCCGGACAACGCCCTGGCCACCACCGGCACCCATGACCTGGCCCCACTCGCCGGCTGGCTGAGCGGCCGTGATATCGACTGGAGCCACCGCCTGCAATTGATCGATGCCGCCACCGAGCTGCACTGGCGCCATACCCGGGCGCTGGAGCGCGACGGCCTGCGCCGCACCCTGGAACAGAACTACGGGCCACTGCGCGACGATTCGGCACTGATCGACGCAGCGATCCGCTTTGTCGGCCATACCCGCGCGCCGCTGGTACTGGTGCCCCTGGAAGACCTGCTGGGCAACGACGAGCAACCCAACCTGCCCGGCACCACCACCGGCCATCCCAATTGGCGCCGCCGCTTCAAGGCGTCGGTGCGCGAACTGCTGGACGACGAGGACGCCGCCCGGCGTCTGGAACTGCTGGCCCAGGCCCGCGAACAAGCCTGGGAGCGTGACCGATGAAACCCTTGACCGCCACTCTGCGCCTGCAACTGCACAGCGACTTCACCCTCGACCACGCGGTGCCGCTGGTACCTTATTTTGCCCGGCTGGGAATCAGCCACTTGTACGCCTCGCCGATCCTCACCGCCCGCGCAGGCTCGCGCCATGGCTATGACGTGGTCGACCCGACCCGGGTCAATCCCGAACTCGGCGGCGAGGCAGCGCTCGAACGCCTGGTAGCGGCCTTGCGCCAGCATGGCATGGGGCTCATCGTCGACACGGTTTCCAACCACATGGCTGTAGGCGGCGCCGACAACCCCTGGTGGCAGAGCCTGCTGGCCTGGGGCCGGCGCAGCCCCTACGCGGAGTTCTTCGATATCCAATGGCACTCCAGCGATCCGTTGCTGGCCGGGCAACTGTTGCTGCCGTTCCTGGGCAGCGACTATGGCGCCGCCCTGCACAACGGCGAGATTCCGCTGACCTTCGATGCGCACCACGGGCGCTTCGAAGTTGCCCACCATGAGCACCGTTTCCCGATCTGCCCCCTGGACTATCCCCGAATTCTCGGCCAGGCCGAGGACCCGCGCCTGCAAGCGCTGGCGGCGCATTTCAGCGCCCTCGGCGAAGCGGCAGAGCCGTTGCGCGAAGTCCAGCCCCTGCACCGCGAACTGGCGCGCCTGGCCGCTGCCGGCGCGGATCCGCAATCAGCCCTCGCCGCCTTCGACAGCCGCGCAGAAGCAGGCTTCAAGCGCTTGCACCTACTCCTCGAGCGCCAGACCTACCGCCTGGCCAGCTGGCGCACCGCCGCCGACGACATCAACTGGCGGCGCTTCTTCGACATCAACGAACTCGGCGGCTTGCGCGTGGAGCGTGCCGTGGTGTTCGAGGCCACCCACGCCAAGCTGTTCGAGCTGATCGAGCGCGGCCTGGTCGATGGCCTGCGCATCGACCATATCGACGGCCTGGCCGATCCGCGCCGCTACTGCCGCAACCTGCGCCGCCGAGTCGACTCGCTCTTGGCGCGACGCCCCGTCGATGCCGCGTTGGCGCACTTCCCCATCTACGTCGAGAAAATCCTTGGCACGGACGAGCACTTGCACCGTGACTGGCTCACCGACGGCACCACCGGCTACGAGTTCATGAACCAGGTGTCGCTGCTGCAGCACGACCCTGCGGGCGAGCTCACCTTGGAGGAACTATGGCGCAGTACCAGCGAGCGTCCCGAATTCCCCGAGGAGGTTCGCATTGCCAGACTCCTGGTGCTCAACGCCAGCCTGGCCGGCGACTGCGAATCGGTGGCCCAGGCCCTGCTGCAAGTGGCCCGCGACGACTTGATGACCCGCGACCTCACCCTCGGCGCGATTCGCCGGGCGTTGCAGGCGCTGGTCGAGCACTACCCGGTGTACCGCACTTACATCAACGCCTGCGGCCGGCCCGCCGAGGACGAAGCGTTCTTCCAGCAGGCGCTGGCCGGGGCGCGCCAGTCGCTGGGTGAAGCCGACTGGCCGCTGCTCGAGCAACTCGAACGCTGGCTCGGCGGCCAACCCTGGCGGCACCTGCCGCCAGGCCGCCCGCGCAAGCATCTGCGCCACGCCTGTGTGCGCTTCCAGCAACTGACCGCCCCCAGCGCCGCCAAGGCCGTGGAAGACACCGCCTTCTATCGATCCGCCCGGCTGCTGTCGCGCAACGACGTGGGCTTCGACGCTGAGCGTTTCAGCGCCGACGCCGCCTGGTTCCACAACGAAGCACAGCGCCGCCTGCGCGACTTTCCCGACAACCTGCTGGCGACCGCCACCCATGACCACAAGCGCGGCGAAGACTGCCGCGCGCGGCTGGCCGTGCTCAGCGAACGCGCGCCCTGGCTGGCCAGCCGCGTCGAGCACTGGCGCGAGCTGGCCGCGCCGTTGCGCGAAACACTGGACGATGGGCAAGCGCCAAGCCCCGGCGACGAGCTGCTGCTGTTGCAGACGCTGCTCGGCAGCTGGCCGCTGGAGCTCGACCTGGAGGATGCGCAAGGCCTGCAGCGCTACGCCGAGCGTATTCGCCAATGGCAATGCAAGGCGCTGCGCGAGGCCAAGCTGCGCAGTAGCTGGGCGGCGCCCAATGAACGCTACGAGGCGGCTTGCGCGGCCTATGTCGACGGCCTGCTGCTGGACGAGGAAAACCAGCAGCTGCGCCAGTCCCTGCATGAGGCCGCGCAGCGCCTGGCCTGTCCCGGCGCCTTGAATGGCCTGGTGCAGTCCCTGCTGCGCATGACCACCCCCGGCGTGCCGGATTTGTACCAAGGCAACGAATACTGGGACCTCTCGCTGGTCGACCCGGACAACCGCCGCCCGGTGGACTACCCGGCCAGGCGCGCCAGCCTCGACGACGGCACGCCACTCGCCGAGCTGCTCGCCCACTGGCGCGATGGCCGCATCAAGCAGGCCCTGGTGGCCCGCGTGCTGGACGCCCGCCAGGCCCATCCCGAGCTGTTCCAGCGCGGCGCCTACCTGCCACTGACCGTGCAGGGCCGCCACGCCGACCAGGTGCTGGCCTTTGCCCGCCTCGGCCAGAGCGAGCGCGCCGTCATCGTTGTGCCACGGCTGGCCAGCGCCCTGTTGGGCGCGGCCGCCACTCCGTTGATCCCGGCACAGAACTGGGACGATACCCGGCTTGTACTGCCGTTTGCCCTGTCGCCTGCCAACTGTTCGGGACTTTTCGGCGGCGGTGCGGTCAGCCCTTCAAGGGAGCTGATGTTGAGCACCGTGCTGGCGGAGTTTCCGGTCAATGTGTTGATTGATCATGCCTAACTGTATTCAGGAGCGTCGTGATGAGTGTCGATGAAAAGCGTATTCGCGAGTTCGCCTATCAGATCTGGGAATCGGAGGGTAAGCCGGAGGGTCGCGAGGAGGAACATTGGGACAAGGCGCGCAAGCTGGCCGAAGCCGAGGCGCTGGCCCCCAAGGCCCCCCCGCGCAAAAAGACAGCGGCCAAGCCCAAGCCGCCTGCAGACCCCAAGGTGGCGGCGTTGCCGGGTGTGAAGCCGGCTGCGGCGGCTAAAAAACCGCGAGCGGCGAAGAAACCTGCCGCTGGTTGAGCCTTCTGCAGCCTGTACCGCCCTCATCGCGGGGCAAGTCGCATCGGCGCACCGCCGCTCCCACGCCTCAGTCACTGAGTGCTCGTGGGTGTGAGCGGGCGTGCCCCGCGATCCCTCTGTTCACGCATTCTCTGTTCACGCACTAAAGGAACGCCATGAGCCCCCGCACCCCGAAGAAAACCCGCTCCGTCGCCCCATCGCGCATCCGCGAAGGCCTGCCTTTCCCCCTCGGCGCCACCTGGGACGGCCTTGGGGTCAACTTCGCCCTGTTCTCAGCCAACGCCACCAAGGTCGAGCTGTGCCTGTTCGACGCCAGCGGCGAAACCGAGCTTGAGCGCATCGAGTTGCCCGAATACACCGATGAGATCTATCACGGCTACCTGCCCGACGCCCACCCGGGCCTGGTCTACGGCTATCGGGTGCACGGTCCCTACGAGCCGGAGAACGGCCACCGCTTCAACCCCAACAAGCTGCTGATCGACCCTTACGCCAAGCAATTGGTAGGCACGCTGAAATGGTCCGAGGCGTTGTTCGGCTACACCATCGGCCACCCCGACGGCGACCTGTCGTTCGACGAGCGCGACAGCGCGGCGTTCGTGCCCAAGTGCAAGGTCATCGACCCCGCCTTCACCTGGGGCCGCGACCAGCGCGTGTCGATCCCATGGGAGCGCACCATCATCTACGAGGCCCACACCCGCGGCATCAGCATGCGCCATCCGGCGGTGCCCGAGCACCTGCGCGGCACTTTCGCGGGCCTGGCCAACGACGAGCTGCTGGGCCATATCAAGGAGCTGGGCGTGTCGAGCATCGAGCTGCTGCCGATCCACGCCTTCGTCAATGATCAGCATCTGCTGGACAAGGGCCTGAACAACTACTGGGGCTACAACAGCATCGCCTTCTTTGCCCCCCACCCGCGCTATCTGGCCAGCGGCAAGATCGCCGAATTCAAGGAGATGGTCGCGCACCTGCACGACGCAGGCCTGGAGGTGATCCTTGACGTGGTCTACAACCACACCGCCGAAGGCAACGAACGCGGCCCGACCCTGTCGATGCGCGGTATCGACAACGCCTCGTACTACCGCCTGATGCCCGACGACCGGCGCTTTTACATCAACGATTCCGGTACCGGCAACACCCTAGACATGAGCCATCCACGGGTCCTGCAACTGGTCACCGACTCGCTGCGCTACTGGGCCGGAGAGATGCACGTGGATGGTTTTCGCTTCGACCTGGCGACCATCCTTGGCCGCTACCACGACGGCTACAGCGAGCGCCATGGCTTCCTTGTGGCCTGTCGCCAGGACCCGATGCTCAGCCAGACCAAACTGATCGCCGAACCCTGGGATTGCGGCCCGGGCGGCTACCAGGTGGGCAACTTCGCCCCAGGCTGGGCAGAGTGGAACGACCGCTTCCGCGACACGGTGCGCAGTTTCTGGAAAGGCGACGAAGGCATGCTCGCCGATTTCGCCGCGCGCATCACCGCCTCGGGCGACCTGTTCAACAACCGCGGCCGGCGCCCCTACGCTTCGGTCAACTTCGTCACTGCCCACGACGGCTTCACGCTACGTGACCTGGTGTCGTACAACGACAAGCACAACGAGGACAATGACGAGAACAACCAGGACGGCACCGACAACAACCTGTCGTGGAACTGCGGCGTCGAAGGGCCCACCGACGACCCGGCAATCAACGCCCTGCGCATGCGCCAGATGCGTAACTTCTTCGCGACACTGCTGCTGGCGCAGGGCACGCCAATGATCGTCGCCGGGGACGAATTCAGCCGCACCCAGCACGGCAACAACAACGCCTACTGCCAGGACAGCGAGATCGGCTGGGTGAACTGGGACTTGGATGAAGACGGTCTGGCGCTGATGGCCTTCGTCAAGCGCCTGACCCGGCTGCGCCTGGCCTATCCGATCCTGCGGCGTTCGCGCTTCCTGGTCGGCGACTACAACGAGGCGATCGGGGTCAAGGACGTCACCTGGCTGGCTCCGGACGCCAGCGAGATGACCGTCGAGCAGTGGGAGGATCCGCACGGGCGTTGCCTGGGCATGCTGATGGATGGCCGCGCCCAGGTCAGTGGCATCGCCCGCCCAGGCGCCGAGGCAACCATGCTGCTGATCGTCAACGCCTACCACGACGTCGTGCCATTCACCCTGCCGGCAGTGCCGGAGGGCGACTACTGGAGCTGCCTGGTCGACACCGACCGACCCGAGCTGCGCAAGGCGCAGCACCTGGCGTTCGACACCGTGTTCGAGGTCAAGGGGCGGTCGTTGCTGCTGATGGTGTTGCAGCGGGAGGAGGACTGAACCCGAAACAGGAAGTCCTGTCCTAGACTGTGTCGAGCCAGTTGAACCTGGGGCTGCTGCGCAGCCCTCATTGAACAGGAGCGGTCGTGAACCTCGAAGCCGGCAGTCCAGGTTTCGCCAGCGTCAGCCAGGCCCCGGCCGTGCACCGGGTCAAGGTGCTGACGGTCAACACCCACAAGGGCTTCACCGCCTTCAACCGGCGCTTCATCCTGCCGGAGCTGCGCGAGGCGGTGCGCAGCACCGGGGCTGACATCGTGTTCCTCCAGGAGGTGCTCGGCAGCCACGACCGCCACGCCGCGCGCTACCCCGGCTGGCCCCAGACTTCGCAGTACGAATTCCTCGCCGACAGCATGTGGAGCGACTTCGCCTACGGCCGCAACGCGGTTTATCCCGACGGCCACCACGGCAACGCGCTGCTGTCCAAGTACCCGATCATCGAGCATCGCAACCTCGACGTGTCGATCACCGGCCCCGAGCGCCGCGGCCTGTTGCACTGCGTGCTGGACGTACCCGGCCAGCGCCAGGTGCATGCGATCTGCGTGCACCTGTCATTGCTCGAACGGCACCGGCAGAAGCAGCTGCACCTGCTGCGCCAACTGCTCGACGCCCTGCCCGCCGGCGCCCCGGTGATCATCGCCGGCGACTTCAACGACTGGCAACTGCGCGGCAACCGGACCCTGCGCCTGCACCGCGACCTGCACGAGGCGTTCGAGCGCCACCACGGCCTGCTCGCCCGCACCTATCCCGCCCGCCTGCCCCTGCTGCGCCTGGACCGCGTGTACCTGCGCAATGCCGACAGCCATGCGCCGAGAATCCTCGGCAACAAGCCCTGGACCCACCTGTCCGATCACCTCCCGCTGGCGGTGGAAGTGCGGTTGTAGCAACGATTCGGCATAGCCACGCGACGGGAAATCACCATTGTCGATATACCGAATTAAAACTTGTCATTATTCAACAAGTTAAATAGACAAACAGGCATTTATCGATTATTTCACGCTTTCTTGACGCAACCGCCGTCCTCTCCTTAGCTGAACAGTAATCACCAGATGGAAAATCTCGTGCCGGGCCTCTAGCTCGCGCCCTCGTGCGCGTTCCAAGAAGCCGGCGCGCTGGTTTGGGTCGCCCCTGTTCTTGTCGTACAGCTCGTGACATCAGGCCAGGTATCGGGCTGTTCACTTCACACATCAACAGGAGATCCGCCATGAAAAGCACCTCGAATCCCTCGCGCTTCGACGCTTTTTTCTGTGCGGTTTCCACGTCGCTGCTCCTGGCAACCCCGGTGGAAACCTTCGCCTTCGAACTGCAGGAGGGCGAGCCCTTCGCCCCCTACCTGGCGCAACCGGAGGTGCCGCGATTATCGCTCGACCCGGTCAGCGCTGGCGGCCTGAGCCAGGGTATGCTCAGCGCCTTTTCCGAGCGCATGGGTGAACGCCACGGCCAGCTTGACAGCAACCACATCGCCAGCCAGTGGGCGCAGTTCTTCCCCGGCGGGCCGCGCCCAGGTGCCCAGCCGCCGGCGCAAGTGGAAGCGCCGAGCCAGCAGATGATGATCGGCCCGGACTTGTTCGTGCGTGAAACCAGCGCCGGCAACGTCCACCGCGCCGGCATCTTCGTCGGCCACAACAACCTGCAGAGCAGTTTCAACGGCATGCGCCCGCTGCTTGGCGACAAACAGCGTGACGCGGTCAACCTCAGCGGCGAGAGCCTGGGTGTGTACTGGAGCATGACCCACGCGCAGGGTTGGCACGTGGGCGCCGTGGCGATGGGCACGCGCATCGACGTCAATGGCCGCTCCCAGGCGGGCCAGCGCCTGGACGACAGCGGCCACGCGATGACTTTCTCAGTAGAGGGTGGCTATCCCATTGGCCTGGGCGCGGGCTGGGTGATCGAGCCTCAGGCACAGTTGATCAACCAGCAGTTTTTCCCTGGCAGCCAGGTGCAGGAAGAGACCTTGCAGGCATTCGACAGCCAGCCCAGCTGGAGTGGCCGGGTCGGCGCCAAGCTGTCGGCGCGTTACGAGGTGCGTGGCATGCCCATCGAACCCTATGTGCGTACCAACGTCTGGTACGACTTCAGCAACGCTGACCCGGTGAAGCTGGATCAGGTGGACAAGATCTCCAGCTCGCGCAGCGCCGCGACGGTTGAACTGGGGTTGGGTCTGGTAGCCCGGGTAACGCCGAGCGTGGCGCTGTTCGTCAGCGCCGACTACAGCTCCGATGTGGATGACAATGACCTCAATGGGCTGATCGGCAGCCTTGGAGTGCGGATGCGCTGGTAGCCGGGTAACCCATTGCGGGGCAAGCCCGCTCCCACGCCGAGGGCTAGGTAAAGGCGTGGGAGCGGGCTTGCCCCGCGATAGCGTCGGTACAGCCCCCGCCTCAGGCCGGTTTCATCACCAATACCCCCAGCGGCGGCAGGTTCAGCGCCAGCGACAATGGCTGGCCATGGCTGGCGACCTCATCGGCGACCACCGCCCCGAGATTGCCCACGTTCGACCCTGCATACAGTTCGGCATCACTGTTGAGCAGTTCCACCCAGTGCTCGCCGAACGGCACGCCGATGCGGTAGCCCTCGCGCGGCACCGGGGTGAAGTTGGCCACCACCAGCAACGGTTCGCCCTGGCTGCTCCAGCGCAACCAGGCATACACGCTGTTGTGCGCATCGTCGCCGATCAGCCACTGGAAGCCCTGGGGCTGGCAGTCCTGCTCGTGCAACGCGGGCAGGTCGCGGTACAGGCGGTTGAGGTCGGCCACCAGCTTCTGCACGCCCTGATGCTCGGGATACTGCAGCAGGTACCAGTCCAGTTGCTGGTCGTGGTTCCATTCGCGCCACTGACCGAACTCGCAGCCCATGAACAGCAGCTTCTTACCTGGATGCATCCACATGAAAGCCAGGTAGGCGCGCAGGTTGGCGAACTTCTGCCAGCGGTCGCCGGGCATCTTGTCAATCAGCGAATGTTTGCCATGCACCACTTCGTCGTGGGAGATCGGCAGGATGAAATGCTCGGAGTAGGCATAGATCAGCCCGAAGCTCATCTCGTTGTGGTGGTAGGTGCGGTGGATTGGGTCGTTCTGGATGTAATGCAGGGTGTCATGCATCCAGCCCATGTTCCACTTGTAGGCAAAGCCCAGCCCGCCCTGCTGCACCGGCTGGCTGACCCCAGGCCAGGCGGTGGACTCCTCGGCGATGATCAGCGCGCCCGGCGCCTCATGGGCGGCGACGCTGTTGAGGTGGCGGACGAAGTCGATGGCCTCGAGGTTCTCGCGCCCGCCATGGCGGTTGGGCACCCATTCGCCGGCCTTGCGCGAATAGTCGCGGTAAAGCATCGAAGCCACCGCGTCCACGCGCAGGCCATCAATGTGGAAGTGCTTGAGCCAGTGCAGCGCCGAGGCCAGCATGAAACCGCGCACCTCGTTGCGCCCGAGGTTGTAGATCAGCGTGTTCCAGTCCTGGTGGAAACCTTCCAACGGGTTGTCGTATTCGTACAAGGCGGTGCCGTCGAAGCGCGCCAGGCCATGCTCGTCGGTGGGGAAATGCGCCGGCACCCAGTCGAGGATCACACCGATGCCGCCCTGGTGGCAGGCGTCGATGAAGAAGGCGAAGTCCTCGGCGCTGCCGTAGCGCGAGGTCGGGGCGAACAGCGACAGCGGCTGGTAGCCCCAGGAGCCGCCGAAGGGGTGCTCCATGATCGGCATCAGCTCGATATGGGTAAAGCCCAGTTCCTGCACGTAAGGCACCAGGCGCTCGGCCAGTTCACGCCAGTTGTAGTAGCGCGCGACCTCGCCGGCGTCGTCCAGCTCGCAGCGCCAGGAGCCGGCGTGCAGCTCGTAGATCGACAGCGGCGCGCTGTAGGCGTGGCGCTGGGCCCTGTGTTCCAGCCACTGGCCATCGCGCCATTCGTGGGCCAGGGCGCCGGCCACCTTGGAGGCGGTGCTCGGCGGCAGTTCGGTCGCGCGGGCCAGGGGGTCGGCCTTGAGGGGCAGCACGCCGTCCTGGCCGAGCACTTCGAACTTGTAGGTCTCGCCCACGCCGAGGCGCGGCACGAACAGCTCCCACACCCCGGCGCCATGGCGCAGGCGCATGGGGTGGCGGCGGCCATCCCAGTTGTTGAATTCGCCCACCACCGACACCCGCCGGGCATTCGGCGCCCAAACCGAGAAGCACACCCCGGCAACCCCATCCACCTCGGTCGGCTGGGCGCCGAAACGCCCGGACAGGTCGCGGTGGTTGCCCTCGGCGAACAGGTACATGTCCATCTCGCCCAACTGCGGGCCGAAGCTGTAGGGGTCCTCGGTGACCTGCTCGCCGCCGGCCCAGCCGATCTGCAGCAGATACGGGCCAGCCTGGTCCAGGTGCGCGGTGAACAGGCCGGGCACGCCACCCTGGCGCATCTCGGCGAGTACCCGGCCGTCGTCGCGGGCCAGCACGCGCACGCTCAGGGCACTGGGCAGGAAGGCCCGGATGAACTGGCCGCCCGCACCATCGGGGTGCGGGCCGAGTACGGCGAACGGGTCGGCGTGCTCGGCGCGGGCCAGGGCATCGAGGTCCCGTTGCCGAAGGCCGCCGTTGTCACGCGTGGTTGCATTCATCTATGACTCTCCCCAGGTACTGATCAATCCATGCAGGCCATGCAAAGGCACGGCCAGCCAACTTGGCCGGTTCTCGGCTTCATAGGTAATTTCGTAGGCGGCCTTCTCCAGGCAAAACAGCTCCAGCGCGGCGCGCTCGCCCTCGGCCTGCTGCCAGGCGTGGGGCATGGCGGCGGTGGCCAACCCGTAGGCTTCGACGAAGGCATGGCGCGACTGGTGCAGGTACTGCCGGGCGACCCGCTGCCGGGCCTGGCGCGCCGCCTCGGAGAGGTCTACCGCCGAGGCGCTGCGCAGGATCATCGCAGCAGCATAGTCGAAGGATCGCAGCACACCGCTGACATCCTTGTACGGGCTGTGTTTGGCCCGGCGTTCGTCCAGCGGCCGCGCCGGCTCGCCCTCGAAATCGATCAGGTAGGCGTCGCCCTGTACCACCAGTACCTGGCCCAGGTGCAGGTCGCCGTGCACCCGCATCAGCAGCCCGCCCTGGGCTTGGCGCGCGAGACTGTCGACATGCTGTTGCAGCCCTTCGCGCTGTTGCTGCAGGTCGTCGACCAGAGCCTGGCTGTCACTGTCGAGGGTGTCACGGTGTTGGGCGAGCAGGTCGAGGGCATGGCTCAGCTCGGCACTGATCTGGCGGCTCCAACGCTCGCTGTCGCGGGCGTCGCTCGGGCGTGAACGGAACGCTTCGTCGTCGCTCGGCGCGGCCAGCAGCAGGTGCATCTCGCCCAGGCGCTGGCCGAGCAAGGCGGCAAAACCGGTCAGCTCGGCCAGGGCATCGGTGTGCGTCTCCTGCTCGACGCTGGCGGGTTCCATCTGGTCGCGGATCGCCCGTTCCAGAGTGTTCTGCGTCCAGTCCCAGGCATCGCCCTGGTTGCTCAGGTAGCCTTGGGCAATCATCAGCAGGTGCCGCTGCTCGCTGTCGTCCACACGGCTGACCCAGGCCAGCAACGGTGAGATATTGGCAAAGCCGGCGGCGGTCAGGTAGGCGCTCATCTCCAGCTCCGGGTGAATACCCGGATTGACCCGGCGAATCAATTTGAGCACCAGGCTGCCGCCGACCACCACCGAGCTGTTGGACTGCTCGGCGCTCAGGTAGCGCACCTCGCTCTGCTCATCGAGCTGCAGCGCGGCCAACTGCTCGGTGCTGTGGAAGCGCAACTCGCCCAGGCCATCGCCACAGGCCAGCCGCATGCCGTCCTGGCAGCCCTGGAGCACGGCGCGAATGAAGGGTTCGAGCACGAAGGCATCGGTGATCAGCCCCACCTGGCGGCCACGGCGTACCCGCGACAGCGCCAGCTGCTGCGGCAGCGCGGCATTGATCTGCTCCTCCGGCAACAGGCCGAAGGGCAGCTGGTAGTGGGTGACCACGCCTTCGCTGTGCACCTCCAGCTCGCCAAGTAGCACCGGCAACGCCGAGGTGGCCATGCGCACGCCATAGCGCAGGCGGACTTGGTCGATCGGCCCTTCCTTGCCGGCGAACCAGCGCCGCTTGGGCAGATACTGCGGCAGGATAGCGGTCTGCAATGCCTCGCGCGCCGGTGACTCGAGCAGTTCTTCCATGCGCTTGCGCAGCACCAGGGTGGTCAGCTCGGGCAGCCCCTCGCTGGGCTGGATATGCCAGCTGGGCATGCGGTCGTGGCTGGCCAGCAGGAACCAGTAGAAGCCATAGGGCGGCAACGTCAGCAGGAACGGCAGCTGGCCGATGGGCGGGAAGGCGCTGCCGCCTAGCATCTCCACCGGCACCTTGTCGGCATACTGCGACAGCTCCAGCTCGGCGGCCTGGGCGGCCCGCGAGACGTTGGCCACGCACAGCACGATCTCGACGTTGCCCTCGGCATCGGTGTATTCGCGGATATAGGCCAGCACCCGCCGGTTGCTCGGCGTGAGCATCTTCAGGCTGCCGCGACCGAAGGCCTTCTGCTGCTTGCGCACCGCCAGCAGCCGCCGGTTCCAGTTGAGCAGCGAATGCGGGTCGTGGGCCTGGGCCTCGACGTTGATCGTCTGGTAGCCGTACAGCGGATCCATGATCGGCGGCAGCACCAGGCGCTGCGGGTCGGCGCGGGAAAAGCCTCCATTGCGGTCCGGCGACCACTGCATGGGAGTGCGCACGCCATCGCGGTCACCCAGGTAGATGTTGTCGCCCATGCCCAGTTCGTCACCGTAGTACAGCGTCGGCGTGCCGGGCATCGACAGCAGCAGGCTGGTGAGCAGCTCGATACGCCGCCGGTCGCGTTGCAGCAGCGGCGCCAGGCGCCGGCGAATCCCCAGGTTGATGCGGGCGCGGCGGTCCTCGGCGTAGTAGTTCCACAGGTAGTCGCGCTCGCGGTCGGTGACCATCTCCAGGGTCAGTTCATCATGGTTGCGCAGGAAGATCGCCCACTGGCAGTTGGCCGGGATCTCCGGGGTCTGGCGCAGGATGTCGGTGATCGGGAAGCGGTCTTCCATGGCCAGGGCCATGTACATGCGCGGCATCAGCGGGAAGTGGAAGGCCATGTGGCATTCGTCGCCATCGCCCTCGCCGAAGTACGGGCGGGTGTCCTCGGGCCACTGGTTGGCCTCGGCCAAGAGCATGCGGTCGGGGTAGTTGGCGTCGATTTCGGCGCGGATCGCCTTGAGCACCACATGGGTCTCGGGGAGATTCTCGTTGTTGGTGCCGTCGCGCTCGATCAGGTAGGGGATGGCGTCCAGGCGCAGGCCGTCAACGCCGATATCGAGCCAGAAGCGCATCACCCCGATCACCGCCTTGAGCACCTGCGGGTTGTCGAAGTTGAGGTCCGGCTGGTGCGAGTAGAAGCGGTGCCAGAAGTACTGGCCGGCCACCGGGTCCCAGGTCCAGTTGGACTTCTCGGTATCGAGGAAGATGATCCGCGTGCCGTCGTACTTCTGGTCATCGTCCGACCACACGTAGAAGTCCCGGGCCTTGCTGCCGGGCTTGGCATGCCGGGCGCGCTGGAACCAGGGGTGCTGGTCGGAGGTGTGGTTGATGACCAGCTCGGTGATCACCCGCAGGCCGCGCTTGTGCGCCTCGGCGATGAAGCGCCTGGCGTCGGCCATGCTGCCGTAGTCCGGGTGCACGGCCTTGTACTCGGCAATGTCGTATCCGTCGTCGCGCCGTGGCGAGGGGTAGAACGGCAGCAACCAGAGGGTGTTGACGCCCAGTTCGGCGATATAGTCGAGCTTGCCGATCAAGCCCGCGAAATCGCCGATGCCGTCGTTGTTCGCATCGAAGAACGATTTCACGTGCAGTTGGTAGATCACCGCGTCCTTGTACCACAGCGGATCGTCGATGAAGGCTGCCGGGCGGGAACGCTTGGCCATTGGGGACTCCTTTGTGTCCGAGGGTTCAGCTTGAAGCCCATCGCGGGGCTAGCGCGATTTCTCGATGCGCCAGATACCGAACGGCTGGTGCCACGGCTCGATGCGCATCCACTGGGTCTTGCCATGCCAGGTCCAGCGCTGGCCGTTCATCAGGTCCTCGCCTTGCGTATCGGCGCTGTCGTCCAGCCCCAGTTCCCATAGCGGCAACTCGAAGCTGGCCTCCTGGGCGTTGTGCGGGTCGAGGCTGATGGCAACGAGGATGAAGTTGTCGCGCTCGGGGGTGCGCTTGGCGAAGTACAGAATGTTGTCGTTCCAGCAATTGAGGAACACCACCCCCAGATGGGTCTGCAGGGCGCGGTTCTGCCGACGGATGCGGTTGAGCTGGGCGATCTCGGCAACGATGTTGCCGGGCTGGGTGAAGTCCCGGGGGCGGATCTCGTATTTCTCCGAGTCCAGGTACTCCTCCTTGCCCGGCAGCGGCGTGCCCTCGCACAGTTCGAAGCCCGAGTACATGCCCCACAATCCCGAACCCATGGTCGCCAGCGCAGCGCGGATCAGGAAGCCCGCTCGCCCGGACGTCTGCAGGAAGAAGGGGTTGATGTCCGGAGTGTTGACGAAGAAATTGGGTCGATAGCACTGGCTCCACGGCGGCTGGTTGAGCTCCTCGAAGTATTCGCGCAGCTCTTGCTTGGTATTGCGCCAGGTGAAGTAGGTATAGCTCTGCGCGTAGCCGACCTTGCCCAGGCGCGCCATCATCGCCGGGCGGGTGAAGGCTTCGGCGAGGAAGATCACCTCGGGGTGCTGGCTGCGCACATTGGCGATCAGCCATTGCCAGAACGGCAGCGGCTTGGTGTGCGGGTTGTCGACGCGGAACGTCTTCACCCCCTCCTCGACCCAGCCGACCACCACGTCGCGCAGCGCCAGCCACAGGCTGGGCACCGCCTCGGGGGCATAGAAGTCGACGTTGACGATGTCCTGGTATTTCTTCGGTGGGTTTTCCGCGTAGCGGATGGTGCCGTCGGGGCGCCAGCTGAACCAGCCGGGGTGCTCCTGCAGCCAGGGATGGTCCTGGGAGCACTGGATGGCGAAGTCCAGGGCGATTTCCAGGCCGTGCTCGGCGGCGGCGGCGACCAGGCGGCGGAAGTCCTCGCGGCTGCCCAGCTGCGGGTGGATGGCATCGTGCCCACCTTCGGGGCTGCCGATGGCATAAGGGCTGCCGGGGTCGCCGGGGTCGGCCTGCAAGGCGTTGTTGCGGCCCTTGCGGTGCTTCATGCCGATGGGGTGGATCGGCGGGAAATACAGCACGTCGAAGCCCATGTCGCGGATCATCGGCAAGCGCTGGTGCACATCATCGAAGGTACCGTGGCGCTCGGGGTCGTCGGTGACCGAGCGCGGGAACAGCTCATACCAGCTGGCGAACTGGGCCGCCTCGCGGTCGACGTCCAGCGGGAATTCGCGGCTGCGGGTGAGGTAGCTGCGATGTTCCGCCTCCCCCATCAGGCGTGCGGCGTCGGGGTGCAGCAACAATTTCACCTGTTCATCCACCGGCAAGCCAGGCAAGCGCTGTTGCAACTGCGCCAGTTGCTCGCGCAGCAGGCCGTCGCTGCGTTCGATGCCCTTGCCCAGCAGCAGGCGGCCCTCCTCCAGCTCCAGCTTCACCTCCACGCCGGCGGCATACTTCTTCTCCAGGTCGTGGCAATAGGTGGCCCAGGGGTCGATCCAGGCCTCGATGCTGAACAGGTGCAGGCCCAGCTCGGCAGGCGTGAAGTCGGCCAGCCACAGGTCGTTGCCCGGCGAATGCATGGCCACGCAGTGCCAGCGCCGGCTGTGGGCCTGGCGCCAGTGCAGGGTCACGGCCAGGCGATCGTGACCGTCGGTGTAGACCTTGGCGCCCACTTCGACCTTGTGACCGCGCACGGCCTTGGCGGCGAAGGTGCCGCCGTCGAGCACCGGGCTTGCGTCCTCGATCACGATACGCGGCGCCAGCAGTGCCTGGGACAGGCTGATGGCCTGGTCCGGGTGATCACCTGCCATCGGCACGCTTTCGAACGGCTCGTTACCAGACATCGACCTTGCTCCCCTGGGCTGGTGGCGGTAAGGGTTCAGAGCCGTGCGCAAGCGCGAGGGTTCAAAAAAAATGAGCGCAGGGCGCAGGCCCGGGTCAAAGCCTGCGACACCTCTTCATTCATCCCGCGAGGCCAGGCCCATGAACATTCCCATTCCACCGGAGACACCCGACCCGAACATCGACGACCCGACCTTGCCGCCGCCGGTGCCCGAGGAGGACCCGGACGAGCTGCCGATCAAGCCGACCGTGCCGCCAACCGTAGGCGACCCGCCGAGCCAGGAGCCGCCGGTGAAAGCTTGAGGATAGACAAGGCCGCGGAAATCTGACCACCTGGGCCGGCCCTGTCGTGGGGCCGGCACTGACAGCACAAAGCTGACGAAACCGCACCTGGCATTTCTACCAGTAGCACCTGCCCGCAAAGCCACGTACAGAGAGGCCTCACCCTCTGACGATCCTCTGGCATGCGCTCACGCCTCTACATCGCCTTCCACCTGCAATGGCTCCTCGCCTGCTTCCTGGAACAGAGCCTGCACAACATCCGCCCCGGCGCCGCCCTGGACGAACTGGGCGCCGACAGCTTCGACGTGGTCGAACTGCAGGCTATCGTCGAAGAGACGTTCAACATCCTCATTCCCCAGCCAATTCGCACCTACACCACCTTTGCCGAGCTGGTGGAGCTGGTGTACCGCTTGCTGCCGCCCCAGGGCAAAGCCCCATCGACCAGCTGAATTGCTCCTGCCGTACCTGGCATTTCTGCCAGTTGTGGGCGCTGACGGCACATTTTAAAAAGTAGCTTCAAGACCCTTACGCATGGAGCAAAACGCAATGGCTGCCAAATCTTCCGTTGACCTCAAGCCAGCCGCGGATACCAACACCTTCCCGGTGCCCTACCAGATCAGCAACCAACCAGATGGTAGCCTGCCCGACATGCAGGACTTCGGCCTGGAGCGGGTGGGCAGCGTCGAAGGCGGATGGTACAGCCTGTGCCCGATCAAGGCCGGTCGTTCCCTGACCAAGGGCGAAACCATCAGCGCGTGCCTGGTGCACCGTCGCACCGGCGAACTGACTCGGGTCGACTACACAGCGACAGCCGACAAGCTGGACGCTACAAAGTGGCTCGCAGACTTCGCCGAACAGGTCGCCAAAGCCGGCAAGCCGATCACTGCGGGGGGCTGGAGCGACGATAATGAGTTTTCCAGCAGCCACGAGGCGCCGCGCCTGTGGTGCCAGGCCGACTACCGAGCGTTCAGCACTGCGCCGTTCAGCAGCAACATCGTCCAGGTGCTGGCCTGTGACGACAGTTTCTCGCTGGCCAAGGGCAGGACCCTGAGCCTGCAAGTGCGCGACCTCAAGACCCAGGCGCTGCACGAACAGCACTTCTTCACCGCCAAAGAGGACAGCGGCTGGAGCAAGGCCCTGTGCAAGCAGATCAACACTGGCAGCCACCTGTTGCGGGCTGGCGTGCTGGACGCGGCAACCTGCGCCGTGACACCCGGCGACAAAGGCAATGCCTTCTGGGGGCCGCAGCACGCCGAGCTGTGCGTGACCATCACCGAGGTAGACTGGTGGGCCAGCGATACGCTCGACGGCACCGCAGTACCCAGTGGCGGCACATTGCATGCCTGGGTCTACGACGCGTTCTCCCAGCGCCTGCTCGGGCACCATGCCTGGACCCCGGCCAAGGCGCAGCGAGCCAGTGGCAAATGGCTGGAGCCTTGGTCCACAGCGCTGGCAGGATCTGACGTTGCCCCCTACCTGCGCATCGATACCACCACGGCGTTGCTCGAACAGCGCGGCGACGGCCTGCGCATCTTCGCCACGCTGCCGGGTGATGAGCACACGGTCGAAGGCCCACTGCTGAAGACCGCCTTCAAGGCACCGGAAGATGCCGTACTGGTGACCGTGCGGCATCCCGGCAACCAGGCGCTGCTGCACCATGCGCTGTTCAGGCCTCAGGACTGCAAGACAGTCCCCAATGACCAGGCAACCTGGGTGAAGGCTTTGGCCGACTTCATCGAAGCGCAAAAATGGCCGGAGTTGAATGTCAAGAATGGCAAGCAGCTTTGGCTGCCACGGCATGCAGAGCTGGCGATTGCGCTGGACAACGTTGGCGACGGTCGCGGCTGGAACGGCGATACCTATGGGCTCGAACTGCTAAGCGCCGATGAGTGGCCACGGACCGCTGCAGCCGAACCGGGGAAGCTGAACATCTTTCCTCAACCAGGCGTGACCGAGCTGACGGTCGAGTCGCTAGGCACAGAACTTGTGTTTCGCCTGAGCAAAGCGGCACGCGACAAAGGCTACCGGGTGATGGCATGTGTGCCGCGGCAGCACGAGGTGGACCTCAAAGATGCCTACAATAGCTGTGTTGCTGCGACAGTCGCGGCGGGCGGCACCCTCGACGTACCATTCGCCGAACTTATGACCTTGAATAACACCGCCAAAATTGCCATGGCCGCTTGGCGGTATACCGACCTCGACATCCCGGATGATAAACCGAAAAACTTTGAATCTTCGGTAAGGCCCATCTGCTTCGGTGCACAACTCGCCATCAAATATGCTGCTATCAAAGCCGCCTATGGGGCAAGCGACGCTGGCACCGCCGAAGTCTACTGGAAAGACTTTGACGAAGATGCCTATAAGCGGATTTACCTCAGTGCCCTCAGGAGCGTTCTAATTACGGTATACCCTCACCGAAACTTCGATGGCGATTTGGAATCTATTGAGCCTATCGCCATTAAAAACGCCTCCTCTATCAAACGCCTGCTCAACATATCGGCCCCTATCCATAATGAGTTTTTTATTTTCAATACAGCGCTGGATATAACGCAGGACACCGTCATAACGGCCGCAGACAAGCTACTCAAGGTCGTTTGCAAGCTCGCTGAGACTTACATTGAAAAATATGATCCCAATGCCGACTTCCTTGCCCTTGTTGCTAGCCACATCAAGGACTTAGGCTTAGTAGATGCTGAAGACTTAATGAATTTCCTGATGGAATCAGAGGAGGTGACGGATGAGCTAGAGGAGGATATGTATGAGGTAAACGAGGCTGTGAATAAGAATGAATGCAACCAATTAAACAACTGGGGCATGCTCGTCGAAACCATTAAACTCTTATCTTCAATTAGTATGGCTCAACGTACCGCCCTACCAGTCTGGCCGGTGTCGGTCACTGCCGACACGATCACCTGGCAAGGGCCGCTGAACGATCAGAAATATGACATCTACTTGGACTACCCAGAGTCCGAACGCGGCGGAGCCCCCTTGACCGTGGGCCATATCGGTGCCCTACAAGCCAACCAGTTGTGGCACGCGCCCAAGCCCGTCAGCTTCATCCCGCCGAAGAAACTCAAGGAGTGGAAGGAAATCAGTTTCCTCTGCGAGGACTACGCCAACACCAGCCGTTCCGAACTGTTCGACACCACCGGCCATAGCGAATCAGGGGTCGACCCGCGCACCGGGTTGTTCCACGCCCATTACCCAGTGGCCAGCTTGCAGGGCCTGCAAGGCCAGGGGCCAGCTTGCGACCTGACCTTGCACTATTCGGCGCTGCGCGCCAACGAGGCCGGGCTGGGCGACGGCTGGGCCTGGCGCTTTTCCAGCGTACAGGTGCGCGACAGGCTGCTGACCTTGGCCGATGGTGCCCAGATCAAGTTCACCGACGCACAATGGGACGACCTGGGTAAAGGCGAGGCGCTCAAGCTGGCCTCATGCGTGGTGCGCAGCAACAAGGATTACAGCGAATTCACGCTTGACCTGCCCAGCGGCCGCCAGGAAACCCTGAAGGCGCCTGCAGCCGCAGGCAGCGACGACGAGGAGCCGAACAAAGAGTTTCATGACCTGGTCGTCAAGACGTTGAAAGCCATTCGGGACAAATCCAAACCTGACTTCCCGGCAAAACCGACGAATTGGCAGCAGTGGCTACTGATGTGCGTGCCCTGGTTCTATTATGCGACAGCAGCCATCGATTACGACGAGGCAGTCAAAGCGTGGGAGGGGGACGACAACATCAAGGAACTTAAAAAGCGCATCGCCGACTACGAAAAGCCCTTCGTGCTGCTGCTGCCCTCGACCCTCGAATCGCCCTATGGTGAACAGTTGACACTGGAGTGGAAGCGCCAGAAAGGTCAGTTCCTGCTGTTGGCGATCAACAGTGGCGATGAAGCCTTGTTCAAGGCCGAGTACGTCACGCCTCAGGAGAAAAAGGCCTCGCAGGTGAAGATGCAGGTCTGGCCGGACAGCGAGGCCGAGAAATACGAGGTGAACCTGGACCTCCAAGGTTATCTATTGCGCACCCTCAAACGCCTGCAGAATGGCAAGGTGCTGCAGCAGGTCGACTGTGATTACGATGACGACCTGGCCTTGGACCGAGTGCTGTGCGGCCTGCGAGAGCTGGATGGATCGGTCGAATGCGTGAAGTACCAAGCTGCCACGCAGGACAACGGCCGCCCTGGCCTGCCCCGCGTCAATCTGCACACCCTGCTGCCAGGGGATGAGCATGAGAACCAGGTGACGACCTACCGCTACGATGGAGAATTTCTGGAAACCGACCAGCGGATCGTCAGCGTCGAGTACGAATCCGGCGCGCATGGGGCCCGGGAGAAGCATCTGCTGGTGCACGGTCGTGTCAAGCACGATAAGCGTGTCGAGCGTTTCGAACTGCTGCGCGGCGTAGCCTCTGAGCAGGATCACTGGCTGGCCTTCAGCACCCGCAGCGACCAGAAAAAAAGCGACACGCATCGGTTGACCAAAGGCTACCGCTATACGGGCGCTGGGGATGAGTTTGCCGAACTGTTATACGCCATGAGGGCCGGCGCTGACAGCGACGAGCCTGTGGTGAGAGGGGGGGGAATGCTGATCGAACGCCAACATGAACTGCTGGCGTGGTTCTTCAATAAGTCAGATAACGCCGATCGCCCGAAACTGGCCGGCTGCATCACTCGGCTGTTGGCCAACATTCCCCACTCCGAACGCGAGGCACTGGGGCGCACGGTGGAAGTAGCCACGCAGGAAGAAGACCTGAACGGCAACATCCAGCGCCTGCACAAGAGCGACGAGCACACGCTTTACCGCTGCTACTACACCAAGGCCGGCGACAACCTGATCACGCTCAGCAAACTGGCAGGGTTGAAAGACCTCCCCACGCTAAAATGCCCCTTCATTCCGGACTATGCCGCCGCGCCGGTCATGGCGGAGTACCAGTGCGATCCATTCGGCAATCCCAAGGGTCTGCGCCTGTTCGGCTACCGCAAGGTCCAACGTGGCACTCGTGACATGCTGGAGCAGGCCGAGGTGGTCGTGATCGAGGGGGTCAAGGCTCAGCTCAAGGACGACCGGCTCGACGCCGACGCCACTTGGACGCTTGTCGGCGCCTCCTCACCGCTACTGTGGCGCCAGCGCAGCACCGAGGTCTCGGTAGTCAGCGCCAAGACAGCGCAAAGCAAAGTCATGCAGTGGTCGGTCAAAGATACCCAGGTCACTCACCTTGGCCAACTGAAGTTCGAGCTGAAGAACCTCCAGGCGTTCGAGGACAACCCGAATAACGCTGGCATCGTGGTCAGCGTAAGCGCCACCACCGAGGCCGGCACCGAAACGCTCAGCAAGGAACTGCGCTCACGCCATGCCCGGCGGCGCTTGGAACAGGTGGAGCAAGGCAAAGAAGTGCACTGGCAATACGATGCGCTGGGCCGCGTGACCCAGGAGACGCACTACCTGCTCAAGGCAGGCGGCAAGGGCAAGGAAAAGGACCAGAAAGCTGACGAGCAGACTGCCACCACCTATTCGGATGACGGCAAGATCGCCACCCACACCCATGCCAGCAAGGACGTCAGCCGCAGCTACCTGGATGGCTTGCAACGGGTTTGGCGCCGCGAGTGGCGCAAGCACGGCACCCAGCACTATGTCCCGCTGGAGCAATGCAGCCTGCAAGGCCTGGATGCATCGCAGTTGCTGGCCAGTTGCAGCTGGGACTACCTGCCTGGGGGCCAGGCCGTGATAGAGATGACCCCAGAGGTGTGGGCCATGGGGCCTCAAGCCTGGACGCGGGCACAAGGCGGTCTTGATGGGCCTGGCATGCGTAGCCTGCTGCAAGCCATGGCCAAGGACAAGGCCCCCGCAACGCAAAGCGCTCTGGTATTTGAAGCGCCGGGAACCCAGAACATCACCAGCCAGTGCCTGGTCGAACAGGGGCTGGATGATCAGTGCTTGTTCCAACGCAAAACCGATTACTCCTACCGCAAGGATGGCACCTTCGAGCAAGTTGATCGCCTGACCGACCCTGCTGGCAACACCAAGATGCAATTGCTCCGGCACTTCGACAGTTCGGGGCACGTCATCAAGTACCAACGCACTCTGGGCACGCAGACCGATACCTATAGCCTTGAACGGGACGCCTTGGGCCGGGTTACCCAGCTCACGCGCCCCGACAACTCCACCGTCGCGTACAGCTACCATGGCCTGAGCAACCACGCCACGCAGCTCAAGGTAGACAGCAAGGTGGTAGCAACACAGAAAGTGAGCAACGTCAGTACGCTGACGTCGCGCACCGTGGGCAAGCGCGCCTATGGTTTCACCGACACGACGGTTACCTTGCCCGACAAGACCATCCTCACCACTGCACAAGACGCCAAGGGCATGAGTTTTAAAGACCAGAAGCGGGCCCTCTCCAGCGTTACTCACGAGGACAACACGCTGACCTTGTCCTCGGACGCCAGCGACACCGCGATGTCCAGCGGCTGGACGCAGGCCTACCGTGACGAAAACCTGCCCGGTCGGCAGCAGGTTGAGCAAACTTCGCCACGCGCCACGCGCCAGGGCTACCGCTGGCAGAGCCTGCGTGGCCAGACACTGGCTTCGCTGCGCGCCGACGGCCACTGGCAACGGGAGTTCACCGATCGCCTGGGCCGGGTGCTGCGCACGTGCCAGGACCACGAGGAAGTACTGCATCGCTATGACGCACTGGGGCGCTTGCAGTCGCGTCAAGCCCAGGCACTCAAGGCTGGCGGCCGCTGGCAGGTATTCAGCGAATACGATGGGTTTGGCCAGGAAGTGACACGGCGCTTCCTGAGCAACGGCATCGAATGCTTCAAGCAGTGCCTGACCTGGCGCGGCGATGGCCGCCTGGCGAGCAAAACCAGCTATGAAAAAGGCACCCAACTGCGCGCCGAGCACTTCACCTACGACGCGCTTGACCGCCTGCAGAAGTATGAATGCAAGACCAGCGCCGCCGAGCATTGCCCGCAAGACTGCCAGGGCACGGCGGTCAAGGCCCAGGACTTCACCTGGGATGCCATGAGCAACCTGACCCAGTGCGTTACCACCGGCTTTGACGACAAGAAGCACACCGAGGACCTGGCCTATGCCGAGGCCGATCCGACCCAGCTGACAGGCGTCACCCGCGGCAAGGCCCCCCAAGAGGTGAAATGGAACAGCAATGGCTACCTGACCGACGCAGGCCAGCACTGCTTCAGCTATAACGCCGCCGGCCAGCTCGACAAAGTCCACGACAGCGAGAACAAGCTCCTGGCCCGGTACGAATACGACGGCAGCCAGCGCCTGGCGGCGCAGTACCTGGAGGCCGACAAGAGCACCCACGAGCTGCGCTACGACGGCGATGAACTGATTGGCGAGCTGCGTTACGACCAGGCCGGCAAGGTCAGCCAACGCACAAGCTTGAGCCGCGGCCTGGCGCAGTACGATGAAAACGAGGTGCGCTGGCTGATCGACGATCCCCAGGTCGGTGTCGCCGGGCAGGTCAAGGACGGTAAGCTGGAGCTGGCTCCGCTGCTGCCGTTCGGCGAGGGCAAGGCAGTGACCGGCCTTGTCAACGGCTACAACGGCATGCGCCGCGACCCCCTAACCGGCCACTACCACGCCGGCAACGGCTACCGCACCTACGACCCGGCCCTGCGCCGCTATGCCCAGCCTGACTGGCTCAGCCCGTTTGGTGAAGGAGGCGTCAACGACTACGCCCACTGCCCGGACCCCGTCAACCTGCACGACCCCAGCGGGGCCATCATGCTCAGTCGTTGGGACCAGGGAAAACAACTTGCGTCCTATCAACAGGCGCTGCAGGACACCCAGAAAATGCCGGTCGGCGGCCGCTGGCGAGGCCTGGCGTTCTCGGCATTGGTGGCCGTGGTGGGCGCGGTGCTGACCCTTTTCACCGGGGGCATGTCGGCGATCGTGCTGGGGTTCGTCACGGCGATGAGCGTGCTGTCGTTCGCCTTCGAAGTGGCGGCGGTGTTCACAGCAGACACGAACCCTGAACTATCCAGGAAATTGAGCATCGTTTCGGTCGCCACAGGGGTGCTGAGTACCTTGGGCTTCTCCGGGTTGTTCAAGCTTGGCTTTAATGGGCTGAAACTCATGGCAAGGGGGGCCAAGCTGCTCGGCAAAGGCGCCAAGGTGGTGTGGAACGCTGGCAAGACCTTTGCCCGCTACGGATTCAAGGGGTTGTCTGGCGCCAGACGCGCGGCCCGGGCGGGCGGCCGGGTGAGTACCTATGCCGATGAACTGCTGCGGGGAAATGGGGTGCCCGGGGAGGTAGGTGGCCTTTGGCGGCGGGCGAAATCTCACCTGACAGGGACTGTTGAAATCTATACGAAGACCAACTTCGCAAATGCAGGCGCCATTGGAAAAATTGGCAGCTATATGCAAGCCAAGGGAATGCACCTCCCCCTGGTTAGCCGCCACCTGCCGACCCACCTCTCGCAGTCTACCGCCTACGCGGCCGACATTGTCGGCAACGTACTCGACGCCAACCTCCTGCAAGGCACGATCCTGTCCAGCACCGGCCTGGAAGAACAGCGCCTGGCGCTGCTGGCGGAGGAACAGCCCGAGCGGGGGGCTGGGGGCCCGATCAGTGTACGGAACGCTGGGGATTCAACTTCCGCGCGGGTCCCCCGACTTCCATACGTGGGTACAGTACGGCACAGGGTGCCACCGGCCACGCAGGGCGTGAGATTCTGGTGGTGAGCTTGCCGGCGGCTTGGCAGTAGCCCGCGCAGCAGCGTTTTCCCAGCCCCGCGCTGGGGAAGCGCATCCATAGGCAATGACAACGGAGGTGGCAATCATCAGCGATACAAAGGGCAAGACTGGAAAAGTGGTGGAGTTCGATGACGACGAGGGCTACGGTTACATCGACTACAAATATCAAGGCACACGGGTGTACCTGCCCAAGGATCAGGCCGCGGGCCTGGAAGATGACGTCGAGGTGATTTTCGACATCAGACTGGTGGGAAACAAGCCGTACGCCATCAATGTGAGGCGCAAATAGACCACGGCGTGGTGTAGCGTGCCCCGCGTCAAGGCGCGGGGCACGTTCACTCGAAAGCATCGACCAGTGCCCTCGCACGCCAGATCATCTGCCGCCGATTTGCGCGACGCTGATCTCGCGCATGCGAAACTTCTGCACCTTCCCCGTCACCGTCATCGGGAATTCATCGACAAAGCGAAAATGCCTTGGCGCCTTGAAATGCGCCAGCCTAGCCTTGCACCACTGCTGCAGCTCATCCGCCGTGGCGCTGTGCCCCGGGTGCAGGCGAATCCACGCCACCACCTCCTCGCCATACTTGCTGCACGGAATTCCCACCACCTGCGCCTCGGCCACCGCCGGGTGTGTGTGAAAGAACTCCTCCAGCTCGCGCGGATAGATGTTCTCGCCGCCGCGAATGATCATGTCCTTGTTGCGCCCGACGATGCGCACGTAACCGGCTTCGTCCATCACCGCCAGGTCGCCGCTGTGCATCCAGCCGGCCGGGTCGATGGCGTCATGGGTGGCCTGGAGGTTGTCCCAGTAGCCGAGCATCACGCTATAGCCGCGGGTGCACAGCTCGCCGATCTCGCCTTGCGCGACGATGCGCCCGTCGGCATCCACCAGCTTGGTCTCCAGATGCGGCTGGGTGCGGCCCACGGTGGTCACGCGCAACTCCAGGCCATCGTCGGGGCCGGTCTGCAACGACACCGGGCTGGTCTCGGTCATGCCGTAGGCGATCTGCACTTCGGCCATGTGCAACTGGTCGATCACCTTGCGCATCACCTCGATCGGGCAAGTGGCGCCGGCCATGATGCCGCTGCGCAGGCTGGAAAGGTCCATGGCCTGGCGTGACGGATGGTCGAGCATGGCGATGAACATGGTCGGCACGCCATAGAGGATGCTGGCACGCTCCTCGGCCACGGCGCGCAGGGTCAGCTCCGGGTCGAAGGCATCATTGGGGTAGACCATGGTGCTGCCGTGGGTGATGCAGCCGAGGTTGGCCATGACCATGCCGAAGCAGTGGTACAGCGGCACCGGGATGACCATGCGGTCGCGCTCGGTCAGGCCCAGGCTCTGGCCGACCATGTAGCCGTTGTTGAGGATGTTGTAGTGGCTCAGGGTCGCGCCCTTGGGCGCGCCGGTGGTGCCGGAGGTGTACTGGATGTTCACCGGCTGGTCGAACTGCAGGCCCTGCTGTCGCGCCTGATAGGCGTCAACATCGACTGCCCCTGCCCGCCCGGCCAAGGCGGCCCAGGGCAGGAAGCCTGAAGGCGGCTCGGCGGCCAGGCTGATCACGCCGCGCAGGTCGGGCAGGCGTTCACTGGCCAGTTCGCCCAATGCGTGGGTGGCCAGTTCAGGCACCAGCTCCTGCACCATCGCGTGGTAGTCGGAGGTCTTGAAGGCATCGGCGCACACCAGCCAGCGGCAACCGGACTGACGCAGCACGTATTCCAGCTCACCCACCCGGTAGGCCGGGTTGATGTTGACCAGGATCGCGCCGACCTTGGCGGTGGCCAGCTGCAGGATGGACCACTGGGCGCAGTTGGGCGCCCAGATACCGACCCGTTCGCCCTCCTCCACCCCAAGCGCCATCAGCGCCCGGGCCTGCACATCGACCTCGGCGGCCAGCTCGCGCCAGCTGTAGCGCAGGCCCTGGTGACGCACCACCAGTGCCTCGCGCTCGCCGTGGCGGGCGACGGTGGCATCGAAGACCTGGCCGATGGTCAGGGTCAGCAAGGGGTGGTCCTGACGGCCGCGGGTATAGCTTGGTTGAGGCATGGTGATCCCTTCTTGTGGTTGTTCTGGGCATGACTGAAGCAGGCGGCAAATACTCTGGCGCAGATTTACGTTTACGTAAAGGTGATGATGCGATTGACAGCCCCGGACGGCAGGTTTACGTTAACGTCAACCACGAGCACCGACCCTGTGGGAGCGGGTTTGCCCGCGATGAGGCCGGACCAGACAACATCGCTGGCCGTTCTGACGGGCATCGCGGGCAAGCCCGCTCCCACAGGGTCGGTGCAGTACCTCGAATTTCAAGAACAACAAGGTGCCCCCATGCATTACCCCAGCCTGAACTTCGCCCTGGGCGAGACCATCGACATGCTCCGTGACCAGGTGCGCACCTTCGTTGCCGCCGAGCTGGCGCCGCGCGCCGCGCAGATCGACCATGACAACCTGTTCCCTGCCGACATGTGGCGCAAGTTCGGCGACATGGGCCTGCTGGGCATCACCGTGCCGGAGGAATACGGCGGCGCCGGCCTGGGCTACCTGGCCCACGTGGTGTCGATGGAAGAGATCAGCCGGGGCTCGGCGTCGGTGGCCCTGTCCTACGGCGCCCACTCCAACCTGTGCGTCAACCAGATCAACCGCAACGGCACTCACGAGCAGAAGCTCAAATACCTGCCCAAGCTGATCAGCGGCGAGCACATCGGCGCCCTGGCCATGAGCGAGCCCAACGCCGGCTCCGACGTGGTGTCGATGAAACTGCGCGCCGAAAAGCGCGGCGACCGCTACGTGCTCAACGGCAGCAAGACCTGGATCACCAACGGTCCCGACGCCAACACCTACGTGATCTACGCCAAGACCGACCTGGACAAGGGCCCCCACGGCATTACCGCGTTCATCGTCGAGCGCGACTGGAAAGGCTTCAGCCGCAGCAACAAGTTCGACAAGCTCGGCATGCGCGGCTCCAACACCTGCGAGCTGTTCTTCGATGACGTCGAAGTACCGCAAGAAAACATCCTCGGCCAGCTCAACGGCGGCGTGCGCGTGCTGATGAGCGGCCTGGACTACGAGCGCGTGGTGCTGTCGGGCGGCCCGACCGGCATCATGCAGAGCTGCATGGACCTGGTCGTGCCGTACATCCACGACCGCAAGCAGTTCGGCCAGAGCATCGGCGAGTTCCAGCTGATCCAGGGCAAGATCGCCGACATGTACACCCAGCTCAATGCCAGCCGCGCCTACCTGTACGCCGTGGCCCAGGCCTGCGACCGCGCCGAGACCACTCGCAAGGACGCCGCCGGGGTCATCCTCTACACCGCCGAACGCGCCACGCAGATGGCCCTGGAAGCGATCCAGATCCTCGGCGGCAACGGCTACATCAATGAATTCCCGGCTGGCCGCCTGTTGCGCGACGCCAAGCTGTACGAGATTGGCGCCGGCACCAGCGAGATCCGCCGGATGCTGATCGGCCGCGAACTGTTCAACGAAACCCGCTGAGCATAAGGAACGGGCGCACATGGCTACCCTGCACACCCAGATCAACCCGCGCTCGGCGGAATTCGCCGCCAACAGCGCGGCCATGCTCGAACAGGTCCAGGCCCTGCGCGGCCTGCTCGCCCAGGTCAGTCAGGGCGGCGGGCCGAAGGCTCAGGAGCGGCATACCTCGCGGGGCAAGCTGCTGCCTCGCGAGCGTATCGACCGCCTGCTCGACCCGGGCTCGGCGTTCCTCGAGATCGGCCAGCTGGCCGCCCATGAGGTGTACGGCGAAGACGTGCCGGCCGCCGGCGTGATCGCCGGCATCGGCCGCGTCGAAGGCGTGGAATGCATGATCGTGGCCAACGACGCCACGGTCAAAGGCGGCTCCTACTACCCGCTGACCGTGAAGAAACACCTGCGCGCCCAGACCATCGCCCTGCAGAACCGTCTGCCATGCATCTATCTGGTGGACTCCGGCGGCGCCAACCTGCCTCGTCAGGACGAGGTGTTCCCCGACCGTGAGCACTTCGGGCGGATCTTCTTCAACCAGGCCAACATGAGTGCCCTGGGCATCCCGCAGATTGCCGTGGTGATGGGCTCGTGCACCGCCGGTGGCGCCTATGTGCCGGCCATGGCCGACGAAGCGATCATGGTGCGCCAGCAGGCGACCATCTTCCTCGCAGGCCCCCCCCTGGTAAAGGCCGCAACCGGTGAAGTGGTCAGCGCCGAGGACCTCGGCGGCGCCGACGTGCATTGCCGCACCAGCGGCGTGGCCGATCACTATGCCGACAACGACGAGCACGCCCTGGCCATCGCCCGGCGCAGCGTCGCCAACCTCAACTGGCACAAGCAGGGCAAGCTGCAATGCCAGGCGCCGATTGCACCGCTGTATGGCGCAGAAGAGCTGTACGGCGTGGTTCCAGCCGACGCCAAGCAACCGTTCGACGTGCGCGAGGTGATTGCACGCCTGGTAGATGGCTCGGTGTTCGATGAGTTCAAGGCGCTGTTCGGCACCACCCTGGTGTGCGGCTTCGCCCACTTGCACGGCTACCCGGTGGCAATCCTGGCCAACAACGGCATCCTCTTTGCCGAGGCTGCACAGAAAGGCGCGCACTTCATCGAACTGGCCTGCCAACGCGGCATCCCGCTGCTGTTCCTGCAGAACATCACCGGTTTCATGGTCGGCAAGAAGTACGAGGAAGGCGGCATCGCCAAGCACGGCGCCAAACTGGTGACCGCGGTGGCCTGCGCCCAGGTGCCGAAGTTCACGGTGATCATCGGCGGCAGCTTCGGCGCCGGCAACTATGGCATGTGCGGCCGCGCCTACGACCCGCGCTTCCTGTGGATGTGGCCTAACGCCCGCATCGGCGTGATGGGCGCCGAGCAGGCCGCTGGCGTGCTGGCCCAGGTCAAGCGCGAGCAGAGCGAGCGCAGCGGCGAGGTTTTCAGCAGCGAAGACGAGAAGAAGCTCAAGCAGCCGATCCTCGACCAGTACGAACGCCAGGGCCACCCCTACTACTCCAGCGCCCGGCTGTGGGACGACGGTGTCATCGACCCGGCGCAGACCCGCGACGTGCTCGGCCTGGCGTTGTCCGCCGCGCTGAACGCCCCGATCGAACAAAGCCGCTTCGGCATTTTCCGGATGTGACCCATGAGCGAATTCGCCACCCTTGAACTGGTCAAGGACCCTCGCGGCTTCGCCACCCTGTGGCTGAGCCGGGAAGACAAGAACAACGCCTTCAACGCGCAGATGATCCGCGAGCTGATCGTCGCCATCGACCAACTGGGCGAGGACGCCAGCCTGCGCTTCGTGGTGCTGCGCGGCCGTGGCCGGCACTTCAGCGCCGGCGCCGACCTTGCCTGGATGCAGCAGTCGGCGCAGCTGGACTTCAACACCAACCTGGACGACGCCCATGAGCTGGGCGAGCTGATGTACGCCCTGCACCGGCTCAAAGTGCCGACCCTGGCCGTGGTCCAGGGCGCGGCCTTTGGCGGCGCGCTGGGGCTGATCAGTTGCTGCGACATGGCCATCGGTGCCGAAGACGCGCAGCTGTGCCTGTCGGAGGTGCGCATCGGCCTGGCGCCGGCGGTGATCAGCCCGTTCGTGGTCAAGGCCATCGGCGAGCGCGCCGCCCGCCGCTACGCCCTCACCGCCGAGCGTTTCAGCGGCGTGCGCGCCCGCGACCTCGGCCTGCTGGCCGAGGTGTACCCGGCCGCCGAACTGGACGCCCAGGTCGAGGCCTGGGTCGATAACCTGCTGCACAACAGCCCGCAGGCGCTGCGCGCCACCAAGGACCTGTTGCGCGAAGTGGATGACGGCGAGCTGAGCCCGGCCCTGCGCCGCTACTGCGAGAACACCATCGCCCGCATCCGCGTCAGCGCCGAAGGCCAGGAGGGCCTGCGCGCCTTCCTGGAAAAACGCCGCCCTGCCTGGCAAGACAACAAGGAACCGCGCCCATGAGCCGACCCACGCTGACCACCCTGCTGGTCGCCAACCGCGGCGAGATCGCCTGCCGGGTGATGCGCACCGCCAAGGCCATGGGCCTGACCACCGTGGCCGTGCACAGCGCCACCGACCGCGACGCGCGCCACAGCCGCGAGGCTGATATCCGCGTCGACCTCGGTGGCAGCAAGGCCGCCGACAGCTACCTGGTGATCGACAAGTTGCTCGCCGCGGCCAAGGCCAGCGGCGCCCAGGCGATCCACCCGGGCTATGGCTTTCTGTCCGAAAACGCCGGTTTCGCCCGCGCCATCGAACAGGCCGGGCTGATCTTCCTTGGCCCACCGGCCAGCGCCATCGACGCCATGGGCAGCAAGTCGGCGGCCAAGGCGCTGATGGAAGCCGCCGGGGTGCCGCTGGTGCCGGGCTACCACGGTGAGGCCCAGGATCTGGAAACCTTCCGCGCCGCCGCCGAGCGCATCGGCTACCCGGTGCTGCTCAAGGCCAGCGCCGGCGGTGGCGGTAAGGGCATGAAGGTGGTCGAGGAGGAAAGCCAGCTGGCCGACGCCCTGGCCTCGGCGCAACGTGAAGCGCAGTCGTCGTTCGGCGATGCGCGGATGCTGGTCGAGAAGTACGTGCTCAAGCCACGTCATGTGGAGATCCAGGTGTTCGCCGACCAGCACGGCCACTGCCTGTACCTCAACGAGCGTGACTGCTCGATCCAGCGCCGCCACCAGAAAGTGGTCGAGGAAGCCCCGGCGCCGGGCCTGTCCCCCGAGCTGCGCAAGGCCATGGGCGAGGCTGCGGTACGCGCCGCCCAGGCCATCGGCTATGTGGGCGCCGGTACCGTGGAGTTCCTGCTCGATGCCCGCGGCGAGTTCTTCTTCATGGAGATGAACACTCGCCTGCAGGTGGAGCATCCGGTCACCGAGGCCATCACCGGGCTCGACCTGGTGGCCTGGCAGATCCGCGTGGCCTGCGGTGAGCCGCTGCCTTTGACTCAAGAGCAGGTGCCGCTGATCGGCCATGCCATCGAGGTGCGGCTGTACGCGGAGGATCCGGCCAACGAATTCCTCCCGGCCACCGGCACCCTGGCGCTGTACCGCGAGTCGGCGCCGGGCGAAGGCCGTCGGGTGGACAGCGGTGTCAGCGAGGGCGATGTGGTATCGCCGTTCTACGACCCGATGCTGGGCAAGCTGATTGCCTGGGGGCAGGACCGCGAGCAAGCGCGCCTGCGACTGCTGGCGATGCTCGATGAGTTCGCCATTGGCGGGCTGAAGACCAACATTGCCTTCCTGCGCCGCATCCTGGCGCACCCGGCGTTTGCCGAGGCGGAGCTGGACACTGGCTTCATCCCGCGTCACCAGGATGTGCTGCTACCCCCGCCACAGGCGCTACCGGCGCAGTTCTGGGAGGCCGCCGCCGAAGCCTGGCTGCAAGGTGAGCCAGCGCAACTGCGCCAGGACGACCCCGCCTCGCCCTGGACCTTGCGCGATGGCCTGCGCCTGGGGCTGCCGGCACGCAGCAGCCTGCACCTGCAAAGCGACGGACATGAGCAGGCGGTGGCGCTGGAGCGTAGTGCGCCTTCGACTTATCGCCTGGAGGGTGAGCAACTGTGCCATGAGCAGGACGGCTTGCGCCGTCGTTACCTGGCGGTTCGCCGGGGCGGCACGCTGTACCTGCAGTGGCAGGGCGAACTGCACGCTGTCAGCGCCCATGATCCGATCGCTGCGGCCGAGGCCAGCCACAGCCACCAGGGCGGGCTGGAGGCGCCGATGAACGGCAGTATCGTGCGGGTGCTGGTGGAGCCGGGGCAGGTGATCGAGGCCGGTACAGCGCTGGTAGTGCTAGAGGCGATGAAGATGGAGCACAGCATTCGGGCGCCCCATGATGGGACGGTAAAGGCGCTGTTCTGCCAGGAGGGGGATATGGTCAGCGAGGGAACAGTGTTGGTCGAGCTGGAGGAGGCGTAACGGCGGCAATGTGTTCGCCGAAAGGGTTGTTTCGCCTATGAGATCGAGCGCCGCGCGGGCGGCGCTCGATCTAGAGAGCGCTGCAAGCCCCCCGCTTGGCACCACGCAGCCCTAACACGGTCTGCGCGGGCACCTAAAGCACCCCGTGCATCCGCACCACAACGCCAATGAACTCGCACCCTTCCTCGCACACTAGCGTTGGATAGGCATTGTTGAGCGCCTTCAGATACCGCTGCCCACCCTCCTCGGTCAGCTGCCGAAAGATCGCGGACTTGCCAGGCAGCCGGGCAATCACCAGACGCCCCGGCTCGACGGCCACGCCGTCATCGACCAGGATTCGAACCCCTTCGGGCACGCTCCTGCCGCTGGCCGCGCTCATGGTGTCGTTCTCGACCCTCAGCCAGAACGCCTTGCCTTGGGCCAGGTAGTCGGTCTGTTCGAAGACATCGGATGCCTCCTCCTGCTCCTGACCCAACGCGGCCCACTCACGCAGCGGATAGCGGAAACACACGAAGTATTTCGCCTGCCCGTCGTCATCGTCCTCTTCCTCGAGGCCGTAACGCGCCGGCTCCTCCCCCACCTGCCCCAACACACGCAGCTGCATGCTGACCTGGTAATGCGGCATGCCCAGCTCGATGAACGTACGGTTCATCGAGTCGACCCGAGGCTGACGGCGCTTCTTCAGCCAATGGCCGATGCTGCCTTGGGAAACCCCAACGCGCTCGGCAAGCTGCTCCTGGGAGATATCGAGCTCCTCGATCCGTTCCCGAACCAGGGCTATCCATTTGTCCATATTCATCGCAGGCACGATACGGACTGACTCCTTGCGTTCAATACACATCAAGTAGTATTTGCCCAAACACATTTAAATACTTTAGGTATTAGAATCGAGCTTCACCTTTCACCTACTGGTATTCGCAGGTAATCAGGATGAACATCTCGAAAGAAACGGAAACAGATCTCGACGAAGAAGCAGCCCGCCGCGCCCTCGATTTCTACCTCAACCCCACGCCCACGCCCCGCGACCTGGAACGTTCACTGTGGACCCTGCGCGAAGGCGTCAGCAACGCGCAGGCCAGCGAACACGCCATGGCCCTGCTGCGATGCGCTGCAGCCACGGCACAGGAAACCGGCAACCATTTGCAGGGCACGACGCGGGAAGTGGTGTTTGCGCTGATGCACATGATCAACATGGCCCGCGCCCTGCTGGAGCAGTGCCACGCCACGGAAAAGGCAACGATCTGAAGGGAGAACGTGATAGCCGACGAACGGCAAAAGCCCCTATTGCCGGGGACGAGGAGTGCGTCAGGAAGAATTTTTTAGTCAATCGCTGAAAAATCATTTGACTGGCAAATGATAACGATTATTATTGCACTCAGCAGGTCGCGAGACCCGCTGGATAACCTGCAACGTCCTCAGGTCGGACGCTCAGATTATCTCCTCATCAGGCTAATCACGGTTTTTGACCCGGCTTTTTGCCGGGTCATTTTTTTTGGCTCTTCAGGCTAATGAAGATCGTTTAATGGCAGCGATAATAGCAAAAGTGTGTCAGCACGTGAATGCTCATTACAAATCTTTGCGGAATCAGCACTTGAGAATCAATCTCGTTTAGCCTAAGCTGGCTCTGCATCAAGGAAGATGCCCCCACCCCTTTCCTTATGAGCAAGGAGCTGTCCATGACCCGCCTGCTGCTGCCCCTCGAGCACGATCCGCGCCCTGCCGAACTGCACGCTGAAGACGCGCTACTGCATGCACTCAAGCGCTTGCCGCGCCGGGTCCAGCAAGTTTTCCTGCTCAACCGCCTCGACCAGCAGAGCTTCGCCGCCATCGCCGAGCGCCTGGACCTGCCACTGATCAGCATCGAGCGCCACATGAACCAGGCCCTGCAGACCGCCCGCGCCCCCGGCGACGCGCTGGCCAGCATCGCCGGCCAATGGTACGTGCGCCTGCAAAGCCCGCAGGTGACCGCCAGCGAACGCATCGACTTCCGCCGCTGGCTGGATGCCGACCCCGACCACCTGCGCGCCTTCCACGAAACCGAACTGCGCTGGCGCAGCCTGCTCGCCCCGGCGCGGCAATTGGGCCATGACGGCTGGTACCGGCAAGGGCGCGCGGCGCTGTCGCTGGGTGGCTGCTCGATTGCCGTCGGGCTTGGTGTTGCTGCGCTTGTGGCGCTGGGGCTGCTGACCTGATTCGCAGGGGCGGACTCATCCACGACTGCGTCAATTAACCTGCGCACCCGCACCACCAGGCGGTGTAGAGTACGGTCACAACAACGCCAACAGGAGGCTGGCAATGACCGTGACGCTCTCCCCGCTGCACATCGACTGCGATTTCGACTCCGGCAACATCCTGGTCCTGGACGCCAGCGACCCTGCCCACGTCCACCTGAACATCCGCAAGGACAGTCACAGCGACCACTTCCAGTGGTTCCATTTCAAGGCCAGCGGCCTGACTCCGGGCCAGGTCCATCGATTCAGCCTGGACAACGCCCACCAGTCCTCCTACAAGAACGCCTGGACCGGCTACCACGCCGTGGCCTCGTACGACCAGCAGACCTGGTTCCGCGTGCCCAGCCAGTTTGACGGCAAGGCCCTGAGCTTCGACGTCAAGGCCGAACAGCCACAAGCCTGGTTCGCCTACTTCGAGCCCTACCCCCGTGCACGCCACAACCAGTTGATCGAACGCGCCAAGCAGATCCCCGGCGTCGAACTGCTGGCCAGCGGGCGCAGCGTGCAGGGTCGGGATATTCCGCTGCTGCGCGCAGGCAACGGCGCGGCCGGCAAGCGCAAGCTGTGGATCATCGCCCAGCAGCATCCGGGCGAGCACATGGCCGAATGGTTCATGGAAGGTGTGATCGACGCCCTCGAGGCCAATGGCCCGGTCATCCAGCAACTGCTGGCCAAGGCCGACCTGTACCTGATCCCGAACATGAACCCGGACGGTGCCTTCCTCGGACACCTGCGCACCAACTTCAAGGGCAAGGACCTCAACCGCGCCTGGCAGGACGCCAGCGTCGAGCTGAGCCCCGAGGTGTTCTTTGCCCAGAGCCAGATGAAGCTGCATGGTGTGGACGCCTTCATCGATGCCCATGGCGACGAGGAGATCCCCCATGTGTTCACCGCGGCCTGCGAGGGCAACCCCGGCTACACGCCGCGCATCGCCAAGCTGGAAGAGCAGTTCCGCAGCACCCTGTGCAGCCTGACCCCGGACTTCCAGACCCAGTACGGCTACACCCGCGATGAGCCAGGCGAGGCCAACATGACCCTGGCCTGCAATGCCGTGGGCCAGGCCCATGACTGCCTGTCGCTGACCCTGGAGATGCCGTTCAAGGACCACGACGATGCGCCGAACCCGCGCACCGGCTGGTCGGGTGAGCGCTCCAAGGCGCTGGCCGGGGCGGTGCTTGAGACGTTGCTGAAGATGGTCGGCGATCTGCGCTGAGCTACGCCAGCACTCAGAACTGCACATCCAGAATCACGCTGTCGGTATAGGTCGCCGCCGGCGGCGTGGCCTGGTCGGTGTACACCTTGGCGTTGTAGTTGAACACCTGGCTGCCCGTGCCGGTCCCCGCCCCCGGATTCACTTCGGCATCGCTGCTCGAACGCCGCGCCGCGCCCACCGAGCCCCAGCGCACCGCGCCGGCGCTCTTGAAGATGTCATAGGCCAGGTAGTTATTGGCACTGGACTTCATTCGCCGCCGCCCGCCCGCACCATTCTGCCCGTCATCCAGCCCCACCGTGTAGTTGCTGCCCTTGGTGCACGACACGCTCAAGCTCTGGTTCACCGTGCCAAACCCGGCCACCACCGGTGCGCTGGCGAAACTGATGTTGGGCGTGGTGATCTGGCAGTCGTTGCTTACCGTCAGGCTGACATTGAGGGTATTGCTACCACTGCCAATATCGCGCCCCAGGCAGATACTGCCGATGCCGATACCAGAGCAGTAGTTCCAGCTCCAGGCGACGGTCAGCGTTTCCTGGTACAGGCCGGCGGCGACGTTGCTACCGATCTGTGTACGCAGATAGATCGGTACTGCCTTGGGCGTCGTGCCATTGAGGAGGCCGAGCAGGTCGATGATGCCATTGCGGGCAAAGTCGAAGGCAACGCCCCGGGTGATCGGGTAGTTGACGCTGTTGTCGGCGTACAGGGTGTAGTTGATCACATCGCCGGTCGGGCCGACCAGGCCACCGGAGGCGGGCGTGATGGTTGCGTAGAAGTGGTCATTGCTGGACAGCAGGCTGAGCAGCGAGCCGGTACACTGCAAGCCGGAATTGGTGGTAGAGGCAGTCTGCACGGTGGTACGTACCAGCGTCGAGTTGACGGTGCCGAACGCTGCTGGCGTGGTGGCCACCGATGAGCACAGTGCCCAGGCCGGGCATGGCGCCAGCAACAGGCCAAACAGCAGGCCGTGCCGTTGAACATTCACTGGCACACCAGCGGACCGATCAACGGGATCGGCCCCTGCCCTTCAGGCAGGTCGAACGCCACCTGGCACTGCCCACCGTCGGCCTTGTCCACCTGCAGGCGATTGTGCGGCGCCAGGTTTTCCAGGTAGACCAGCCCGTCCCAGCCCACCACCGCCTCGACGCCGCTTTCCTGGTGGCGTACACGGCTGCCCAGCTTGAGCTCCTGTTGATTGCCGTCGACCAACACCAGGCTCGCCGCCATCACACGCTTGAGCGGGAACTCCAGCAGGTAGCCACTGCCACGGCGCACCGCCACTCGCTGTTCCACCTGCGGCGCCAGCACATCGGCGGGCAGGTCCATGGGGTCGATCTCGTATTTGCCGCGGTAATAGCCGCTGCTGTAAGGCACCAGCAAGTGGCCATTGCGGTCAGTGCGGCCGATCTGCTGGTTCTCGTAGCGCACCGGCACGTCGGCGTAGCCGCTGGTGCTGACCACCACAAAGGCGTCGTCGATGCGGTTGGCGGCGAACAGCCCCGCATCCATCAGCACCAGCGAACCGCTGGCGTCGGCCCAGCGGGTCATTTCGCCGCTGCTGCCGTAGGCACCCACCTGCAACTGCACCGACTGCAGGCGCCAGGTCAGGTCGGCCTGGCGGTAGTCGTCGCGGTTGCCGCCGGTGGCGTAGCCCAGGTTGTAGCCCAGCCCACCCCCCACCGGCACCGCCTGGCTGTAGTTGACCCGCTGCAGGTCCTGGCCGTCCTTGCCGCGCTCGGCGCTGAAGGCCAGCGTGCCGTGCAGGTCGAAGGGGATCACCAGTTGCGCCTGCACCGCCCACTGGCTGTCACCGACCTCGCGGTTGGCGGACAGGTACAGGCTGCTGTTGCGCCACAGCGGCTTGCTCCAGCTGAGGTTGATCAGCCGCGTGCGCGTGCCGTCACCAGCGCGCACATCGAAGTAGCCGGCGCCGAGGCTGCCGTAACTGTCCAGGTTCAGGCTCAGGGTCGCCTGCTCGCTGCGCTGGCTCAGGCGCGTGTAGGGGCTGTCGACCCGCGACAGGTCGGCGTAGTCGCCATGGCGCTGCACGCGCTGGTAGTTGAAGCCGATGCGCCGGCTGTTGTACTGGTAGCCCAGCGCCAGCTGCTGGCCTGTATCGCCTTCGAAGCGGCTCTGGGACACTGCCGCATTGATCACGCCGAATGTGCCAAGGCGCAGGTTGCCGCCCAGGCCGCCGAGCATCAGCGACTCGGCGCTCTCGGCATGGGTTTCCACGGTGAAGTAATCGGACAGCCCGTGGCGCAGGGTCGCCGAGGCCACACCCGGGCCATAGGCGAAATCGCGCACGGCGTAGTCGCGACGCAGGCTGCCGGCAGCCACCGAGAAGTCCGACAGGCCTTTGGCCAACAGGCTGCTGGTGACATAGAACGGCAAGGTGGTCGACACCTGCCGGCCCAGGGCATCGGTGGTGACCACCACCGCTTCGCCGGCGCCGTTGATGAACGGCACGTTGGTCAGGGTGTAAGGGCCAGGCTGCAACTCGGTACTGCTGCTCTTGTAGCCGTTGATGAACAGGTCCAGCGAGGTCGGCACAGCGGCTTCGCCGGCAAAGGCAGGCAGTGGATAGGTGACCAAGTCGGGACGGGCGCCGAAGTCGCGGGACAGTTGCAGGCCACCCACGCGCACCGAGGTGGTCCAGGGCAGCGCGCCGGTCACCAGGTCGCCAGCCTCATAGGTGAGCAGGCGCTGCTCGTCGGTGTAGCGGAAGGTGCTGTCGTAGCGCAGGAAGCCCTGCCGGCCCTGGGCCTGGGCGCCATTGAACGACTGGCGCCATTGCCCGGTGGTGGAAAAGGTGCCCCAGTCGTCGAACAGGCGCAGCTCGTTCCAGGCGGCCAGGTAGCTGCCGCCCTCATCGGTGTCGTTGAGGTAGGCGTCGTAGTTGAGCAAGGCACCGAAGCTGCTGCGGGCGTCGCTGGCGGGGTAGAGGTTGCGATCACCGACCTGCTGGTCGGGCAGCCAGGCTGGCGGCACCTGCAGCAGCAGGCGCTGGTTCTGGTTGTCATAGTCGCTGTGCAGGCCGGGGATATCGTCCAGGGCCACCTCGCCCTGAGGCTCGGCCGGCAGCCTGACGCCCGCCTCGCGCAGCACCTCGCTGGCCAGGTACAGCCGCCCGGCGCGCTGCTGGACCGGCACCAGCTCAGCCTTTGCCACCTGATTCACCAGCAGGTCGAGGTACAGCGTGGCGTCGGCGATGGCGGCATGTTCCGAGGGCGGCGGCGGCAGCTCGTCGGCCACGCCCAGGCCGGGCCCCAGCACCGCCAGGCCCAGCCACAACCGGTGCGTTGCCACCCGCACCCAGCTCACACACGATTTCCAACCATTACCGGGTCCTCCCTGGCCCCTGTGATCCGTTCAAGCGTGGGTCATTGCCCCTGTTTGATGGCCTGCGCCACCTCCTGGCCGTTGACCCGCCCTTTCAGCACGCTGGCGGCACCCGGCGTGGCCGGTGCCGGCCAGCGCATGCTGGCGCCGGGCAACACATAGCCGAGCAGCCCTTCGACCAATGGCCTGTCCTGGCCAGCCTGCTGCAGCACCACGTCGGTCAGGCGCGCATGCACAGGCCCCGTGTTGCGCAGCTCGACATAGGGCTTGCCCTGCACCGTGACCGCGCGCCAGCTCAGCTGCGGCTTGCCCACGCCTTCGGCGCTGCGCTTGCCCTCCGGGTCGGGCTTGCCCCACAGCCCTTCGCCGTAGACGAACAGCGGCACCGAATAACGCATCTGCAGGCGGATCGCCGCCTTCGGCCCTTCGCTGGCGGCATCAGCCGGCAACGGCGAGGGGATTTCGTCGATGATGATGCGGTACGCCTGCTCCTGGCCCGCGGGCGAACTACCCGTGCGGGTCAGGCGGATCAGTTGCTTCTGGCCCGCCGGGATATTGGCCACCGGCGGGCTGCCGATTATCTCGCGCTGGGCCTGGAACTGCTCCTGGTACTCGCCCTGGCGCCAGGCGAACACCCGCACCTGCAGGCTGGCCGGCGCCGTGCCACGGTTTTCCAGCCACAGCGCACCGGCCTTCTGGTCGGCCTCCAGCACCGGGTCGATCGGCCAGATCAACACCGAAGTGGCCGCGAAAGCCGGTGCACTGGCCAACAGCAGCAGCCCGATGATCCCACGCGCCCAGTTAACGCCTGCCCCCATGCCCCTCTCCTTCTCTGTTATCCGCAGTAGCCTTTCACCAGGTCACCGTCACTTGCACGACATCGGTGTAGGTCCCTGCCGGCAAGGTGCCGGTCAGGGTGGTACGGCCATAGACCGGCAGTTTGATTGCGGTCGGGTCGCTGTAGCTCACCGCCACGCTGCTGCCGATACCCAGGCTCTGGCTGAAACCGGCATCGCGGTATAGCTGGTAGGCCAGCAATTGCGTACCGCCCGAACGCTTGAGGTTGCGCGTGCCGCTGGCGCTGTTCTGGCCGCCGTCCAGGCTCATGCTCAGGGCCACGCCGGGGGTGCACTGAAACGTCACCGTGCTGCCGCCCAGCGAAGTGCTCAGGGTGGCCGTGGACAGTGCCGAGCTGGTGCCGTAGTCGAGCACGCCATAGGCCGTCACGCCGCCGACGACCAGGCAGCCGGCGACGATCTGTGCCGTCACCTGGAAGGTGCTGGTGGTGACCGCGTGGGCGCCCTGGGTCAATGTCAGGCACAAGCCGACCGCCAGTAGCCGCGCAGTGCCTGGCATGGCTCAGAAACTCAGCTCGACCGCCACCGTGTCGGTGTACACCCCGGCCGGCAGGCCGGCTTTACCCCGGGCCTGGCCATACAGGTTGACGGTCTGCGCCACGCCGGTACTGGTCGGCAGGGTGATGGTGCCGTCGATCGCCAACAGCTGGGTGTGCCCGGCGTCGGTGTAGAAGTCGTAGGGCACGAAATTACCCGCGCCATCGGCCAAGGCCCGGGTCCCGCCGGCGGACTGCGAGTCATGGGCGCCGGCACGTACCTTGATCGTCGGCACCGTGCCTGCCGAGCAGAGAATGCTCATGGCTCCGCCACCACCGCCGAGCACCTGGCCATTGGCGGTGGTGAACAGTGAATCCTGGGTGCCGAAGTTGAGGCTGCCGAAATTCAGCCCGGAAGTGCCACCGCTGCCGTTGACCTGGCAGGCAGCGGTCAGGGTCAGGGTCGAGCTGATGGTGCCGGTTACGGTGGCGGCCTGGGCCTGGGCAGCCAGGGCGAGGCCAAGGCTGGCGAGGATGCAGCGGGTGAGGTGCTTGGGCATCAGAATCTCCTTGCGTGTTACCAGTCCAGGGTCACCCTGAGGGTGTCGCGATACAGCCCGGCAGGCAGCGCGCGCGGTTGCGCGACCACCACGCCGTAGATGGGCACGGGCACTTGCTGGGTACTGCTGATGGTGAAGGTACGGGCCTGGCCGATGCCGTAGCGGCTGTTGCCGCCCGGGTCGATGGCCAGCTGGTAGGGAATGAGCTCACGACCGTTGCTCAGGCGGCGCACGCCGTCGCTGCCGTTCTGCCCGGCATTGATGCGCACGCTGAACGCGCGTACCTGGGGCGAACAGCTGATCTGCAGGCTGCCCTCGCCGCCGGCCTCGTCAACCCGGCTGGTCAGGGGTTGGTCCCAGGTCGGCCCCCGCGCACCGAAGTCCATCAACCCCGGGTTGCCCAGGGTGGCCGGTTGCGGGTCGCTGCTGATCTGGCAGGCGGCGCTGATCACCAGGCGCGCCTGGATGAAACCGGTGGTGGTGCCGTGGGCCGCGCCACTGGGCAGCAGCAGCGGGCCAAGGGTGAGCAGCAGGATCGAACCACGGTGCAGCGCGTCCATGAGCATGAAGCCTCCCTACCAGGTGACCGTGACTTTGAGCAGATCGGCATACAGGCCAGCGCGGGGCACCCAGGCCAGCTTGTCGATCCGTGCGTAGAGGGGAAGCTCCACCGAGCCGCTGTCCGGCACCCGCGCCGATTGCGCAACGTCCACCGCTAGCGGCTGGCGCCAGGTGGCGTCGCGGTACAGCCGGTAGGGAATCGGTCGAGCTTGGGCGTCATGGCTTGCCAGATAGCGCAGCTCGCCGACACCGCCGTGCTGGCCGCCATCCACACGCACCTGGTAGGGGGTATCGGGGTTACACTCCAGGCGCGGCGGGCGCCGGGCCAGCAGCACGCCACTCAACGGCGCATCGGGGCCATCCAGGCGCGCCGCGCTGCCCAGGTCGATGCGCCCCTGCGCCTGCGGGCCGGCATCGCGTTGCTGGTTGACCAGCATGCACCCGCGCTGCACGCGTACCTGCACTTCGACGAGAAAATCCGCTGCCATGGCGTTGCCACTCAACCACAGGCCCAACAGCATGGCCAGCCAGCGCTCAGTCACCGGTCGATCCTTGTGCGTATAGATTGAGCTTGAGCGTAGCAGCGCGATTGGATCCCAGCCGGGCCAGGCCTATCCCTCTTTGGCATTAATGAAAAGGCCAGGGCTGGCAAAATGCCTGGCGATTGCCGCATTCCGGGCTGCTGGGCACAGGTCGCGCACAACCGCGCTACCGGGAAAATTCAGACGCAGCAATGAAACCCTGGCGCCCGCCACCGTTCAAATAACCAGATTCCGGCAAAGCGGCCGCCATTCTGGTACCGTTCATCCGCCACATCCTGTGCGAACGCATGCACCATGCGTGGACGGGCCCTACAGGAGAGTCCCGTGACGACCGACCATAACCCTCTTGACCAGGCGATCGAACGCTGTGCCCAGGAGCCGATCCAGATTCCAGGCAGCATTCAGCCACAAGGCTTCCTCCTGACTGTCGACGACAGCACATTGCGCGTTCTCCAGGCGAGCGAAAACGTCGATCGATGGTTCGGCCTGCCCGCCAGTGAAATCCTGGGGCAATCGTTCGCCGAACTGGTCAGCGCGGACTTCGACCTGCGCGGCCAACTGGACTACCTGCCGGAGGCGGATGTCTTCCCCTTTCATATCGGCGACGTGCGGCTGCGCCAAGGCGCACCTGACCAGCCCCCCCTGCGCGTGCTCGCCCATCGCCATGACCAGGTGTTGATCCTGGAATTCGAGCCCAGTCAGAAAGCCGATGGGGTCTACAAAGGCGACTATTATCCGTTGGTGCGTGCGTTCGTCAGCTCGTTGCACCAGGCGACCAGCATCGAGGAACTGCTGCTGCACTCGGTACGCCAGATCAAGCGCATCACCGGATTCGGCCGGGTAAAGGCCTACCGCTTCGATAGCGAAGGCAATGGCACCGTCCTGGCCGAATCAGTCGACCCCGGTTACCCGAGTTACCTGGGCCTGAGCTTCCCGGCCTCCGACATCCCTCGCCAGGCCCGGGAGCTCTACCGCATCAACCGTATCCGCCTGATCGAAGATGCCAACTATCAGCCTTCACCCTTGCTCCCTGCGCTCAATCCCCTGACCGGCAAGCCGCTGGACATGAGTTTCGCCGCCTTGCGCAGCGTGTCGCCCGTTCATTTGCAGTACATGCGCAACATGGGCACCCTGGCCTCCATGTCGCTGTCGATCGTGGTCGACGGACAACTGTGGGGGTTGGTGTCCTGCCACCACGAACGACCGCGGCAAGTGGATGTCCAGACCCGCACAGCCTGCGAATTGCTGGCCAGTGTCCTGTCGCTGCAGCTCGAATCGCGCGAGTCCCACGAGCGCACCCGTACCCTGCTCGACCTGCGCGAACGCATCGTGCGCATGTTGGCAGCGATGGCTGACCATGACAGCGTGAGCCTGGGCCTGCTCGAACAGCCCGAGGTATTGCTCGCGTTCGCCGGGGCCAACGGCGCGGCCATCATCAGCGCTGAACGCTGCGACCTGATCGGCGAGACGCCTACAGCGGCGCAGGTCAATGCCCTGGTGCACTGGCTGGGGCGACGCGGCGACGAGGTGATATTCCACACCGACAACGTGAGCCGTGACATCGAAGAACTGCCGGAGCTCGCAAGTCGAGTCGGCGGTATCCTGGCGGTCGCCATCTCGCAACTCCATTCGCATTACCTGGTATGGTTCCGCCCGGAACAGGCACGCTTGGTCAACTGGGCCGGGCAGCCGGAAAAAGCCATCAGTCCGCAGGGGCATCTGAGTCCACGTCATAGTTTCGACCGTTGGCAGGAAGAAGTACGAGGGTTCAGCGCTCCGTGGGACTCACTCGTCATCGATGGCGTGCTTGAACTGCGCATGGCCGTGTTGGGTATCGTCTTGCGCAAGGCCGAGGAGCTCGCACAGCTGACTGGAGAGCTCAAGCGGTCCAACAAGGAACTCGAAGCCTTTTCCTACAGCGTTTCCCACGATCTGCGCGCGCCCCTGCGCCACATTGCCGGCTACACCGAACTGCTGAACGAGATCGAGGGCGAGCATCTCAGCGAACGTGGTCGACGCTTCCTGTCCCATATCGATGAGGCGGCACGATTCGCCGGCTCGCTGGTGGACAATCTTCTAAACTTCTCGCAAATGGGGCGCTCGGCGCTGCGCTTGGCGGACGTCGATCTCAACACCTTGGTGCACGCCATCCGCCAAGAGCTCGAGCCCGATTACCAGGGGCGCGACATCGTCTGGGCTATCGCTCCACTGCCAGTCGTCATCGGGGATCCGGCGTTCATAAACATGGCCCTGCACAACCTCGTCGCCAACGCCATCAAATACACCCGCGGACGCGCCCCTGCGCGAATCGAGATTGGCGCCATGCAACACGAGCAGGAAACCGAGGTGTATGTGCGCGATAATGGCGTGGGCTTCGACATGGCCTATGCCAACAAGCTGTTCGGTGTGTTCCAGCGCCTGCATCGCATGGAAGAGTTCGAAGGGACCGGCATCGGCCTGGCCAGCGTGCGCCGCATCATCGAGCGCCACGACGGCAGGGTCTGGGCTGAGGGCCAGGTCGGCCAGGGCGCCAGCTTCCATTTCACCCTCCCTCGCCATCAACCGTATTCCTGAGGCACTTGCACGTATCATGCTCAAACCCATTCTGCTGGTCGAAGACAACCCCAGAGACCTGGAGTTGACCCTCCTGGCGCTGGAACGCAGCCAACTGGCCAACGAAGTCATCGTGCTTCGTGATGGCGCCGAAGCGCTGGATTACCTCCTACGACGCAATAGCTACGCCGGACGTGACGATGGCAATCCGGCCGTATTGCTGCTGGACCTGAAACTGCCCAAGGTCGACGGCCTGGAAGTACTCAAGCAAGTGCGCGACACCGCCGAACTGCGCAGTATCCCGACGGTCATGCTGACGTCCTCGCGAGAGGAGCCGGACCTGTTGCGTGCATACGAACTGGGTGTCAACGCCTACGTGGTCAAGCCCGTCGAGTTCAAGGAATTCGTCGCCGCCATCTCTGATCTTGGCGTGTTCTGGGCAGTGCTCAACGAGCCACCGCCAGGTTCCCTGCGCTTGAACAGGCGCGGCAGCAATTGAGACATCCGACGATGCAAGGCGCACCCCTGAGGCTGCTGCTGGTCGAAGACAGCTCGATGGACGCCGAACTCACGGTGCTTTGCCTGGAGCGCAGCGGGCTGCAGGTCCAGTCGCGTCTGGTGTACGACCATGTCGGCGTGGAACATGCCCTGCGCGAAGGCAGCTACGACTTGATCCTGTGCGACTGCGTGCTCCCGGGGTCATCGGGCACCGACGTACTGGCCATCGCCCAGCGCCTGTCCCCCGACCTGCCGTTCATCTTCCTCTCCGGCATCTATGGCGAAGAACACGCGGTCGAGATGATCCGCCTGGGCGCCACCGACTATGTGCTGAAGAAGAACCTGCCCCTGCTGCCCAAGGCAGTGCGCCGTGCCTTGACAGAAGTGCATGAGCGCCAGCGCCGGCGCCGCGCCGAGGAGGCACTGGCCGACGTCGAAGCCCGCGCACGCATCGCCATCGACGCGGCGGGCATGGGCACCTGGGAGTTTCGCCCCCAGGATGGACTGCTACTGTGGGATGACCGTTGCAAAACTTTGTTCGGCCTGCCCACCGATACGCAGATGAGCCTCGAGGTATTCTACGAGGGTATTCTTCCCGAAGACGTGCCTCAGGTACGCGAGGCCGTGGAGCAAGCCATGCGCCCGGACAGCGACGGGTTGTACCGCGTCGAGTTCCGTATCGCCCAACCCAATGGCTTGGAACCGCGCTGGTTGCTTTCCAGCGGTCAGACCCAGTTCGTCGATGAGCGCTGCGTGCGCTTTTCCGGCGTACTGCAGGACATCCACCAGCAACGTCAGGCCACCCGCGCCCTGGAACAGCTCAACGAGATGCTGGGCGAACGGGTCGAGCGGCGTACCCGTGAGCGCGATCGTGCCTGGGAACTGTCCCAGGACCTGCTGGCAGTGCTGAACCACGACCTTACCCCCGTCACTCTGAACCCGGCGTGGGAAGCCAGCCTGGGTTTCACCCGGGAGCGCCTGGGCCAGACGTCGTTGCTGCATCTGGTCCCCGAGTCCGATCAGCCTGCCCTGCTCGGCGAACTGGCGGCCTTGTCGTCGGGCAATACCAGCGCCCGCTTCGTCGGGCGCATCCTGCACGCCAATGGCCACCCTCGCTGGCTTTCCTGGGTGGTGGTTCCCGACGACAGGCTGCTGTACGTGGTCGCACGCGATATCACCAGCGAGCGCGAGGCGACGCTCGAACTGGCCAAGGCCAACGAATCCCTGCGCCAACAGATTGCCGAACGTGAACGTATAGAAGCGACGTTGCAGCAGATGCAGCGCCTCGAGGCGGTCGGCCAGCTCACCGCGGGTGTCGCGCACGACTTCAACAACCTGCTGACGGTCATCCTCACCGGCGCCAGCTTCCTCCAGCGGGACCTGGAAAAAGGCTCGCTGGACAAGGCCAGCACGCGCTTGCAGCATATCCGCGAAGCGGGCGAGCGTGGCGCGAAGCTGACCGCGCAATTGCTGGCATTCTCTCGCAAGCAGCGGCTGGAGCCGGTAGCGGTCAATCTGAACCGCACCCTGTCCGGGCTGGAAGAGCTGCTGCGACGCACCCTGGGCGGCAATATCTCGGTGCGGCTGGACCTCGATCCCCTCCTGTGGCAAGCCCTGACTGACCTGACCCAGACCGAAATGATCATCCTCAACCTGGCCATCAATGCGCGAGACGCAATGCCCGATGGCGGCCAACTGACGCTGGCCACGCGCAACGACAGGGTCAGCAATCGCCCACTGCGCCCCGAGGACCCGGAACCGGGCGAATACGTGGTGCTGTCGATCCGCGATACCGGCTGCGGCATGAGTGAGGAGGTACTGGCCAAGGTCTTCGAGCCATTCTTCACCACCAAGGACATCGGCAAAGGTTCAGGCCTGGGCTTGGCCCAGGTGTTCGGGTTCGCCAAGCAGTCTGGCGGCGGCGTGCGCATCGATACCGCTCCGAGTCGCGGCACCCAGGTCAGTGTCTACCTGCCTGCGGTGCATCAAGCAGAGACGCTGACAATCCATGAACAGAGCGCACCGCCTGCGTTCACGCAACCGGGCGGTGTGCGCAGCGTACTGCTGGTGGATGACGACCACCTGGTACGTGAAATGATGAGTGACGTCCTGCTTCGTCAGGGCTATCAGGTGCGCCAGGCGCAGAACAGCGAACAGGCGCTGGCATTGCTCGACGATCAGGTTGAGCTACTGCTCACCGATTTCGCCATGCCGGAATTCAATGGCGCGCAACTGGCGCATGCGGCGCGCCAGCGCTTCCCTGGCCTGCCCGTGGTAATTCTGACCGGTTATGCCGAGTTGCAGGGGCTGGAACTGCCCGGCAGCCTGGTCATTCAGAAACCGGTGAGCGAACAGGTATTGGCCCAGGCACTGGCCGATCTGCTGGAAAAGAGGTAGGCAGAAACGAAAAAATCGCCGAAAGGCGATTTGGGGGGATAAATAGCTTGGTGATGGCAGGGGCGGCTGGATTCGAACCAACGCATGGCAGGATCAAAACCTGCTGCCTTACCGCTTGGCGACGCCCCTATATCGGCTGTGGCAAGTGACTGGCACTGCCTGGCTGACAATCCCTGGCAACTCCGTGTGTCGTCGCTCTGGAATGGCCGGCACTTTAACAAGCTTTTTTCCAAGTGCAAAGCTTTTTTTTTAAAAAAACGCAGAAAAACAGCAAGTTAGTCAGTCACCCAGCTGTTCGCGCGCTTCCACGGAGGGGGCTTGGGACCGCCCGCCCAGGTCTTCCCCGGGTACTGCAGTGGCCTCGCGAATACGGATATACAACCACTCGTCGTAATTGCGCCGCTTCGCCTCAACACAATCGCGTTCCGCCATTCCAATCAGATAGATCCCACCGGCGCATTACAAGGAGGACGCCATGCCCGTTTCCCATGACCTCTACCAGGACCTGCACTACCCGCGCGAAATCGTCCAGCAGCGGCGGCAGCACGACCTAAAACTCGACCGCCTGCTGGACGAATACATGGACATCGACAACCAGGTGCTGGCAGCCGAGTCGATCTCGGCAGGCAACTTTGTGGACGAAGACCTGCGTCACCTCAAGGAACGCCGCCTGGCGGTGAAGTACCTGATCGAGCGGCAACTCGAGCAAACGTCCTGACCTATCGCCTTTCGCGATCGGTGCCCGACACATTCTCGATTGGTCAAAATGCCTGGCATCGCGCAAGCTGCGCCCTGCCCCAGACTCGGCCCGAGGAGCCTGCCAATTGCCCACCTGGATTCCCGCGCCCTTGCGCCAGATTAGCCAGCGCCTGCGCTGTGCCCCAGCCAAGGCCCCCACCTTGTTGACCTACTTCCAGAACATGGCCACCGCGCGTGGCTATGCCCTGAGCGACGGGCAGCTTCAGGTGATCGAGGCAATGGCCGGTCTGTTGGGCAGCCTCGACGCAGGCCCGCCGCGCAGCCTGTACCTGCACGGTGCAGTCGGCCGCGGCAAGAGCTGGCTGCTCGATGGCTTCTTTCAGGCAGTGCCGACGGCGGCCAAGCGCCGCCTGCACTTTCACGATTTCTTCGCCCGCCTGCATCAGGGCATGCACCATCACCGGGCCCAGGCCGATGCCCTGGGGGCCACTCTCGACGCACTGCTGGGCCACTGCCAGGTCCTGTGTTTCGATGAGTTCCATGTCCATGACATCGGCGACGCCATGCTGCTCACCCGGCTGTTCGATGCGCTGTTCGCCCGACGCGTGGTCTTGCTGCTCACCTCCAACTATGCCCCTGAAGGGCTACTGCCCAACCCGCTGTACCACGCGCGCTTCTTGCCGGTGATCCGCCTGATCAACCGCCATATGCAGGTGCTGGAGGTAGCTGGGGATACCGACTTTCGCAGCCTGCCGGCCAATCGCGAACACCAGCGCTTTACCCAGGGGCACTATGTCTGGCCGGGCGATGCGCGGCAACGTACGGCGCTGCGGGTGCCCACACCGCAGAGGGTGCGGCTGGAGATCAACCAACGGCCCATGCGGGCGCTGGCCAGCGAGGGGCGTCAAGTGATGTTCAGCTTTGACGATCTGTGCGAACAACCGACCGCAGTGATTGATTACCTGGCCCTGGCCGAGCGTTATGATCGTTGGATCATCGACGGCCTGGATGACCTGGCCGCGTGCTCCCTGGCGGCCCAGCAGCGCTTCGTCAACCTGGTGGATGTGCTCTACGACCAGGACCGGGAGGTGCTGGTGATCGGCAAGCAGGCGCTGGACAAGAGCCTGGGCGGCGCCATCGCCGACCTGATGCGGACACGCAGCCGCCTGGGTCAGTTGCACCAGCAAGGGCCAGCCTGAGCGCTTCAACGGCGACGCTTGGCGGCGATGAGACCGCGCCCGCTAGGCCGGCACGGCCGGCTGTTGCTCCACCAGCAACCAGCCCCCCTGCCCGTCCACCTCAAGACAATGGGAATGGAACCCCGCCAGGGTGCTGCGGTGCCCGACGCTGACCAGCAGCGTCGCCGGCAACACCTCACGCAGCAGCGAATACAACGCATGCTCCAGCCCTTCGTCCATCGCCGAGGTGGACTCGTCGAGGAACACCACCTGCGGCCGGTTGAACAGCACCCGGGAGAAAGCCAGGCGCTGCTGTTCGCCCAGCGACAAGATGCGCGACCAGTCACGCGGCTCGTCCAGTCGCTCAGCCAGGTGAGCAAGATTCACCTGGCGCAAGGCCTGTTGCATGCGCGCATCATCCCCAGACTCGCCCGGCGCCGGATAGGCGATGGCGGTGCGCAGGTCCCCCAACGGCAGGTACGGACGTTGCGAGAGGAATAACGCCTGTGTCCCCAGAGGGCGCCTGACCTCACCGTCGGCATAGGGCCACAGGCCCGCCAGGGCGCGCAGCAAGGTGGTCTTGCCGCTGCCCGAAGGTCCCTTGATCAGCAGCGCCTGGCCGCTGTGCAGGTTCAGGTCGAGATCGGCGATCAGCGCGTGGCCGTCGGGCCGGCGCACCTGCAAACCATGAATGCCCAGCGCGAGCGCTTGGTCCACCGTGGCCACGCGTGGCAAATCGCTGGCCTGCTGGTTGGCCTCGAGAAACCCGGTAAGGCGGTCGAGGGTGGCACGATACTGGGCGAAGGTGTCGTAGGACTCTCGGAAGAACGACAATGAATCCTGCACCTGGCCAAAGGCCTGGGCGGTCTGCATCACGTCGCCGAGCTTGATCGCGCCACTGAAAAAGCGCGGCGCCTGGAGGATGAACGGGAACACCACCGCCACCTGGCTGACGCCCAGGTTGAAACCGCTGAACTTGAGGTTCCGGAATACCAGAGCCCAGGCATTGCCGATCAAGGCGAAGAAACGCCCGAGCAAGGTGCCGCGCTCCACCTGCGCGCCCTGGTAGAAGGCGATGTTCTCGGCGTTCTCGCGCAGGCGCATAAGTGCATAGCGGAAGTTGGCGGTGAGTTTTTCGTTGAGAAAATTCAGGCGGATCAGCGGCTGGCCGAGGCGAAAGGCGATCCAGGTAGCGATCAGCACATAGATGTAAACGGCAAACACCATCGCCCGGGGAATTTCGATGCCAGCCACTGCCAGTGGCGCCGACAGGCCCCACAGAATGCCGGTGAATGCCACCAACGACACCACCGCACTAACCGCCCCCAGTGCCAGCGCAACCGAGCCTGTGACGAAGTTGTTCACATCCAGTTCAATACGCTGGTCGGGGTTGTCCACGGGCTCTGCGAGGAATTGCCCGCGGTAGTAGGCATCGCCGTGCATCCAGTCGGCGGTCAGGCGCTCGGTGAGCCAAACCCGCCAGCGAATGTTGAAGGCCTGGGTCACATAGAAGGTAAACAGCGAACGCAGTACATGGATGGTCGCCAGCACCGCGAACACCCCGAGCATGTACCAGAACGCCGTCTGGTCCAGGGCCTGCAAGGCACTGTAGAAACCGTTGTACCAGAACGAGAACAGCACGTTCAGCCGCACCGCGAACAACGTCAGCACCAGCAGCAGGGCGAAGGCCAGCAAGGGCCGCCAACTACGACGCAAACTGAAGTAGGGCCCGGCCAGTTGCCAGAACTGCGCGCCCCAGCGGGTATGGCGTACCGCCAGCAACGCAGTGGCGGTGAAACAGACAAGGGTGACCAACGAGGCGATCGCCAGCCAGCTCAGGCTTGCTTGCAAGGCCTGGTGCCAGTTCATGTCCATGGAGGGCTTCCGTCAGGGTGTTTTTGCGAGCGTAGCACCGGCTACTCGTTAACCCTGCGAACATGACGGACATTTCATCCAGGCCATGCGCTGCGCCGACATCTGTGCAGGACGTGTCCGGGCGCGGATAATCGCGGCACCTTCATCGCAGAGCCCCACCATGCATATTCGCCTTGCTGGACTACAGGACCTGCCGGCACTGATCGCCATTGACACCGTTACCCGCCAAGACCCGCAGCGTGCCGAGCAGATCGCCGACTGGCTCGGGCAGTACCGTTGCCTGGTGGCAGAGATACAAGGCAAGGTGGCCGCCTATGCGGTGATGCACCGGCACTTCTTCGGCTGTGCGTTCATCGAGATGCTGATGGTTGGCGAAAACCATCGGCGCGCTGGGCTGGGAGCTGCGCTGCTGGCCTGCATACAAGCCGATTGCCGTGGGCAGAAGCTGTTCACCTCGACCAATCGCTCCAATGCGCCGATGCGCCGCTTGCTGGAGCGCCAGGGCTTCGTCGCAAGCGGTGTAGTCGAAAACCTCGACGAAGGGGATCCGGAGCAGATCTATTGCTGGAGATTGGATCAAAGTGAGCGCCCGCCGGTGGCCACAGGGCACCGCTGACGCGGCGCATCGCCGACAAGCCGGCTCCGACAACGACCGCATCAGCCTCAAGCCATCCTGCAGCAGCAGGCGAGCTACGCCAAAGCCTCCCGCACCTTGGGGTCGAGCCCCTCGCCTGCATGGGCCTCGATCCACTCCAGCAACTGCCGGCGCATGGCCGGCGTCCAGAAGCTCTGCAGATGCTGCCTCACCCCCTGCACCGCCTTGGCATGATCCGGCTCACTGTCGAAGTAATGGCCGATCTGGTTGGCCATCTTCACCAGGTTGTCGCTGCTCATCGACGCACCTCCGCCTTTTCTGCCTGACGCCGCTCCTTGAGCAAGCGCCGCTGCTCGTCACTGAAGCTCTGGTAGCGCTTCTGCCATTCCGACGGCTGGAACACCTTCACCACCTCTACTGCGGTGACTTTGTATTCCGGGCAGTTGGTGGCCCAGTCGGAGTTGTCGGTGGTGATCACGTTGGCCCCCGACTCGGGGAAGTGGAACGTTGTATACACCACCCCCGGGGCCACCCGGCTGCTGACCCTGGCACGCAGCACGCTCTGGCCGGCGCGGCTGCCCACGCCCACCCAGTCGCCGTCGGCGATGCCACGGCTCTCGGCGTCGCTGGGGTGGATCTCCAAGCGGTCTTCGTCGTGCCAGGCGACGTTGCTGGTGCGCCGGGTCTGCGCGCCGACGTTGTACTGGCTGAGGATGCGCCCGGTGGTCAGCAACAGCGGATAGCGACTGTTGACCTTCTCATCGGTGGGCACATAGCCGGTGAGCATGAAGCGGCCCTTGCCGCGCACGAACTGCTCGATGTGCATGGTCGGCGTACCATCGGGGGCGGCGTCGTTGCAGGGCCACTGCAGGCTGCCGTGGCGGTCGAGCTCGGCATAGCTGACCCGGCGGAAGGTTGGGGTCAGGCGGGCGATCTCGTCCATGATCTGCGACGGATGCTGGTACTCCATGTGATAGCCCAGGGCGTCGGCCAGGGCCAAGGTCGCCTGCCAGTCGGCCTTGCCAGCCAGCGGTTCCATCACCTTGCGCACCCGCGAAATGCGCCGCTCGGCATTGGTGAAGGTGCCATCCTTTTCAAGGAACGAGCTGCCCGGCAGGAACACATGGGCGAACTTGGCCGTCTCGTTGAGGAAGATGTCCTGTACCACCACGCATTCCATCGCCAACAGCGCGGCAGTGACGTGCTGGGTGTTGGGGTCGCTCTGGGCGATGTCTTCACCCTGGCAGTACAACGCCTTGAAGCTGCCGTCCAGCGCAGCCTCGAACATGTTCGGAATGCGCAACCCCGGGTCAGGTTGCAGGGTCACGCCCCAGGCCTGCTCGAACTCGGCGCGCACGCTTTCGTTGGAGATATGCCGGTAGCCGGGCAACTCGTGGGGGAACGAACCCATGTCGCACGAGCCCTGCACGTTGTTCTGCCCGCGCAGCGGGTTCACCCCCACTCCTTCGCGGCCGATGTTGCCGGTGGCCATGGCCAGGTTGGCGATGCCCATTACCGCGGTGCTGCCCTGGCTATGCTCGGTCACGCCCAGGCCATAGTAGATCGCCGCATTGCCGCCGGTGGCGTACAGCCGGGCGGCGGCGCGAATCTGCTCGGCGGGCACGCCACACACCGGGCCAAGCACTTCAGGGGCGTTGTCGGGTTGGGCGACGAAATCGCGCCAGCGTGCGAAATCCTCGGTCTCGCAGCGGGCATCGATGAAGCGCTGGTCGAGCAGGCCCTCGGTGACGATCACATGGGCCAAGGCGTTGAGCATGGCCACGTTGGTGCCTGGACGCAGTTGCAGGTGCAATTCGGCACGGGCATGCGGCGAGTCGACCAGGTCGATACGCCGCGGGTCGATGACGATCAATCGCGCACCCTGGCGCAGGCGGCGCTTGAGCTGCGAGCCGAACACCGGGTGGGCGTCGGTGGGGTTGGCGCCGATCACCAGCACCACATCGGCCAGCATCACCGAGTCGAAGCTCTGGGTGCCGGCGGACTCGCCCAAAGTCTGCTTGAGGCCGTAGCCGGTGGGCGAATGGCAGACCCGCGCGCAGGTGTCGACGTTGTTGTTGCCGAAGGCCGTGCGCACCAGTTTCTGCACCAGGTACGCCTCTTCGTTGGTGCAGCGGCTGGAGGTGATCCCACCGATCGAATCTCGCCCGTACTTGAGCTGGATGCGCCGCAACTCGCTGGCGGCATAGGTGACTGCCTCATCCCAGCTGACCTCTTGCCACGGGTCTTCCAGGCGTTTGCGAATCATTGGCTTGGTGATGCGGTCCGGGTGCGTGGCATAGCCCCAGGCGAAGCGGCCCTTGACGCAGGCATGGCCGTGGTTGGCGCCGCCATTCTTGTCCGGGACCATGCGCACCAGCTGGTCGCCCTTCATCTCGGCGCGGAACGAGCAGCCCACGCCGCAATAGGCACAGGTGGTGATTACCGCGCGCTCGGGCTGGCCGAGCTGGATCAGGCTTTTTTCGCTCAGGGTCGCCGTCGGGCAGGCCTGCACGCAGGCGCCGCAGGACACGCATTCGGAGCTGAGGAAATCGTCACCGCCGGCCGCCGCCACCCGCGAGTCGAAACCGCGCCCGGTGATGGTCAGGGCGAAGGTGCCCTGGATGTCTTCGCAGGCCCGCACGCAGCGGCTGCAGACAATGCACTTGCTCGGCTCGTAGTCGAAGTACGGGTTGGACACATCCTTGCCTTCGCCCAGGTGATTGGCGCCGTCGTAGCCATAACGTACCTCGCGCAAGCCGACCTGGCCGGCGACGGTCTGCAGTTCGCAGTTGCCGTTGGCCGAACAGGTCAGGCAATCCAGCGGATGGTCGGAGATATACAGTTCCATCACGTTGCGGCGCAGGTCGGCCAGGCGTGGCGTCTGCGTGCGCACCACCATGCCCTCGCCCACAGGCGTGGTGCAGGACGCCGGGTAGCCGCGCATGCCGTCGATCTCGACCATGCACATGCGGCACGAGCCGAAGGCCTCGAGGCTGTCGGTGGCGCACAGTTTGGGGATGCTGGTGCCGAGCATGGCCGCGGCGCGCATCACCGAGGTACCGGCGGGCACGCTGATCGCACGGCCGTCGATGACCAGGCTGACCTGCACCTCGCTGATGCGTTGCGGGGTACCCAGGTCGAGGTCGCTGCTGGGGTCGAAGTAATTGATCATTGCGCGGCCTCCAGGCCGAAATCGGCGGGGAAGTGCTTGAGGGCGCTGACCACCGGATACGGGGTCATCCCGCCCATGGCGCACAGCGAGCCGTACTGCATCGTGTCGCACAGGTCGCGCAGCAACCCCGCCTGGCTTTCGCGGTAGGCCGGGTCGGTGCTGGCAATCAGCCGATCGACCACTTCCATGCCGCGGGTCGAACCGATCCGGCACGGCGTGCACTTGCCGCAGGATTCTTCGGCGCAGAACTGCAGGGCGAAGCGAGCCATGCCGGCCATGTTCAGGGTATCGTCGGCCAACACCACACCGCCGTGGCCGAGCATCGCGCCAATGGCGGCGAAGGCCTCGTAGTCCAGCGGCGTGTCGAACTGTCCAGGCGGCACCCAGGCACCCAGCGGGCCGCCGACCTGCGCCGCCTTGATCGGCCGGCCACTGGCGGTTCCGCCACCGTAGCCTTCCACCAGCTCCCGCAAGGTCAGGCCGAAAGCGCGCTCCACCAACCCACCCTGGCGGATATTGCCGGCCAGCTGGAACGGCAAGGTGCCGAGCGAGCGGCCCATGCCGAAGTCGCGGTAATAGGCCGCGCCCTTGGCCAGGATGATCGGTACCGAGGCCAGGGTGAGCACGTTGTGCACCAGCGTCGGTTGGCCGAACAGGCCCTCCAGCGCCGGCAGCGGCGGCTTGGCCCGAACGATGCCACGCTTGCCCTCCAGGGACTCGAGCAACGCGGTTTCCTCGCCACAGATATAGGCACCCGCGCCGACCCGCACCTCCAGGTCGAAGGCCACGCCGCTGCCGGCGACATCCAGGTAACCGGCCTCGCGAGCCAGCAGGATCGCCTCGTTGAGCACACGCACGGCATCGGGGTACTCCGAGCGCACATAGATGTAGCCCTTGCTCGCTCCCACAGCGAGGCCGGCGATGATCATGCCCTCGATCAGCAGGAACGGGTCGCCCTCCATCAACATACGGTCGGCGAAGGTACCAGAGTCGCCCTCGTCGGCGTTGCACACCACGTACTTCTGCGCGGCCGACGCCTGGCGCACGGTGCGCCACTTGATGCCCGCCGGGAAGGCCGCGCCACCTCGGCCACGCAGGCCCGAATCGAGCACCGCCGCGACCACTTCGTCGCCGTCCAGCAACGTGGCCTGGCGCAGCCCCTCGAACCCACCGTTGGCGTGGTAGTCATCCAGCGACAGTGGCCGGGTGATGCCGGCTCGGGCGAACAACAGGCGCTGCTGGGTTTTCAGGTAGGGAATGTCCTCGACCGGCCCCAGCGCCAGCGCATGGCCGGCGTGGTCGCCCGCCAGGGCATCGAGCAAACCGGGGATATCCTCGAGCGCGACCGGCCCGAAGCCCAGCCGGCCTTGCGCGGTGTCCAGCTCCACCAGCGGCTCCAGCCAATACAGGCCACGGGAGCTGGTGCGCTTGATGCGTAGCGGCAGGTTGCGCTGCGCGGCCTCGTGGGTCAGTGCCTCGGCCACCTGATCGGCGCCCGCTGCCCGGGCCAGCGAATCACAGGAGATGCACAGGCTCAACATGCCTTGACCTCCTCTCGGCAGCTCGCCACCAGTGCCCGCAGGCGTTCCGGGGTGACGCGGGCGTGGAGCTGGCCGTCGAGTTCCAACGCCGGCGAGCAGGCACAGGCACCCAGGCAGTACACCGGGCGCAGGTCGAGCGCCCCGTCTTCGCTGCGGCCGTGATCATCCATCCCGAGCTGCTCGCGCAATTGCGCGGCCAGTGCCTCGGCGCCACGGCTCTGGCAGGACTCGGCGCGGCACAGGCGCAGGGTATGGCGAGCCGGCGGCGTGGTACGGAAATCGTGGTAGAAGCTGAGCACCCCGCGCACCTCGGCCTGGCTGAGGTTAAGGGCATGGGCGATCTCGCCGACGGCGATGTCGGGGATGTAGCCGGCGCCGGCCTGGATGGCGTGGAGGATCGGCAACAAGGCGCCGGGGGTGTCCTTTTCACGGGCCAGGACACGCTGGATCAGTGGCAGGTGGTTCAACTCATCAGGCATACAGCGGACCTCGGCAACCCGGCCCGGCCCTGATCGCGGGCCAGTGTCCGGCGGTGTTCAGCTGCGGTGCGCCGGCTGCGTCACGGTAGCGGCAGCCGGGCACCCTCCTTGCCTGTGGCCGGGCGTCTTGCTGCGCTCGGTCCACGGGCATCCTCAGAGCATGGCAGCTATTGCGCGAAGAGGTTGTGCGCGGGCGACCCGGCGCGTCCTGAAACCGACCATTGGAGGGGCCCCCGCATAGGCGGCCCTGACACTCAGTCCACGACCACATGCGGCACGAACCGCGAGCTGTCCTTGGTGATCAGGGTGTCGTCTTCACGAATGCCGATCCCCGAGGCCAGATCACCGACCACCCACGAACCGATCAGGGTGTAGCTGTCACCGAACTTCGGCAAAGGCGCGAAACCTTGCAGGATATACGGCGCATCATCGTAGGGGCCGTCCTCGAATACCCGCTGGTCATCGGTGGTGCGAATGTCCACATTGGCCCCCTCGCGGGAGAAATACGGCTTACGCACCCAGCCCTTGGGCACCGGCCGCCGTGGGTCTTCGTCGAGGAAGGCCGGCAACAGGTTCGGGTGGCCCTCATGCCATTCCCACAACAACGGCAGGATGCCCTTGTTGGAGATAAGCGACTTCCACGCCGGCTCGACGAACTGGGTATTGCAACCGGCGATCGCCCGGCCGAACTCCTCGTGGAAGATGTGCTCCCACGCGTGCAGCTTGAACAACCGCGGGATCGGTCGCCCCTCGAGATCGACGAAGCGCCCGTCACCATCCAGGCCGATATCCTCGATGTCGATATGCCGGGTACTGATACCCACGTGCCCGGCCATCTTGCGCAGGAAATCCGTGGTGCCACGGTCCTCGATGGACCCGCCGATGGCCGAGAAGTAGAACGGGCTTTCACGCTCGAAGGCGGCAAAAGCCCGCACCAGGTCTTCAGCCAGGGTGTTGAACTGGCTGGCATGGGCCGGCAGCACGCCGCGTTCGATCTGCTGCTCAAGCCAGATCAGCTGAAACGCCGCTGCTTCGTACAGGGAGGTCGGCGTGTCGTAGTTGGCCTCGATCAGCTTGGCCGGGCCTGTGCCGTCGTAGCTGAAGTCGAAACGCCCGTAGAGGTGCGCATGCCCCTCCTTCCACGAACGACGCACCAGGTCGAAGAACGCCGGCGCAATCGCCAGGCGGGTCATCAGCGCTTCGCTGTCGACGATGCGCGCCACTGCGTCCAGGCACATCGCATGCAGCTCCTGGGTCGGCGCTTCCAGGTCACGGCTGACCTGGGCCTCACTGAACTGGTAGTAACCGCGCTCATCCCAGTAGCGTTCGCCATCGATGGTGTGGAAGGCGAAGCCCTCTCGCTCGGCGGTGGCGCGCCAGTCTGGGCGTTCGTCGCAGTGGATCTTGCGCATGCTCAACCGCCGAAACTGAAGCCGCCGCTGCTCTTGCCGCCCCAGCCGCTGCGCGCAGTGGCCTGGCTGCCGAAGCCGCCACGGGAGATCGACGAGGACACGCTGGAGCGGGTCGAAGTGCTGGCCTTGTAGCTGCGGCCGCTGGAGCTGCCAGAGTAATAGCTGGAGTAGCTGCCACCGCTCTGCTGGGCCTGGTCGGAGCGCTCGAAACGCTTACCCTGATCGATCTGCTGGCCGAGCGTGGTGTTGCGGTAGCCACCGCTGCTGTCTCGGTACTGGTAGACCGGCTGCGAGTAGTACTGGCGATTGCCGCCACTGAGCACCTGGCCAAGCAGCAGGCCGGTCAGCAGGCCGTTGAAATTGCTGCCGCCGCTGCTGGCCTGGCCGCTGTTCTCGACCTGGGCGCGGGCCGCATCGACCTGTGACTGGCTGACCTCGCCCGATACCGCCAGCTCGAAACCGCCGAGGCGTGGCATGTAGCGGTTGTCGCTGGTGACCTGGCAGTAGTCCGGCACGAAGTCGGCCTCGCAGGCGGCCTTGTCGCCATAGGTCGGGGCGATGCGGCGATGGTCGGCCAATGCCTGCATGTAGGCATCGGAACACACGTCCACCGGTATCTTGTCATCGACACAGGCCTGGACGGTGGAGTAATTGCTGCGCTTGCTGACCGTGTAGGTCTCCTCCGGCGCGCTGCACGCGGTGAGCGCCAGTGGCAGGGAACTGGCCAGCACCAGCTTGACGGAACTGCGTCTCATGTATGGCTCCTTGCGCGCAAACGGCTCAGACCGACGGGGTCATGCAGGCCGAATTGAGGAAGCCCACGCTGATCGCCACGGCGGCGGCGTAGATCGCGGCGGCCATCTCGCCCTTGGCGATGCGGCTGGCCAGGCCCTTGAGCACCAGGCTGGTGATACCGAAGGCCAGCAGTTGCACCACGGCGGCGATCACCACCCAGACCACGAAGTCGAGCAGGCTGACGCTGTAGGCGATGATGTTGCTGGCCGGCAGCGAGAAGCCGATCAGCGCACCACCCAGGGCGATGGCCGCGGCGCTGTTGTTGTCGCGGATCAGGGCGAATTCGCGGTGCGGGGTGAGGTGCGTGTAGATGAACTGGAACAGCCAGAACAGCACCAGCGCCACGCTGATGTAGAGAATGAAGCCGATCACTGCCTGGGCGTTGAGCGACATGCGAAGTGCGTCGAGCATGGTGAATCCTTGTCAGATGACGTTGAAGTCCGTTGATTGCAGGGTGACACCCACCGAAGTGGTCAGGCTGACATTGCCGTCCTCGTCTTCCTCCACCGACAGCAGGAGGAATTCGCGGCGATCGGTCAGGCCGGTTTCGCGGGCATACAGCATCGACAGGTGCTGGATGCGGTAGCTGGTCTCGGGGCTGGTGACCCACTCGCTGATCGGCGTGAGCTCGGTCTGCCCCTCTTCGCTGCCCCACTGGCGAACGAACTCGTAGCCTTCGTGCTCGTAGTACGGCAGGCCGATGTTCGACTCGGGCCCGACCAGGCGCTTGAGCTCCGCGTCGCTGGTGACCGGCACCACGCTGTAGTAGCCGAACAGGATGATGTCACGGACATCGTCAGCCGACGCGCCATTCATCACCACCTGCAGCCAGTAGTCCTCGTCTTCCATATAGAAGCGCGCCAGGCGCACCGACTGGCCGAGGTCGACTTCACCGACCGCCCAGACCACCTCCTGCTCGGGGACCTCCAGCTCGGAATGCCCGTCGAGCAGCAGCTTGAGCGAGCGATCGAGCTTGAGCATGCGCCCGCTGCCCAGGCCGAATGGCAGGTTGCCTTGGGCCTGGCTGCCGGCGGCAGGTTTGGGGGCTTCGAAGCCCATGAAGCGTTTCAACCAACCCACGGGGCATCTCCTGGGTGAGAGGGTGACGGAACAGGAGCCAGTACTGGAGCTGTAGCGAACAGGCTGGGCCTGTTGGAAGAAGGCGACATTGAAAATCCCTTGGGTCGCGGCAGTCCTTTGGCGGGGGCGACACGATACTGCTTTTCGTGTGCCCCGCCAACGGGTCTGCAGCAGGGTTTTGCGCCAGCCGGGCCAGCTCCATCGCAGGGCAAGCCCGCTCCCACGGGCCCACGATAGGCCGGCCCGCTCAACTAATCACTCCGCCGGCTTGGCCGCCTTGGCCTTCAAGCGTGCCAGCACATCGTCGGCACCACTGTTGCTGGCGCCGATCCCGGCCGACTTCAGGCGTGCTTCCAGATCGCTGCCATCGGCCTTGGCCGCCAGCTCCGCCGCCGCTTCCAGCTCGGCGGCACGCTCGGTCTGGCGCTTCTTGATGCGGTCCAGCGAGCCGACCGCCGTTTCCAGGCTGCCATTGGCGCCGCCGGTGGCCGAGGCCGCACTGACCTGGGCACGCTGCACGCTCTCGCGGGCCTTGACCAGGTCTACCTGCTGCTTGAGGCCCTTGATCTGCGCCTCGGTTTTGCTCACGGTGGCGGTCAGGGTCGTCACCGACGCACCGAACTGGTCCGCCAGCGCCTGCTCGCTGTCACGCTGGTTGGTCAGGTCGGCGATGCGCGCCGCGCATTCGTGGGCCAGGCCCTCCTCGCCCTTGTCCAGCGCGGCAATGGCCTTTTGTTCCCAGTCGCCGATGGTCTTGTCGAACTCGGTGATGCGCTGCTGCGCGGTCTTGTGCTTGGCCATGATCTTGACCAGCTGGTTGCGCGCATCGATCAGGTTGTTGTCCGCGTCGCGAATCTCCTGGTCGAGGATGCGCAGGGCCTGGGAGTCGACGATCGCCTCACCGACTTCCGAAGCGCCGCCACGCAGGGCGGTGACGATCTTTCTCAACAAACTCATGGTGCAATCTCCGGAATCAGTGGGTGAAGTAGTCTTCGAAATCTTCGGCGGCGGTGATGACGTTGTCGGCCAGGGTGTGGATCTCCTGGACGATGTTGTCCAGCGACGAAGCCGCGCTCAGGGCGCCGAACATGGTGTATACCGACTCGCCCGAGGGCAGCGTGTGCAGGCCGATGGACGACAGCGGGAACACATCGCGGGTGCGCAGCACCGCATCGTTGAATGCAGCGCGGTCTTTCACCTGGCAGGCTTGCACCAGCAGCGTGTCGACCAGGATCTGCTCACCGGCCACGGCGATGTACAGCGGCAGGCCGTCCAGTTCGTTCATCACCAGCTTGAGGCTGGGCTCGGCGCCCTGTTGCAGGGACAGGCCGATCGACCCGCCGCGCACCTCGTCCAGGCCTTGCAGGGCGCCGTGCAGCGTTTCGATCGTCCAGTGGGTGTGCTCGGTCATGAAATCCTCCGTTCTGACCTGTTTGCCCGCGTGGGGCTGACGTAAAGCCTTCTCGATACCGCGCAGGGCGGCGGCGTGCTCGGGCAGGATCCACAGCTCACGCTTGACCAGGCCTGCGGCCTTGAGCCGGGCGCGCATGTCACGCATGTAGTCGGTGGAGCTTTTCTTGCCTGCCATCGAAGGGGGTGTCCTTGTCTCACATGTGATGCACGTTACGCCTGGATCATGAGCTGCACAAGCATCACATGTGAGGAGCAATGTTCACACGGTGCGCCCGCCCCAACCTACCCCGCCACACGCGTCAGCCGCTGCAGCGTCTCGATCACCTGCGGATCACGCGCCTCGAGCACATCCATCTGGATCCTTGCGATCACCGCCTTGAGCAGCTCGGTCTGACTCATCCGGGTTTGCCCCAGCAGCGTCAGGAAATCCTCGGCCATGTGCGCGTTGACCTTCATCGACAGCCGCCGCGTGGCTCCGGACGCCGGCAACCCCCGCTGATGCCGCTGCGCGTCGAGTGCCTGGACGAAGGCCTCGTGGCCGGGCTGCAGACCCGCCCCCTGGCGGGCCTGCACCAGCCAATGGAAATAATGGGCGAGGAACAGCTTGCGCAGGTGTGCCCCCGCCTCGCTGCTGACCGCTTGCATCGCCGCGTCGAGCACATCGAGATATACCGCCGGCAGCCGCGCCTCGATGGACTTGAGCTGCTGCTTGCGCGCCTCGCGGATAGCCGGAGTGGACTGCGGCGGGATGGCCACCACCGTATCGCAGCCATCGCACACGCCCACCAGGATGTCCCGCGCCACGCCCAGGCCATCACTGAAAGGCACGTCGCGCCGGGTGTAATGCATGGCGACCAACGCCTGGCAACGCTCGCACAGGGCCTGGCCGGTGTCGCCCTCGAACAGGATATTCATGCTTGGGTTACTCATTGGTGAACACTGATGAACCACGTCTGCGGCTCGATGAAATAGAACTTGATGTACCAACCGGAGCGCCTGAGCACATGGACTTCGATGGCTGGCACGGCATGGTGTGGGCTGCAGCTGTAGTGAGTGCCATTGCAAGCACGGATGACCTCGATGACATCGCCCGCACTGACCGCGCCAAGGGCCAACAGCTTCTTTACCTCGATATCGCCCCGCGCTGCATGCAGGTACCTCCCGGATTCGAGCGCGGCAATCACCGCGCTCCTGGCTGCCTTGAAGCCTTTTGGCATGCGCCCTCCCTGGCATTACGAAAATCATCGTACATTTTTCTGACCGAATCCAGCTTGCGCTTCGACTCAGCCGATCAACGGCGCTGTCGCGCACCGATGAAGCCTGGGCATGAACTATGGCCGCGGACACGCAAGTGTGTGGCCTGGATGTGTAACCAGCGCTTTCGGGGATTTACAGCGTGTTTCGCGCGGTCCTTGCCGACTCGATGATGACCCGCTGATCCGTCCGCCTCGATTGCCAGGTAATGCGCTGCGATAGCTGGGGCTGGCTGTCAGGTAGCGATCCCGGAAACAGCATTGACGCCTTCCAGCGTCGCGAAGGACATATCCTTTGCCGTGAGCAGGAAGTCGCTTACATAAGGCACTTCGAGCATGTCGCTGCGGACCGCCGCATACAGTTTTGCCTGCAGCCCCTTCTCCCCCAGTCGCTTGGTGGTCACGTAACCGCGCGAGCTGTATTCATGCACGGCCCAGTTCGGCAGGCAGCACACACCGCGGCCGCTGGCCACCAGTTGCATCATCATGATCGTCAGCTCCGAGGTGCGCACTTGCGCCGGCTCGATATCGGCCGGGTCAAGGAAGCGGGTGAAGATGTCCAGCCTGTTGCGCTCGATCGGGTAGGTGATCAGCGTCTGGCCGGCAAGATCGGCGGGCTCCAGATACGGCTTCACGCACAAGGCGTGATGATTATCGATGGCCAGCAATGCCTCATAGCCGAACAGTGGCACATAGCTGATCCCCGGCAGTTTCATCGGGTCGGACGTCACCACCAGGTCCAGATCGCCCCGCTCCAACGCCGGCAGTGGCGCGAATGAAAACCCCGACGCCAGGTCCAGCTCGACCTCCGGCCAGGCACCGCGAAATTCGTCCACCGTCGGCATCAGCCACTGATAGCAGCTGTGGCACTCGATGGCGATGTGCAGACGCCCGGCCGTACCACCCGCCAGTTTGCCCAGGTCCCGCTCGGTGGCACGGATCTGCGGCAGTACCTGCTCGGCCAGCTCCAGCAGCTTGAGACCAGCGCTGGTAAAACGTACCGGCCTGGACTTGCGCACGAACAGCGGCATGCCAATACGGTCTTCCAGCTCGCGGAACTGGTGCGACAACGCCGATTGGGTCAGGTGCAGCCGTTCGGCGGCCTCGTACAGGCTGTCGGTTTCGCGCAAGGCATGGATGGTGCGCAGGTGCCTCAGATCGATCATGAGAAAAACTACACTTGTATGCAAAAAAAATGAGTTTGTCTCATAAAGAGCTGATCTTTGACAATCCTTCATCGAATTTGCGCAAGCGACAAAGGCAGGCATGGGCGCGGCACCCATGAATCTCAACCCTGGCCTTCCTTGCCTCGCTTAAGACATCAGGGCTCACCACCACCATGAATAACGAGTTTGCATTCACCCTCAAACGGATCTGTTTCGATGAACACTACCAGCCTTCGGACAAGACCCGCACCACCACCAACTTCGCCAACCTGGCCAGGGGCAAGAGCCGCCAGGAAAACCTGCGCAATACCTTGAGGATGATCGACAACCGCTTCAATGCCCTGGCGCACTGGGATAACCCCAAAGGCGATCGCTACAGGGTCGAACTCGACATCATTTCAGTGGAAATGGATATCGGCCTCTCGGGGGCCGCCCCTGCACTGCCGTTGATCGAAATATTGAAAACGACGGTAGTTGACCGGGAAACCAACGAACGTATCGACGGCATGGTCGGCAATAATTTTTCGTCTTACGTGCGCGATTACGATTTCAGCGTGCTGTTGCAGGGGCACAACAAGGATCGGCACACCTTCAGCACCCCCGAGGACTTTGGCGACCTGCACGGAAAGCTGTTCAAGTGCTTCGTGAATTCACCCGCCTACAAAGCGCATTTCCGCAAGCCGCCCGTCATCTGCCTGAGCGTCTCGAGCAGCAAGGTGTATCACCGCACGGAAAACCAGCACCCGGTTCTGGGCGTGGAATACCTGCAGGCCGAATACTCGCTGACCGATGAGTACTTCAAGAAGATGGGCTTGAAGGTGCGCTACTTCATGCCGCCCAACAGTGCCGCGCCGCTGGCGTTCTATTTTGCCGGCGATCTGCTGGGCGACTACACCAACCTGGAACTGATCAGCACCATCAGCACGATGGACACCTTCCAGAAAATCTACCGGCCTGAAATCTACAACGCGAACTCCGCCGCCGGCAAAACCTACCAACCCAGCTTGCAGCACCAGGACTACTCGTTGACGCGCATCGTTTACGACCGCGAAGAGCGCAGCCGCCTGGCTGTCGAACAGGGCAAGTTCGCGCACGAACACTTCATCAAGCCCTACCAGGCCATTCTCGAGCAGTGGTCCGCCCGTTGCGCGCTTTGACTCAACCAGACACAAGGTTTTCCAGTATGAAAAAGCTGTTACCCACCTCCACTGCCGGCAGCCTGCCCAAACCCGCCTGGCTCGCTGAACCTGAGAAGCTCTGGTCGCCATGGAAGCTGGAGGGTGATGAACTGGTCGAGGGCAAGCAAGACGCGCTGCGCTTGTCCTTGCAAGAACAACAGCACGCCGGTATCGATATCGTCAGCGATGGCGAACAGACACGTCAGCATTTCGTCACGACCTTCATCGAACACCTCGACGGTGTCGATTTCGAGCAGCGCGAGACGGTCAGAATCCGTGATCGCTACGATGCGAGCGTGCCGACGGTCGTAGGCGCTGTTGCTCGCCGCCAGCCTGTGTTCGTCGATGACGCCAGGTTCTTGCGTCAGCAAACCTCACAACCCATCAAGTGGGCGCTGCCAGGCCCCATGACGATGATCGACACACTGTATGACGCCCACTACAAGAGCCGCGAAAAACTGGCCTGGGAATTCGCCAAGATCCTCAACCAGGAGGCCCGCGAACTCGAAGCGGCGGGTGTCGACATCATCCAGTTCGACGAACCGGCCTTCAACGTGTTCTTCGACGAGGTCAATGACTGGGGTGTGGCCACCCTGGAGCGCGCCATCGAAGGGCTCAAGTGCGAAACCGCCGTGCACATCTGCTACGGCTACGGCATCAAGGCCAACACCGACTGGAAAAAGACCCTGGGCTCGGAATGGCGGCAATACGAAGAAGCCTTCCCCAAGCTGCAGAAATCCAGCATCGACATCGTCTCGCTGGAGTGCCACAACTCCCACGTGCCGATGGAGCTGATCGAGCTTATCCGCGGCAAGAAAGTGATGGTTGGCGCCATTGATGTTGCCAACCACGCCATTGAAACCCCAGAGGAAGTCGCCAATACCCTGCGCAAGGCCCTGCAGTTCGTCGACGCCGACAAGCTCTACCCGTGCACCAACTGCGGCATGGCGCCCCTGCCGCGCCAGGTGGCAAGCGGCAAACTCAATGCGTTGAGCGCGGGCGCGGAGATTGTTCGCAGAGAGCTGGCAAACACGCGCTGAGCCGTGGGCGCCTGATGCTGTCGCGAGCACGCCCTGGCCATCAGTACAGCCCGCCCAAGGTCAACGCCAGGCCACCGCCCGCCTGCACGCCGATGTTGAACCCGGCGGAGAGGATCACGCCCTTGGCCGAGCGCAGCAGGCGCGGAAAAGTATCCTGCGGCAGGAACGCGCCACCCGCCCCTATCGCGGCGGTACCCAGGGCCAACAGCTTGGGATCCAGGCCGAACAGCACGCCCGAGCCGCTGCCACCGCCAACCAGGCCCACCCCGCCTTCGAGGAACACGCACCCGCCCTTGAAGTCGTCGCGCACCAGGCCACGGGCCGCGACCGATTCAGCCACCAGTACCTTACCGATCGCCGGGAGGTCTGCGCTGGTGCCCACCGCGCCGACGCTTTTGCCACGCACCAGCAGGTTGATCTTGCCTACCCGCGGCAAACGCGCGCCTGCGCCAACGCCGACTCCGAGCGAACCGTAGCGAAACTGCTGTTCGGCCTTGTTCGGATCGGTCAGGGTCAGCAAGCCACCGCTGGCGGCGGCAAACATCACCGTCAACCCACCCCCGCTGGCGCTCTTGTACTCCCAGTCGCTGACACTCAGCGGCAATGTGATCTGCATGTGCACCTCCGTGTAGTGGCAGCGTCACTCGACGCCGGCCAATCCGTGTGTCCAGATCGACAGCAGCATAGCAACCCGCGCCTTGCCAGCCCCATAGCCCCAATGAGCTATTGCCAAACTTCCCAATCGACTGACACATCTCATCCAGAAGCGATCGTTTGATCAGGCAAGGCGAAGACAGGCGAGAAACGGTAGGAGTCGCGCCTGGCCTTGCTGATTGCGCATGAAAACTCCGAACTTGTTTTCACCGCCGCATGACCGTCGCGCAGGCACTTTCGTACAAAGGCCTCGCCTGGCCTTCGGATATCCTTTCCATACCTTGGACACGGCTGGCCTCATGTCTGCTAGCGGTCTGACCAGGCAAAAATGTCAAGGGCAATGTGCTAGGATCGGGAAATACGGAGAATATCGTTGTGACGAACAGACCTGAAGCCGGGCTTGCCCGTCGTGCCGCTACCAGAAAAAAGTACCTCCTGCTGAAAGGCGGGAGAATGGAAGCATTGCGCATCACTGCTGACGATCTCGTTGAAGATCTCGCAACGAAAACCCTATCTGGCGGTACCTGGGTTACCGTCAAGATTCAAGGCAGGAATCGCCCTGCGAGAGCGCCGCACCTCTCCGATGTTGAGCGAGATCTGTCAGAACTGAAAAAGCTTGTCGCTGCCCTGGCTGTCCGTTCCGTTGCGCATGCAGAAATCACTAGTGTTGCTTCCTCGGGCATGACGGTTCTCGCCGCTGAGGCAGCCGAGCAGATGCTCGATGCTCCCCCTGAGCCCACCGAAGCGCTTCGTAACTTGCTCGCACTGCGCTGAGGGCATCAATGGACTTCATTACTGTCGACTTCGACAAGTCGATTGATCGCTCTGCGTTCGATTGTAAGATCCATCCCGCTCTCAACGCCTATATTACTCAACAAGCCGGCCAAGACCAGAAGCGCAACGTGTCGCGCACATTCATGTATATTGAGAAAAGCACTTTGCTGGGCTTTTACACGCTAGCTAATGCGTCCGTGGCGCTCGACTCGCTTAGTGAGAATCAGCAGAAAAAGATGCCTCGGTATCCGATCCCGGCAATTCTCTTGAGTCGTCTTGCAGTCGACCGAACCGCACAAAAACAAGGCCTTGGCAAACGCCTGATGGCAGACTTCTTTCGGCGAGTGTGCGTGGTTGCCCGACATTCGGGAGTTGCGTTCATTGTCGTTGATGCAAAGGACATGGACGCTGCCAGCTACTACCACAGCAAGCTTGGCTTCGTACCATCCAGCAATAATCCTTTTCGACTCGTATTACCCACCGCCACTCTTTTAAATACGGTTTAGACCGATCTGCCCAACGGAGGGAAATACACTGTGTGCCCGTGCGGGGCCAGTATGCGTGTAGCCAACGCCTAGGGGTTGGAGGGTTTCGTGTGCGAACTGCACATCAGCGCAATTCCGGCGTCACCCGTGATCGCCGGCTAACATGCAATGCCTCAGTCAGAACCCCGAGCGCTGCCATCGAGCGCCGAAGCCGCGAGCCTCGCCAACGCCAACCTGCCCTCCGGCTCAGCGCCGTCCTCGATCATCCAGGTCGCCGACAACCCTGCCCACGCCAGCACCCACTGCAACAGCCTGTGACGCTCGATACCGGCTGCCTGCGAAATGATCGCTATACGCCGTGAGAGGCGCCCCGGCGCCTGCGCGCTGGCTTCGTCCGGGTTGCAGAGGATGTTGGCAAAATCGAAGCCCCGCTCGCCGTACAACCCCTTGGGATCGATGGCGAGCCAACCGGCCGGCCCGAAATCCAGCACATTGCCGTGATGGATGTCGCCATGCAGCACCGCAGCGTCCTGGGGAGCTGCGAAAAGCGCCCTCGCTGCCTTTGCGCTGTGCTCCAGCACCCCACCGTGCGTCGCCGCCGCGCTCCACAATGCGTCGAACCATTGCTCCAGCGGCACCAGCGCAGGCCTCGGCGTAGACCGTGGCGCATGCAGGCGGGCCGCCACGGCACATAGAATGCGCGTGGCCTCGTCATCCCTGCCATCTGCGACCATCCTTGCAAGTGACGCCGCACCTTGCGCCCGCTTCATCAGCAACGCCTCGCCCGCGTGAGCCAGCACAGGGGCTGCACCGTCGCCTGCCCACCAGGCCATCAGCTGGCTACCGGCCTGCTCCTCTGGCGCCTGCGAGATTTTAAGTATCGCCGGTGTATCGCCCCGGCGAACGGGCAATAGATTGCCATTAGGTGAAACGAAAGCCTCCCCATCAATGGTCAGCCCCCACTGCTTCAGGTATTGGTCGAACATAGGCTCGCTGGTACTCACGCTTTCCATTTATTATCGCCGTTTGCCCCTGTGGACCCAGGATTGCCAGGTACGGCCAGTGAAACATAGTCCCAAGGCGGTGACGGAGCACGATGAACAATATCCCGGGAATGAATGTGGTAGTGGTGGGGGCAGGTATCGTGGGGGCCTCCGTTGCCTACCACCTTTCCTGCCAAGGCGCGCAGGTGACCATCGTGGAGGCTGGCCATGTAGCGTCTGGCGTGACTTCCACTTCCTTTGCATGGATCAATACCACCTACAGTGACGCAGATCCTGCCGCCGCACTGCGGGCCGCAGCCGTATCGGACTATCGTCGCCTCGAAGCGCAACTGCCAGACTTACACATTCAATGGACCGGTTCGCTGACCTATGGCCTCCCGGAAGTAACGCCTGCCCCTGGGATATCAACGGTCTCGGGGGCTCAGATCCTCACCCTGGAACCTAATCTGAAACACCCTCCTGCCCAGGCCAACCATGCTCCAGAGGAAGGCGCGCTGAACGCAGTAGCGGCCACCTGGGCCTTGATCAAAGGCGCTCAAGCCCGAGGCGCCAGGTTGCTGGAGCAGACACAGGTGGAAGGGTTCACGGGTAGCGCAGATAAAGTCTCAGGTGTGAAAACCACCCACGGGGTAATCGACGCGGACCTGGTGGTGCTTGCGGCGGGAACGGGTACCACGCTATTGACGGACGTGTTGGGCTACTCACTTGCGCTCGAGGCCTCTCCTGCGATCTATATCCGCTACCACTCGCCGCCCCACCTTGTTCGAGGGATCATTTCCAACGCAGCCATGGAGGTGCGGCATGCTGATGACGGCAGCCTGTTGGCGGCAGAGGATTATCTGGACGATGCAGCAGACAACCAACCAGGCGCGATTGCGCTGAGAACCGCAGAGGCCATCAGAGCAGAGTTGCATGGCGCCGTTTCACTCGACATTGAAAAGGCGTGTGTGGGTTTCAGGCCGATACCCAGCGATGGTGCACCGCTGGTTGGTTATCTGCCAGGTATCAGCGGCATCTACGTCTGTGTCATGCATCCTGGTGTCACCCTGGCCGCCACCGTGGGCCGCCTCGTAAGCATGGAAATCGTCAGTGGCAAGCCATCGCCCGATTTGGAGCCGTGCAGGCTTGGTCGCTTCAGCCAGTGAATAGGGGACCTGTCCCCTGCCTATTGCAACTTGATACCTAGGCTCACTAATGCGGCCAACTCCAGTGGGTTAAACTGGTTGAGGTTGGTGCTACGATCCGTGATGCTACGATCACCAGTGACTTTGAACTGCATATTAATATCGGGCATGTCAAGTTTCGCGCGAAGTAAACTGATTAGCTTGTCAGCCACGACCTCAGCGCGGGCCAGACGGCAGAGGAGCTCATTGTCATCATCGGCCTCTCCCACTAGCATGATAGCCGCCCCCACAACCTCATGTACCCGCTGACCGAAATGACCTTCTAGTTGCTCAAGAATCTTGTATGCCTCGTCAGCACCCAATTTATTTACATGCTCCTGAAACCCTTCGATAATGAAGCAACTTTGCGCTTCAGCATCCATCACCAGCTTGGAATTACTGGCTTTTTCGAACCAACGGCTTTCCTGCTCGTGTATGAATGCCACCAGTCCACCCAGAAAAACGCTTGTATTTGGACGCTGGCTGGCCAAGTTCGCCAGTGCTGCCTTGATTGAAGGCTGATGAGAGTCAGTTTCATGAGTCAAGCTCAACGCGAGGGTTCGCACCAACTGCAAGTCCCCACGGGTCTTCACCATCATCTCAATTTCTTTAAAATTTGCACTACCCTTGATAATCGCACCTTGCAAGTTATTAACCTGCTCGGCCTTCAGGGTTACATCGAAGCGGTTGTGATCAACTTGTGAGGCAGTTGTGAGCAGACTTACTGCATCCAGCACCGTCTTGAAGCCATTGCCAAAACCACGAGCGAAAGGTGCTGCGTGGCCAATCGGTTCGGCGTGCTGCATGCGTCGATCCTCCGCCAGGCCCTGAGCATCACCACCTCGGCCGAGACGACTGAGCAACCATTGGAGTAACTCCTTCAGCGGCTCTGCTATGGATACATTCAGGTGGTGGAGCCCCCCCCTACCTGGGCTGTATTCGATTCGCTTGGCCAAACGATTGGCCTCTGGCGAGGTAGTGACCAATCGCACCTGCGCCTCAGCAACAGTACCGGAACGAGTCTGCTCGCTGATTTGGCTGGGCAGGTACTGGTAACTCTGATAACCATTGATCAGCATAGGTAACTCCTTGGTTTAACCTAGCCATCAATGTATGACCTTGGGCAACGCACAGGCTATCAATGCTGATCGGTTTGTTTTAGGCGGTGCCTGCTCCCACACCCTGTTCCCGAAAAGCGTCGATGTAGATCATCCACAATCAGATTTTACCCCTTCCTTGTAGTCCATTTCCCAAACATACTGCCGCCTGTTTTCCGTTGCGGCTGCTCTGTGGGCGCTCTAGTCTCGGCCTGTCGTTGCACATCAACGACACAGCTTTGACAGGCTGTAACGGTAGAATCACGCAGGCAGTCCCCGTTCAATGGTGGCTGTACGTGTGGGCACGCTTGCGTGCGCCGGAACTTTTGCGTGGTTTACCGCCCGTCTGTCAACCCACGTACAGCTGCCGCCTTTCTGTTTGACAGCAGGCTGGTGGTGGCACCAGGAAAATTACCGCCTAATAATAAAAGAGCCGCGCGGTGCGCGACTCTTTTATTTTAACTGATCGCCCTTCTAAAGTGACTGCAGAGAAATACTGGCGCTCGTAGAGTCTTGCTGACTATCAGCATCCATCCAGACCCACTGCGTGCCGTCGCCTTGCAAGTTATTACTGACACTTTGAATCTGAGTCGCAACAATGGTGACAGCGCCTTGTTCCGAAGCCGTAGGCCCAATATTGGTGACTTGACCAGACAGCAGGCCATTGGAGGTTTCATTAACAACAAACACAGTAGCAGCCGCTTCTCGGAACTGGCACGAGATAAACTGGGTAATTTTGCTAACGATGGTCAAATTCATCCATTTTGACGGAGGCACCGAATAATAGCGATTATATTTGTTGAACGGATACTGCTCACCATTAGCCTGCAGCTGATTATTGTTCAGCCCGCTTGTATTGGTCGGCATGCTGGTACTGCCCAGCCACAGCTCGACCTGTGCGATGCCACTGTTGCTGGGCAGCGAAACCGAAATGGTCTGGGTATCGGTACCCGAAACAAAGCCCAGTGAGGCCAAGCCGGCATTGGCAGTGGTACCTGGAACAGTAATGCGTGCAGGGGGTTGGCTATTGCTCCATACCACATTGACAGTGGCATTGTTGTCACTACCTGCAGAGTTATAGATGAAAATCCCGTAAATCTGGCCAGGGCGCAACGTCGTACAGGTAGCCGTATCACCCGGAGTCAAAGTAATCCGTTGGCCACCGTTCCAGTTTATTTGTGAGGCTGCGATAGCGAAGCTTTCCATGGGATAGTCCTTTAGTAGATGCAGCATGATATACGCGCGTACGTCCCTAACATCCGTTGCGCGTCTACGAGCTTAGTCATCACAAAAAAATATGCTACGGAGCAATTAGAACCTTTGGCGATTAGCGAATAGTGGCTAAAAGCCATTTATCTTTCAGCGCAAACCTGAACACCACCTATACTAAAGTGAGTACTGGAATAGTACTTTCTACAACAGGCTGACACCCATTAATTTTCAGCGCTCGTTGAAACACCAGACTATTTGGCTTTCACGATAGAAATATATGCGATAACGGTTGATCGTTTTATTCAGACTATCGTCCCGCCATAGATATCGCTTGGCGCTGTACGAAATCCCGAGAACGCCAATCGTCGTCCCTCGGGCGCTGAGATACTGTCAATTCCGTGCACGCCCTCACCTGGGCTGAAAAGCCTGCAGGATTAATCACGCCCGAGCGTAACGGGAGAAGAGCGGTTGGCAGATCTTCTGATATCTGACTGCTCAGAGGCGTGCGGGCAATCGGCCTGATCGTCTCGCATCTCGGGACATGTAACGAAGACCCCAGGCCTGCCCCTTGCTGACCAGGCACGTCGATCAGCAAGGGCGCAGAGAAGAATGGGCACCCAAAGAGTGCCGAGGAGGCGTCATTCCAATCCACCGCCCATTTTTCCATACACCTCGGAAAACGGCATCAAGGATTGGAAGTCGCCATTACTGCCGTTGGCAGATCTTCAACCGTCAATCCCCGAGTAATCAGGAATCCGTGTTTATCCTCACGGGCCAGGTAATCCGTACTTGCCAAAGAGGCACGTAGCAGCGGGTAGTTGAAGGAATCCGGCCCCATGAGAACACGGCTGCCCGGATGCTGCTTGATGGTGGCACTGAGACAGGCGATGTCCGGACAGAGCCGATGGCGCTTTTCCAAATCCGGCAGCAGGGCAATGAACTGGTAGTTGGTAATGATCAAGCCGTCGCCCAGATTATCGATATCGGTATAGGCCAAGTGGTTGACTGTAGGCCAGACAATTTCACGACGGGCTTCTTTGGCTGCCTCCAGATAGCGCGCCTCGCCCACTACCAACTGCAACAGGCCAGCGAAGACTACGGCGATAATCAGCCCCATGAGCTGCAATGTCGCACTGCCACGGGTACGTTGACGCCACAGGGCACTCTGCGCCGATCCAAAGGCTCTCTGTAGCGGCACCAGTTCGCGCATCAATGCACCCTCAAGGATGGACGCGCCGCAGATCGCAGACATACCCAGCAGCGCCATCAAGAACCAGCCGTTGCGTTCATCATAAGCGCAGCAGTTCGAATAGACGCCGAAGGCCACGGCCGAGCATACCAGGTAGATCAAACCGATCTGGTTGACCAGGCGCTTCGGGGTGAACACGTTGAATGCGGCCAAGGTCAGCATGAGGAACAGCGGGAAGCGCCCGAACATGCTAGTCACCAAGCTCCAGCCATGCTCATAGATCCCCCCCCCATCAGACGCCCGCGAGGTCAGACTCATGAGAAAACTGAGATTCCCCAAAGCGGTCGGCATCGAAGGCGCGGAGTAGAAGATGATCATGAACGTTGTAGGCGGTACGATAATCAGCAGCAACCGCGCCAAGTACCAGCTAAGCCCTTTAGATGAGCGCAAACCGATCAGGATCAGGCTCAATGCGATCGCGACCGCACCAATTGCACCCGGCTGTTTGGTAATAGCGCCGATACCAGCAAACAACGCGGCGCACAGGGTGTAGTGGTCGACCCGCTCGTCTTGACGACCAAAGCAGGTCGCCAAATACAACACCGTACCCGCGATCAGGGTGAGCATCATCACGATCGGGTCGGTGATGCCGGCCAATAGAGTCGGGTTGAGCATGAAAATGCCCCACACCAAGAGAAACACAAGCAGCGCCGCCAGCGGCCGGCGGGCATTGGCCAAAGAACCAATTTGCACAACCAGCAACAATGGGAAGACACACAGCAACAAACGGGTCATGACCCATACCATCGGGTTGGCCTGGGCCTTGTAAACAAGCGACCACAGCCCCGGCAGGAACAAAGGATAGGCGGCGGTGTATGGGGAATAGGCGTTGTCGAACAATTGCATGGCCCAATTGTTCCAGGAGGCATTGACGTCCCATCCGGAGAGAACAATTTCTCCGCCAAAGATTGGCTTGAGCGCTCCTAACGGACTCAACAGCAGGCCGAGCGACATGAATGCCAGCATCAGCATCAGCCCGCCAAAACTGAAGCCGACGCTGGCGTCGTTCCCCTTGAGAAAACGGCGCACGGTCACCAGGGCCACCAGTATCAGTATCGGCAACGACAGGTCGCCCAAGTTCAGCCAGTAGGATACGAATACCACCAGCCAGCTCAACCAAAGCGACCTGGCCACAGTCAACGTTGCCAAGCATGCGCCATCAATACGCCCCCTGATCGGCCAAATGTACCCGATCAGCAACATGAACAGCACGACCGCCAGGAAACCAAAAAATAGCGTCATTTGTTGTCTCCAGCGCCGACGTAGGGCACAAACTTGATGCTCGACAGCATCACGGATGCCTTGGGGTCGGCGTAGTTGAGGCTAAAAGCGATCTTCATGTAGTGGGCATTGGGTGGGATACGGTTCGGTCCCTGCCCGGTTGGTGAAAACACACCACTTAGACTAAGTCGCCCATTGGCACGGGTGATCATGTGATTCGCGGCCACGCCAAACATGTGCGATTGCGGGTCGAGGATGATGTTCTTGTGCTGGTCGTAGAACATCAAGCCGGCGTACGTGGAGGAGCCCTTGTCGTCAGCACCATCGGCGACAGCCATCAGATCAAAACTCATCTGGTAGCTCTGGCTGCTGTCGATGGGCAACAACTGACGGCTATAAAGGTCGTTAGGACCTACGAACAGCGCACCACTACGGTAGCCCTGACGGACCAAGAGCAACTGGTTTTGGAACAACTGTTCGGTGTCACGAGCGTCGCTATAGCGGGAGTAATTCACCGCATTGATGTCGAAGTTGTCCCACAATCCAAAGCGTATGGACAACTCTTGCCGATACAGGTAGCTCGCGCCGATGAAAAGCCACAGCACCAGTAATGCCGCGATCACGCGAAAAGTGCGCACAGGCAATTGTGCTTCGTTGCCCGCTGAGGAAAGGGGCGCTTGATTGATCCGATTCATGTCTGACTCGCAAAAGCAGGGTAGAGGCGGCGACTTAGAATGGAAGCCGCTGGCCGAAGGCCAAAGCATCAGGGATGAGATGCTTTGGCCTGGCCTGGCCTGGCCTGGGCTGGTGGGCTGAAAGGAATTACCGAGTTGTTTCGGTACTTGGCAACACAGGTACCACAGACGTGCCCGCAGTGGCCGGCTTGAAGATAACGGCTTTTTGTACGAAGAAATTGAAGAAGAACAGGCTTAGTGTACCGACGATATAGGTCAGCACCTTCGGCATTTCGAACTGTTCTTTGGCCAGATCGATTAACGGTGCCAGAATTGAGATGTTCAGGAGCACCAAAAGGAGGTACTTTATGAAGGTTCTGACAGTGTCCCCTCCCACCTTGTATATAAAGCTTCGGGCAAGATAGAAGTAGCCCAGGGTACCAACAGTACGGGCCACGACCACAGACAGCAGGGTGGAGCCTGTCAACGAATCGAGTAGATGGAACGTCAGAAAGTCCATCAGGGCGAGGAGCAACGAGACCATGCCCCCACGCAATAGCACGGCATAGATCTTGGCGGAATCCTGCAGTTTACGGAAGTGTGAAGACGGGTTGCCCGGCTCATAGACAGTTTGAATCACGACTTCCTGCAGTTTGTTCCTGCGCGCGAAGAGAATCAATGCCGCCAGTTCGAAGTCATATCTGTCCTTGGGGATACCCAAGAGATCCTCATAAAAAGCTGAAGGAATGAATCGCAAGCCCGTCTGGGTGTCATTAACGCGCTTTCCGTGCACCAAGTGGAAGATCCGGATAGTCAATTCGTTGCCGAACTTGGAGCGCAGCGGCGTGGTCTTGTCAAACACTCGGCGCCCCAGGATCACTGAATCGTCGGCCTCAATGCCGGCCGCCATTACCCGGAGAATATCTACTGGCAGGTGCTGACCGTCGGCGTCAGCGGTTACCACGAAGGGCATTCCTCGATCACGTGCGATCGCGATGCCGGTTTTCAATGCCCCGCCCTTTCCCTTGTTTTCAGGATGGGTCACAACCTCGACACCCAGTGCCTCCAGATCGGCAAACACCTGGAGCGCACCTTCCCGACGGGAACCGTCATTGATGATGAGCAGCGGCACGTTCTGCTGGGTGGCGCGCATCATCTCAGTTAGTTCATTTACTAGCTTGACTAGGGTTCCATCAGGTTCGTACGCAGGAATCAAGATCACGACAAAAATCCGTATTTTAGGTCGAGGGCGGCGAATTCTATAGCCGAACGAAAGTGCCGTCAATCGGAAATGGACTAAAAAAATGAACTTAAAAAAGAAAACGATGTCGCCTCGACAGAAAAATTTAAGCTATTGATTTTACAGATAAAAACCAGAGCAATAATCAGCACCCCAACATCTCACAGTGATGAAAAAACCTCGAGCATGGACGCTCCCAGACAGAAGACCAGGCCACGGCACTTCTATCGACACATAAATGTTTACCCCAACCAACCTCGCTACTTTCAGTCGTGAAACGCGCCCTTATGTCCCCTGAAAAAAGCCAACAATAAAAATTCTGGCATAATCTGGAACTGCTCCAGATACAAAACACAATTAGCCCTCTTGACCGAATCGCTTGACGCCAATACATTCAGAATCAAATAGCACCAAAATAAGCAGGAAGACTATTTCATGAGACAAGACCAACAAACATCACCCTACTTGCCAAGCAAGTCCTATTATCGCCATATCTCATGGCAGCTGAATGTTACAGAGATTGACTTAACTGCGCCCAGCCAAGCAGTCCGAGATCGTTGACTTAGGCACTGAGCTAACACTGCACTGCGACCATCGCAGCGAAGCTTTCCGCCAGCTTGCGCTTGGTATGTACGAAGTATGTCTCAAAGGCCAGACAAGGCGAAACGGGGGAGGAAGCGGAGTGTCGGAGTACATGAGCATCCCGAGCCCCGCTTCAACACAGTATGGGTGACTGTGGATGTACAGAACCTATGAGGTGCAACCGCTTGAACACCTTGTTGTAGGCCTTCTGGTGTTGCCAGCCTCGCGGCTGAAGGCCTGCTTTCCTGATAGACTGCGAGCCCTTCCTATGAGATGCGGATCTGGGCGGTGAGGCCCGATGCCCCATCCTTGCACTTGCGCTGCGTGATGACTCCCTTGGATCTGCCACACGGCTGATTCGGGTTGCTACATTGTGGTAATGGGCATGAGGGGAGGAATAAGCAGAAACGATAGCAAACCGCATCAAATGAAAGATTCGAAAATGCAGCAGGCACAGACAGAAAACACCGGCAAACCAGCAGATACGGTAGTTAGGAGGTTTTCTGTCGCACCGATGATGGATTGGGCTAACTTTTCTTACAGGCCTTGAGCTACGTAGGCTGCAATGCAAATAGCTGAATAGCGTACCAATTTTTTACCACTCTCCATTCTCCGCTAACAGCCTACGGCTCCCAAACATCGGAGCTCGCAAACCGCTTAAGCTGACTAGACAAGAGCGGGTTAGATGGCACTGATCATCCAGGAGCGCGAGCGACGGCAGCACACCACGCTGTACGCACACCCGCTTCTTTCCTTTTTCTCCATCGACTATCATGCTGCGTAAGCAACAGATCACGCTTATACATCACTCAAACCTGAACGTGAGCTCCTCATGGAAGAAAGCAAAAAACTCTATAAGTATATGGGCCCGGATATTGCCGACAGATTTCTACTGGCAGACCACAAATGCACCCTAAAGTTATCTTACCTAAAAGATTACAACGATCCGTTTGAATTCTTCTTGACGATCGACTATAACCAAGAGCCCGAAATCCTCGCATACTACAAAGAAATAATCGCCATGGTAACTCATCAGCCAGTTACCTGCTTTTCCAAGTCCCCATTGATCACCCCTCTTTGGGCTCACTACGCTTCAAACTCACAAGGCTTCGTTGCTGAGATAGACGAGGCCGCACTCAATGAGTGGCTCGAGTCCCAGGAGAGCGAGTCGAGCTTTGGCGACATTGATTATCAAGATACGCCTCACGACGGCATGCAAGACATGCTCCTGCGTGCATACGTAGTCAGCAAGCCAAGACATGTTGGCTGGCTATGGCAGGCGATCGGCAGCGCAGCGTATTTCACAAAGCAAACCTGCTGGGGTTACGAGCAAGAGCGACGCTTGATCGCTGACGAAAAAACAGCTGTGAAAATAAATGAGCATTTAACGCTCCTCCACTTCCCGGCAAGTTGCGTAACCTCAATAATCGTAGGGGCGAAAGCTTCTACCGAAACAAAAGCAAAACTAAAAGAAGTTGCAACATCCATAGGATGCAAGTACTTCGAAAAACACATTGGAAGAAGCTCAACAACTCCATTTTTATTAGACTCCGAAAACAATACCCATATATTCAACGGTAATGAAATCACATCAACTCAAGATCGATGCATGCATTGCAAAGAGCCGACCCACTCCGAATCAGAAGCGTGTGCATGGTGCATGATTGACGATAACGACGTAAAGAATGCGGCAAACAGAAATACATTCCGCATGCTGAATAATGCAGGAATTCTCGAAAACTACTTGGACAACTTCATACAAATAGGGAAAAATTTCCGCAAATAGCATTCAACACCCCCCGGTTGTGCTGGAGTATTGACGAGAAAATGCGCCCAAACCCCATACGCAAAGGGCTTGGGCGCATTTCTCTACTGCCGGTGAAGAGTCCAAAGGGCATAGAGGGGCATGGAATGGCGCTCGGTTTGCCCCATTTTTGCCCCATGATCTGGCCTGCCTTTCTACCGGACTCGCCATAGCTGATCGATCCGCGTGGTGTACGAATGACTCATCATCTCACGCCGCATCCCCCAGTCAGGGGTGTCGGGGACGCTGGCCGTACGCATCGTCCCTCGGCCGTACTTGCCATTGATTTCGTCCAGCATCGACATCAGTCGATCGCAAGCCGCCGGCTGCGTCACAGCGAACAGATCATCGCTGAATTCCCCCGGCTGCCGCAGATCCATCAGCAGAACCTCGGCCTTGCTATAGCGGAAGCCCGAGCGGTAGACCTGCCCCACCGCTTCGGTGGCGGCCCTGGTGAGCAGCAGCGTATCGTTGGTTGGGTATGGCAGCTCGACCAAGGCGCCCCTGGCATACTTGGCTTCGTCCGGATTGAACATCCCCGTGCGGATGCTGACTCGCATGCGCTTGCATACCGATCCCTGGTCGCGCAGCTTCTCCGCTGCTCGCGCCGTGTAGGTGGCCACCGCCTGCTTGATAGGTGCCAGCTCCGTCAGCCGCTTGCCAAACATCCGGCTGCAGCAGATCTCCTGCTTCGGCGGGTCAGCCTCATCCAACTCGAGACAGGGTGTGCCGGCGAGCTCACGCGCGGTCTTCTCGACCACCACGCTGAATTTGTCGCGCAACATCTGCGGATCTGCCTTCGCCAAGTCCATGGCCGTTCGGATGCCCATCGCCTCTAGGTGCGCCGTCATCCGCCGACCAATCCCCCATACCTCTTTCACCTCAGTATTGCGCAGCACCCAATCGCGCTTGAAATCGTCAGTGATATCGACCACTCCGCCCGTATGCGCCTGCAGGCGCTTCGCCGTGTGGTTGGCGAGTTTCGCCAGAGTCTTGGTGCGGGCGATCCCGACCCCGACGGGGATGCCGGTACAGCGCAGCACCTTGGCACGCACATCCCGGCCGAACTGGGTCAGGCTCCCCTGCACGCCGGTCAGATCAGCGAAACATTCGTCGATCGAGTAGACCTCGGCCGCAGGCACCATCGACTCGATCAGCGACATGACCCGCTCGCTCATGTCGCCATACAGCGCATAGTTGGACGAGAACGCCACGATGCCATGGTGCCGCAGCTTCTCCTTGGCCTGGAAATAGGGCTCGCCCATCTTCACGTAGGGCTTAGCGTCGTATGACCGGGCGATCACACAGCCGTCGTTGTTGCTCAGCACCACGATGGGCGTCTTGGCCAGATCCGGGCGAAACACACGCTCGCAGCTCGCATAGAACGAGTTGCAGTCGATCAGCGCGAACACCTGGTCACTGGGCATGATCGCGCACGCTGTAGCGAACTACGCCCCAGATGACCAGGTCGTCGCCCTCCATGACGTGCCGCGGTGGGTAGGCGGGATTCTCCGATTGCAGGATCAACACACCGTCACGCCGGTACAGGCGCTTGCACACGGGCTCGGCGTTGATCGCGGCGATCACGATGTCGCCGTGCTCGGCCTCCTTGCTGCGGTCTACGATAAGAAGATCGCCCGAGAAGATCCCGGCCCCCTGCATGCTGTCGCCCTCCACCTGCACCAGGTACACGTGCGGGGCACGCAGGTCGAACAGCTCGTCGAGGGAGATATGCCGCTCCAGATGATCTGCCGCCGGCGAAGGGAACCCGGCCGGCACACGGAACGAATACACCGGCAGCAGCGCAGGGCCGCCCGTCGGCGCGCCCAGGAAGGTGATGGTCATGGCAGATCAACTCAAATGAATAGCTGTATATTCATACAGTAAACTGTCAGACCGTTCCTACGTCAATGCGCGGACGCGAGGCAGCCGACAAACGAGCGAGGTGTGGTATGTGCGGGAGGTATTCGATCTACGAGAGCATGGACGACTACCTGCGGCAGTTGGCTCTCGATCTGGTGGTCATCAACGGGTACGACCATGAGCGGATCAACCGGTACAACGTGGCGCCCTCTACCCGTGTAGAGCTGATAAGGCCAGTGCCTGGAGGGTTGAGCGTCGATCGGGTGAAGTGGGGATGGTCGCCGTTCTGGGCGAAGGGGAAGCGGCCCGACCCGATCAATGCGCGGGCCGAGACGGTGATGACGGGGAAGTTCTTCAAATCGCTTTGGCCGAATGGCCGAGCCTTGGCGCCGGCCAATGGCTGGTTCGAGTGGATACCCGATCCTGCGGACCCCAAGCGCAAGCAGCCCTACTACATCCAGGCTGCGGACGAGGCCCCTCTGCTCTTCGCGGCGCTGGCAGAAGTCCACGCCGGCATCGAGCCAGACGAGCGCGACGGTTTCGTGATCATCACCGCGGCAGCTGACCAAGGTCTCGTCGACATCCACGACCGTAAGCCGTTGGTCCTAAATCCTGCGTTGGCACGCGAATGGATCGACCCTGCCACCTCGGAGGAACGCGCCGCCGAAATCGTCCAGGCCGGTTGCCGCCCGGCAAGCGACTTCAAGTGGCACCCCGTGGACAAACAAGTGGGCAACGTGCGCAACGAAGGCGAAGCGTTGGTCCACAGCGTGGAAGCCAAAAAGCAGTGAATGTGCTGTCTGAATAGCAAAAGCCCAGCACGAAGCCAGGCTTGGCCTGACAACCCGTTCATCCAGGCCTGCGCGCCGGGACCTCGGGATCAGTGCTGCCCTGCGCTCTCGGATTGGCACGCATCGCGGCCTCCCTCGGAAGGCATTGCGAGATACCGCACCTGTTTGGAGAAAGACGGCTCATGGGCTCGGTCGATGTTCTGTCGCGCCATCAGTCGCCTTGGGGCCAGGCTTCGCAAAGGACGCGGCGATATCCCGTGCCAGCGCGACACCCCATGACATCGCGGTGGTCATGGATTGACCTGGCCTCGCCTTGTGCGCTTCCTCGTGGAGGCAAGCACCGTCCGGCCCATAGATGCCAATGAACAGTTCAGTGGCACCCACACGGGAAAGCCGGACCTGAACATCGATGGTCAACCCGAATTCGAGCACTTCAGTATGTGTACGACTGTGCAGCTTGGCATCCGCCCAATCCCAGAAGGTCTTGCCCCTCGATCTCATGACGTTCTCCGCTGGCATGAGATCCAAGTAAGGCACATAAAGCGAAGCGACCCTATGCCAGCCATCAGGACGGTCGGACAGTTGCGCCAGCTGATACATCGGGACAATCAATCAGGGAAAAAACGCATTGCCCGGTGAAGCTCGTTGATTGCATCACCAATATGCTCTTCATCCACCCAACGCCCGCGAGTGCCGGTGAGAAGGCCGCCAATGGCATGAAGCCGCAGATCGTTGGGAGGAATCCCCCTGACCGCTCCGGCAGCCAGTAACGCAAACACCACCTGTTCCAGTGCCGCTATTCGTTTCGCTTCGTCATCCATCACGTTCCCCCTCTGTCAGCCCTCAACAGTTCGGTCACTTTGCCAAGGGAAAGAGCGATCGATATGACCAGTGGCACGAAATACCGGGGTGCGTTGCAGCGCCAGCCCAAAAATCCCATTTTCCCCCTCTTCAATTATCATCTGCCCGCAGCTTTGATGATGAGTCGATACACATGTCCGATGCCATCCCAACCGACCGTAGCCCCTGGGCAGTGTTCTTGGTTTTTTTGCGCCTGGGGCTGACCTCCTTCGGCGGCCCGATTGCCCATTTGGGTTACTTCCGGGATGAACTGGTGGTGCGTCGACAGTGGCTGAGCGAGCGTTGCTATGCGGACTTGGTCGCCCTTTGCCAGTTTCTTCCGGGTCCGGCCAGTAGTCAGGTTGGTATCGCGGTTGGGCTGATACGTGCAGGCTATGGTGGTGCACTGGCTGCATGGGTGGGGTTTACCTTACCTTCGGCGGTCGCCCTTGTTCTGTTCGCGCTCGGCATCGCCAACCAGGGTGATGCCCTGCCTGCCGGGGTACTGCACGGTTTGCACGTAGTGGCGGTGGCGGTCGTGGCCCAGGCAGTGTGGGGTATGGCCCGCCATCTATGCCCGGATACGCCGCGGATCACCCTCATGGCAGTTGCGGCCTGCCTCATGCTGCTGATGCCTTACGCCTTGGCGCAAGTAGCGGTGATAGGCCTGGCGGCAGTCACGGGGCTGCTGCTGTTCAAGCCGCAGCCAAGTGGAGTGCATGAAGCACTCACCACGGGCCTGGGGCGTCGCGCGGGTCTTTTCTGGCTTGCCCTGTTCTTTGCATTGCTGCTTGGCCTGCCTTTCTTGGCAGGCCGGTTAAACTCCCAGTCACTGTCGATGATCGATTCCTTCTACCGCGCCGGCTCGCTGGTTTTTGGTGGTGGGCATGTCGTGCTGCCACTTTTGCAAGCGGAAGTTGTGCCTCCTGGCTGGGTTGATAATGATGTGTTCCTGGCTGGCTATGGGGCCGCCCAGGCTGTGCCAGGGCCGCTATTCACCTTCGCGGCCTTCCTCGGCGCCTCTATGCAGCAGGCACCCAATGGTTGGACAGGAGGCCTGATCTGCCTGCTGGCGATTTTCGCGCCTTCATTTTTCCTGGTGGTGGGCGCCTTGCCGTTCTGGCAGCATTTGCGCTGCAATGCCCGAGCCCAAGCGGCACTGCTGGGCATCAATGCTGCTGTCGTAGGTCTGTTGCTTGCCGCGCTGTATCAGCCGGTGTGGACGAGCGCAATCCACGCGCCGCAGGACGTTGGCCTGGCCTTGATGGCACTGGTTGCCTTGATGCTCTGGAAGTTGCCGGCGTGGTTGGTTGTGCTCGCCAGCGGGGTACTGGGGGCGCTGTTGGAAAACGCGCTGTGACGCCATGGTATGCTGCTGGCGGTCTTTATCAGTGCCTGGGCATTGATCATTTCAACAGGCGAGAACACGTCAGTACCGCGCAGGTGAAGACCTTGCGCAGCACTTTCAAGCGGTTATCCAGATGCTCATATCACCTTTACCGCGCGGCCAATGAACCTCACGGGCCCCGTCGGTAGCCCGGTAGGCGAGCCGCCGGATTTCTCCAATGTCAGCTCGAACAACTGGTTGGCCTCCAACGGGGGCAGGCGCTGTATCGGAACACGATAGGGTTCACCGGGTTTGACCAGCCCCAGCGACACCGGTGCTCGCCACTGCTCACCCTTGGTCCAGAACTGCAGGGCCATGCCTTCGGGGACGGCATCCTCGCCCAACGGAATCAGCTCGATCATGCGGCTGTCGCTGGTCTGCACCACCCAGCCGGGTGCCTGGTTGCCCGGCGCCACGAGAACCACCACGAATTGCGTGGTGGCCGGCGGCGCCGTCAACAACGCAAACGCCAGCAGTATGCTTGCAGCCAGCCCTGCAGCACTCAGTGCTTGCAACAGGCCGAGACGTTGCCACCAATGGGTTCGCTGCTGTTTCGAAGGCGTGGCCAGCTCGTTCAGGCTGCGCTGGATACGGCCCCATAGCCGGGCACTCGGTGGCTGGGGCGCAGCCAGCGCGGTCAGCTCCAGCAGACGTTCCTCCCAAGCATCCACCGCGGCACGCAGGGACGGGTCGACGCTCAGGCGCTCGGTCATCGCGGCGTGTTGCTCCGGTGACAACGTCCCCAGCACGAACTCGCCGGCAAGGGTGTCCAACGCTTCGGCAGTATCCGGCTTCATTCCAGGCACTCCCGCAGCGCCTTCAGGCTGCGCTTGATCCAAGCCTTGACGGTGCCTAACGGCGCACCCAGCAGGCCGGCTATTTCGGCGTGGCTGCAGCCGTCCACATAGGCGTGCAAGATGCAGCGCTGTGGCGTGGGCTGCAATTGTTCGAGGCAACGGTAGATTTTTGCCGAGCCTGACCAGAGGTCAATGTCATCGCCCCCTGCCGGCAATGCTGCCGAGCTATCGATGTCGGCGTCGTCCAGCACGGTTTCACGGCGGCTGTCGCGTATTGCATTGAGCGCCAGATGGCGAGTGATGCTGTAGATCCAGCCGCGAGCCGAGCCACGCGCCGGGTCAAAGCTGGCAGCACGGGTCCAGATGCGGATGAACGCATCGTGGACGATGTCCTCGGCGGTGGCATCGTCACGCACGATGCGCCGGGCAACGCCGAGCAGGCGCGCACCTTCCTGATCGTAGAGTGCCTGCAGGGCTCGCCGGTCGCCCAGTGCACACGCCTCCAGGCAGCGTTGGAAGTCCAAAGGGGTGACAGACGCATTCAACGTTTGCGGCTTCCTTGTGTGAGGCAAGGGACCCCGGCCATCCAGCCGGGGGCTTGCCATCGAGCGTAGATCATCAACGGCGGAGTGTCGGCCACGGGCGCGTCACTTGGCTGTCCAGAACACGTAGTCTGCCTGGTACTGCACGACCTGTTTGGCACCTTTGTTCTGCGTCGTGCAGTCGCTTGCCGGCGCCACGCCACCACGGGTTGCCAGGCGCTGGATATAGCTGACCCCTTGCATGGCGCCTTTGCCTTCGGCCGGGTTGGCCTTGACCAGCTGATAGGGGATGGCGCCTTTCTCCGCCTGGGCTACCGCCAGCTGCGTACCGGTGACTTTCGAGCCGTCCTTGGCTTGCCAAGTGGCGGGAGGGCCGAAGTAATCGCCTACCTGTTTGCCGGCGCGGTCATTGAGCACGGCCTTGGGGCCAACGAAAGTCCATTCGGTCTGGCCAGGCGCGGAGGCCTTGTCGCGGCATTCGTAGGTGATCTCGCCGACGCCGACAGTCTCGAGCATGACGCGATGGCCATCGGGGACCTTGACTGCCTCTGGCAGCGCAGATTGGGCGTGGGCTGGCTGCAGCGCAAGGATGAGGCTGCAAGCGAGCAGCATAGCGGAGAACTTGGGGCTCATGAGGTGTGCTCCTGACAGGTCATTGGCTGGGCAGTCACAGGCTGCCCATTAGTACTACCCACCAGCGATAGAACTGGATGCACGGCAGGGGAAAAATTGGTTTTGCCCGTGGTACGCCGAGCGCCAGCGATACATCAATGTGCACTCATCCTGGCCGAATCCATGAGCGGCTGCCGCTTCATCGTTCCAAAGGGGCCGGGTTGGCTCTGCCTGGCTCGCACCTGGCGTCGCCCAATTCGATCTCTCGTCGCTTCGCTCAGGCTTGAGCTGCCTGCTGGCGGGCGAAGGTCTGACACTCTTGGTAGACTAGGGCTCCTTTTTTCTTGAGGCGGATCCGGACGGTATGGATGACCGTTCCATCGGCCTTTTTCCTTGCTCTGATCGTTGCCATGTTTTCCGTTGGTACAAGCGTGAGTGGCGGTGGCAAATCGTACGCCATCACACCCAGAACGCCCGAAAAACCCCGGAAAATGGTACAAAACCGTGTAGACCAGAATGTCCCTAGAATCCGCTTCAACGCCATACACCACGCGCCCCGAGCCATCCCGCCGCTTCTCCGTGGCACCGATGATGGACTGGACAGACCGCCACTGCCGCTTCTTCCTGCGCCTGCTCTCAAGGCACGCCCTGCTCTACACCGAAATGGTCACCACCGGCGCGCTGCTGCACAACGACGCCCAGCGCTTCCTGCGCCACGACGTGTCCGAGCACCCGTTGGCCCTGCAACTGGGCGGCAGCGTGCCAGCGGACCTGGCCGCCTGTGCGCGCCTGGCCGAGGATGCCGGCTATGACGAGGTCAATCTCAACGTCGGCTGCCCCAGCGACCGGGTGCAGAACAACATGATCGGCGCCTGCCTGATGGGCCATCCGGCGCTGGTGGCCGATTGCGTCAAGGCCATGCAGGACGCAGTCAGCATTCCAGTCACGGTCAAGCACCGCATCGGCATCAACGGCCGCGACAGCTACGCCGAGCTGTGCGACTTCGTCGGCCAGGTGCGCGACGCCGGCTGCCGCAGTTTCACCGTGCATGCGCGCATCGCCATCCTCGAAGGCCTGTCGCCCAAGGAAAACCGCGAAATCCCGCCACTGCGCTATGACGTGGCGGCGCAGTTGAAGGCCGACTTCCCGGACCTGGAACTAGTGCTCAATGGCGGCATCAAGACCCTCGACGAATGCCGCACTCACCTGCAGACCTTCGATGGCGTGATGCTGGGACGCGAGGCGTACCACAACCCGTACCTGCTGGCCGAGGTCGACCAGCAGCTGTTCGGCAGCGCGGCGCCGGTGGTCAGCCGCGCAGAGGCCATTGCAAAGCTGCGCCCGTATATCGTCGCGCATATGCAAAGCGGCGGTGCGATGCATCACATCACCCGGCATATCCTCGGGCTGGGCCAGGGCTTCCCGGGGGCGCGGCGCTTCCGCCAGCTGCTGTCGGCGGACATTCACAAGGCCAGCGAGCCGCTGAAGGTGCTGGACCAGGCCGCCGAGCTGCTGCAGGGGCGCTGAGGGAACCTGCGGCGGGGTTGGCACTCGAAGGCAATGCCTTTTGCCGCAGCCCCGGTGTGAGCCGGGGCTGCTTTGCAGCCTGATGCGGGCAAGCGTGCGCCTATAGAAGGATCGCGTTGCCTGCGAAGGCTTTCCCGATACGCCTGCGACGGGCCTTGAGTGGCTGTCGGGGCTCGGGTAATGTCGAGTCATTGCACAGGACAGAGCACGCCCATGACCTCCAAGCTGGAACAACTCAAGCAGTTCACCACCGTGGTCGCCGACACCGGCGACCTGGATGCCATCACCCGCCTCAAACCGGTCGACGCCACCACCAACCCGTCGCTGCTGCTCAAGGCCGCGGCCATTGCCGGCTACGCCGACCTGCTCAAGCAGGTCAAGGCCGATGCAAAGGGCAATGTCGACCTGGCCTGCGACAAGTTCGCGGTGTCGGTGGGCTCGGGCATTCTCAAGGTCATTCCGGGGCGGATCTCCACCGAAGTGGACGCGCGGCTGTCGTTCGACGAGCCGGCGCTGCTGAAAAAGGCCCGTCAGTTGATCGAGCTGTATGAAGCAGCCGGTGTGCCCAAAGACCGCGTGCTGATCAAGCTGGCCTCCACCTGGGAAGGCATCCGCGCCGCCGAGAAACTTGAGAAGGAAGGCATCCAGACCAACCTCACCCTGCTGTTCTCCTTCGCCCAGGCCCAGGCCTGCGCCGATGCCGGGGTGTTCCTGATCTCGCCGTTCGTGGGGCGTATCTACGACTGGTACAAGAAGAGCACCGGCAAGGAGTACGTCGGCGCCGAGGACCCGGGCGTGGTATCGGTCACGCGCATCTACGACTACTACAAGACCAATGGCTACAACACCGTGGTCATGGGCGCGAGCTTCCGCAATATCGGCCAGATCGAACAACTGGCCGGCTGCGATCGCCTGACCATCAGCCCCGAGCTGCTGCAGCAGCTGGCGGACGACCAAGGCGATCTGCCGCGCATCCTCAAGCCGGGCAATGCCGGCGAAGCCAGGCAGCAGTTGAACGAGAGCCAGTTCCGCTGGGCAATGAACGAGGACGCCATGGCCACCGAGAAGCTGGCCGAAGGCATCCGCCAGTTCGCCCGCGACCAGGAGAAGCTGGAAGCGCTGATGGCTGGCTGACAAAGCCTGATACATCTTCGGCTTGATCGACGGGCGGTTAATGCAGAGCATTTCCGCCCGTTTTCGTTGGGGCCGCATTCCCCATAACCAGTGGGAGCGGGCTTGCCCCGCGATAGCGTCATACCAGACAAAACCGAGCCATAGATGATCCCCAGCACTACCCTCCCCCTTGTCCTTGCCGGCCCGGTACTGCGCCGCCTGGAGCCGCAGCGTCTGGCGATCTGGCTGGTCGGTTCGCAACCGCTGCAAGCCGAATTTGTCCTGGAACAGGCCGGCATCAGCGCCACCGCGCATTGCGAAGTGATCGCGGTCGGCACGCACGCCTTCATCCACCTGCTGGATATCCACTTCGAACAGCCGCTACCCAGCGACGTGGCGCTCGAGTACGACCTGCGCCTGGCCAACGGCCAGGGCATCGCCGACTGGGCCCCGCACCTGCTCTACCCCGGCGCCAGTCACCCCAGCTTCGTGCTGCGCGAGCGCCTCGACCAGGTGCTCCACGGCTCATGCCGCAAGCCCCATCATCCGGCTGCCGACGGCCTGTTGTGCGCCGACCGCCTGCTGGCCGCCGGCCCGCGCCCCGAGGAGCGCCCCGCCGTGTTGCTGATGAGCGGCGACCAGGTGTATGCCGACGATGTCGCCGGCCCGATGCTGCGCGCCATCCACGGGTTGATCGAGCGTCTGGGCCTGTTCGACGAGGCGCTGGACGGCGCCCTGGTCGACAGCGGCGCCGCGCTCTACCAGCACCCGGCCTGCTATTACCACCGCGCCGACCTGCTGCCGGCCCAGGAAGGCAACGAAACCCTGCGTGAGCGCTTCTTCGGCGGCAAGCGCAAGCCGATCTTCTCCTCCAGCAACGCCGACAACCACCTGGTGACCTTCGCCGAAGTCATGGCCATGTACCTGCTGGTCTGGTCGCCGCTGCCGTGGTCCCTGGTGGGCATGCAGATGCCATCCGGCCTCACCGACAAGCGCCAGGCCCGCTACCGCCAAGAGCGGCCGCTGATCGAGGCCTTCCGCGACGGCCTCGGCCAGGTGGCGCGGGTCATGGCCCACCTGCCCTGCCTGATGATCTTCGACGACCACGACATCACCGACGACTGGAACCTGTCGGCGCAATGGGAACAGACCGCCTACGGCCATCCGTTCTCGCGGCGGATCATCGGCAACGCGCTGCTCGGCTACCTGCTGTGCCAGGGCTGGGGCAACGACCCGGACGGCTGCGCGGCGCTGGTCCAACAGTGCCGCCAGTTGCATGAGGCGCGGGATGAACTGATCGGCGAACTGCTGCGCTTCCAGGGCTGGCAATACGCGCTGCCGAGCAACCCGACGCTGCTGGTGCTGGACACCCGCACCCGGCGCTGGCGCAGCGAAAGCAACCTGGCCAAGCCTTCGGGCCTGCTCGATTGGGAGGCGCTGAGTGAACTGCAGCAGGCGCTGCTCGATCACCCCTCGGCGATCATCGTGTCGCCGGCGCCGATCTTCGGGGTCAAGCTGATCGAAACCGTGCAACGGGTGTTCAGCGCCCTGGGCTACCCGTTGCTGGTCGATGCCGAGAACTGGATGGCGCACCGCGGCGCGGCGCAGGTGGTGCTCAATATCTTCCGCCACTCGCGCACGCCTGGGCATTACGTGGTGCTGTCGGGCGACGTGCACTACTCATTCGTCTACGAAGTGCTGATCCGCCATCGCCAGCGCAGCCCGCACTTGTGGCAGGTGACCAGCAGCGGGATCAAGAACGAGTTCCCCCGGCGCCTGCTGGATGTGCTCGACCGGCTCAACCGCTGGCTGTATTCGCCGCGCTCGCCGCTCAACTGGTTTACCAAGCGTCGCCAGATGGAAGTGGTGCCGCGTACACCCAGCCGGAGCAAGGCCGGGGAACGGCTGTGGAACAGCGCGGGGCTGGGGCAGGTGTTCTTCGATGACCAGGGGCGGCCGGCGCGGGTGTATCAGTTGAATGCCGATGGTTCGCCAGCTACGGCGTTCATCAAGGACTGAAGCCATCACGGGGGAAGCCCGCTCGCACAAAGCCCCCTCGCACTGCCTGTGGGTGGGCTGAGTGGGAGCGGCGGTGCGCCGATGCGACTTGCCCCGCGATAGATCAGGATCTTTCCAGCGCGCTCACCAGGTCATGGAACGCTTCGCGGTTGGAGTCGTTCAAGCCCATGAGGATCTTGTGCGCCTCCAGCACCTTGGAGCGCACCACGCTCTCGTCCTGGTCCTGGGAAGGCAGGTCGGTCAGGCACTCCGGGCACGGCACCGGGCGGTCGACGATGTTGAACACCTGGTCGAAGCCCATGGACTGCAGCAGCCGGGAAATGTCCGGGTTGGTGGTGACCACGGTCGGCAGCAGGCCGACCTTCTGCCGGGACAGGATCGACAGCTTGGCCAGCAGGCCCAGGGTGGTGCTGTCGATGCTTTCGGTTTCGGTCAGGTCGATGACGATGGCCGAGAAGTTCAGCGCGGTGAAGATCTTCTCGATCGTCGCATCCAGTGCCGAACACAGGGTCAGGCGCACTTCACCGACAAATTTCAGAACGAAGGTCCCGCTTTGTTCGGCAAACTGGATTCTACCAGTACTCATTCAAGGTTCCTGCTCAACACCAATAGGGCGATATCATCCGGCATCTCCCCAAGCGTAGCCAATTCGAATCGTTGGCGCAGCCCGTCCAGGCTACCACCCGCTGCCTTGACGATCTCCGGCAAGGCCGCTTCCTTATCTTTGAGTGTGTCCCCGGGCAAAAGGTCCAGAATGCCGTCGGACATCAGGGTGAGGCTGAACTGCGCTGGCAGCTCCAGCACCAGGTCCTGGTAGCTGGCCTCGTCGAACAACCCCACCGGCAGGCCGCGGCCTTCCAGGTAACGGGCTTGCCCGGGGGTATACAGCACCGGCAGCGGCAAGTGGCCGCCGACGCTGTAGGTGAGCAGGCCGGTGTCCTCGTCGATGACCCCACCGACCATGGTCACATGCTTGCCCAGCTTGCAGTTGATCAAGCCACGGTTGATGTGGCTGAGTACCTGCGAAGGCTTGAACTCGCGCATCTTGCCGCCACGCTTGAATTCGAACAGCAAGCGCGTGGTCATGAACTTCAGCAGCACCGTGACGAACGCCGACGAGGCACCGTGGCCGGATACGTCCGCCAGGTAGAAGGCAATGCGCCGGTCGTCCACCCGGAAGTAGTCGGCGAAGTCGCCCGACAGGTACAGCGACGGGATGATCTGGTGCTCGAAGGCGAAATCGCCGGCCACCCAGGGGTTTTCCGGCAGCATGTTCATCTGCACCTGGCGGCCGGCAGTCTGGTCCTCCTGCAGCAGGTGCAGGCTGGCCTCCAATTCGCGGTTGGCGGCTTCGAGCTTCTCCCGGTAGCGCTGGTTCTCAAGCACCAGGCGCGAGCGGTCGAGCGCGCGGCGCACCGAGTGCTCGAGCACGGCCAGGTCTTCGAGGGGCTTGATCAGGTAGTCCGCCGCGCCCAGGCGCAAGGCTTCGACCGCGTCGCTCATTACGCCGGCACCGGACACCACGATCACCGGCAACTGCGGCGCGCGCTCGCTGATCCGGCGGATCAGTTCGAGGCCGCCCATCTGCGGCATGCGCAGATCGCAGATCACGAGGTCGGGCTGGTGTGCTTCGAAGACCTGGAGGCCCTGCTGGCCGTTGCCGGCCTGGAGGACGCTGAAGCCGCTGTCTTCCAGATAGGCGGCGAGGCTGGCACGGACCACCTCGTCGTCATCGATGATCAGCAGCGTTGCACTGGGTTTCTGCATGTGGGCGAACGGCGCCAGATTTGGGTTGGCGTAGCGGCTGTGGAGGACCGACAGACAGCTACTGGAATGCTCTCTAGCCACTCTCTATCTGAGTTGTAGGACAAGAAGACTGGTCCGGCAAATAGTGAGGTGCCCTGTAAGGCGCTGACGGTACTCCCATCCGCCTGGCGTTTCAAGCATGGGCAGGTAGACTTCCCTGCACTTTACAGGGCAAATCACCCGGCGTTATAAGAATGTGGAGCAACGCAACCTGACGAAAGGATGCAAGCATGTCCCAGCCACCCGTGGATTACAGCGAAAAACGTGATTTCATTCGCATGCGTATTGAAGCCGAGGTCCAGCTGCTGCAGGCCGACCAGGTGATCAGCGCTGTGTGCATCGACCTCTCAAGCACAGGCATGCAGGTGCAGGCGCCGCAGCGGTTCCAGGTGGGTGACCACCTGGAGGTACGCATCGACTCGGACCACACGGCCCTCGCCGGGCTGCATGCCAGCACCGAAGTGGTGTGGATCGCCGACCAGCCAGGCGGTGCGCAGCGCTTCGGCTTGCGCATCCTGGCGATGCATTGAACCGTTACATATTCGCGTAATGCAAAAGGGGCCGCCCTGCGACCCATCGCCGGCAAGCCGGCCCTCACAGAGTTATGCGATCCCCTGTGGGAGCCGGCTTGCCGGCGATGGGCTGCAAAGCAGCCCCATTACCTGACCGAAGCGGTCAGAAGTCGTCTTCGACCTGGCCGTCCTTGACCTTGAACTCGCGGTTCTGCAAGTAGGCATTGCGCAGGAAGATGTACTTGTCGCCTTGGATCAGCTTCTCCGCCGACAGCAGGCTGGCGCGGGTATCGATCACGTCCAGGGCGAAGATCGAATTGCGCGTCGGCACATGGTCGATATAGCGATAGGGTTCGGTGTAGGTGTCCGGGTACTTGGCCAGGCCGTCGCGTACGGTGCTTGGGCCAAGGAACGGGATGACCACATATGGCCCGCTGGGCACGCCCCAGTAGCCAAGGGTCTGGCCGAAGTCTTCATCGTTGCGCTGCAGGCCCATCTTGGTGCCGACGTCAAAGAAGCCACCCAGGCCGAAAGTGGTGTTGACGATCAGGCGCGCCGTATCGATGCCCGCCGCCCGAGGCTTGAGCTGCAACACGTTGTTGGCCAGGTTGGTGACGTCGCCCAGGTTGCGGAAGACATTGTGGATGCCATCCTCAAGGAACTGCGGGGTGATGAACTGATAACCCTGGGCCAACGGCTTGAGGGCATAGGTATCGAGAACGTCGTTGAACTTGAAGATCGGTCGGTTGACCGACTCCCACGGATCTTCCTCGGTGGCCGCCTGGGTTGCTGCCACGGGCGCCAGCAGCAAGCTGGCGCAGACACAGGCCTGGGTGACTCGCTCGATCACTCCGGCACCGAACCTACGCATAGATGTTTCTCCATCGGATTTCACGGCGGCAGCGGCGATTGGCACGCTGCTCGATAGGGCGCAAGTATACTGGCTTGCTTGCTGAACGATAGTTTTACATAACTCTGTCAAGATTTTGTGAACAACTGTTGCGTCATCCCCCGGTAACAAATGCCGGATAGCCTGCGGGCTATTTAGGGACGTTGCCATGCAAGAAGCACCCGCCTTCACCGCGGTACTGTTCGGACTGCGCGGCTGCCTGGTCCAGGCGCCCGACGGCAGCCCTCTGCCCGCCCCGGGCGCCCTTGACTCCCTTCACCGCCTGCGCGCCCAGCAAGTGCCCTGCATCTGGCTCGACGAAGTCAGTACCGCACAAGGCAAACGCCTGAGCGGCGTGCTGCCCGACTGGCTGCCGGGGCACTGCGCCAATGGCAGCAGATGGCCGACCCCCAACGCCTGCTGGCAAGCGCTGATGAGCCTGCAAAGCCAGCGCCTGGACGGCTGCGTGCTGGTCAGTGGCGTGCCACTGCTGTTGCAGTCGGGGCTCAACGCCGGTCTGTGGACGGTGGGGCTGGCGGCCTGCGACCAAGGCTCGGCGCAATGGCAGGCGCTGAGCCGCCAGGAACAGGAGCTGGCCCGCGGCAAAGCCACCCTGGCGCTGTTTGGCCTGGGCGTGCATTCGGTGATCGACCACCTCGAATCCCTCGATGCCTGCCTCGCGGACATCGCCCAGCGCCGGCACAAAGGCGAGAAACCCTGATACATCCCCGTTGATACGGGTCATGCAAAGCGTCGGCAGGTGGATTACGCTAGAGGTCAGGCCCGAACCTTTGCCGCTTCGCTGAGGTCCATGCCTTGCCAAGTCATTGATGGAGTAAGAACAATGCCTGCCCGCGAACTGCAAGAGCGCCTGAATAGCCTGCGCGAGCAACTGGATCGCAATGTGCCGCTTTCGGAAGAGGAACTGGCCAGCCTGCATGAAGAAGCCAGGCAGATCGAAGCCCAGCTGAAGCTTGAGGAAGCCACCCCGGACAACAACCTGGTCGACGGCGTGAACCTTGCCATTGAACGCTTCGAGGCCGAACATCCCGACCTCACCGCCACCCTGCGCAGCATTGCCAACTCGCTGCACAGCATGGGGATCTGAACCCAACGGGGCTGCGTTGCAGCCCATCGCCGGCAAGCCGGCGATGGGCCGCTTCGCGGCCCCGTTACATTACTGCCGCACCAACCGCAGGTTCTGCGGGTTGATCGCCCCGGTGCTGCGGTACGGGTTGATATCCAGCCCACCCCGGCGCACATACCGTGCATACACCGTCAGGTGCTCAGGCTCGAGCAGGTTCTTCAGGTCCAGGTAGATCCGCTCCACGCACTGTTCGTGGAAGTCGGCATGCTGGCGGAAGCTGATCAGGTAGGTCAGCAGGCTGGCATGGTCCAGCGCCCGCCCCTTGTATTCCACCACCACGCTGCCCCAGTCCGGCTGACTGGTGACCGGGCAATTGGATTTGAGCAGATGGCTGTGCACGGTCTCTTCCACCACGCGATCCGCCGCACAGCGCAGCAATTCGGGCTGCGGTTGCTCGTAATTGCTGATGCTCACATCCAGCGCATCGATGCACTGACCCGGCAAGGCAGTCACGCCTTGGCCTTCGACTTCGGCCAGGGTGCTGACCTTGACCGCCACCGGCTTGCCCGCGGCGCCAGACAGGTCTTTCACCAGGCAGGCCTGTAACTCGGCCACCGAGGCGAACACGGTCTGGTTCAGCGAGTTGAGGTACAGCTTGAAGGACTTGGACTCGATGATATTCGGCGAGTCGCAAGGAATGGCGAACTCGCCGATGGCCACCACTGGCTTGCCCGAGGGTAGCAACCAGGACAGCTCGAAGCAGTTCCAGAAATCCACGCCCTGCCACGGCAGCGTGTCGCCACTGACACCCAGCTCGGCCCACTTGGCCAGGCGCGGGATGGGGAACAGCAGCGAGGGGGTGTAGGTGGCGACGTATTCGCTGGACTTGCCCAGCGGGGAGTGTTCGGCGGCGGGATGCATGGAAACTGACCTGAAGGTTCGAAATTGCCCCTAGTCTACCGGTTTTGCACCCCGCCTTGGAGCCGATGTCACTCGATGGTCAACGGCCCGACCATGCCGGCCTGGTAATGGCCCGGCACGTTGCAGGCGAACTCGATGGGCGCCGATTTGCGGAAGGTCCAGGTCAGCTCCGCGCGCTGGCCAGGCTGCACCAGCACGGTGTTGCCGGTGTCGTGGCCATGGCCGCCGCCCATCATCTGGCTGTGGTCCATCTGCCCATGGTCCATGCCTTCGTGATTCATGCCGGCGGTAAAGATCTTGCCTTGCATGGCGACCATTTCCTTTTGATGCTCGGCGTGCATGGCCTTGTCGCCCAGGTTGAACTCGTGGGGCAGCTTACCTTCGTTGACCAGCACGAAACGTACGGTTTCACCGGCCTTGACCTTGATGCTCTTGGGTTCGAAGGCGATGTCCTTGAGTACCACCTCGACAGTGCGGGTGGCCTTGGCTGCCGGCGCCGGCTCGCCGAAGGCGAAGGGTTTGGCTTCGCCAGCGAAGGTGGGCAGGCTGGTCAGGGCAAGCGCGGCGGTGAGGAACAGGTGTTTCATGGGTGACTCCAGATCAATGCAGCGAAGATGGCGCCATTGTCGAAAAGGCTGGCTGGCAGCTGGCTGACGGGAAGATTACAACTTTGTCAGCTTGGGCAGGCCGCCAGATCGTCACGTATCATTTCGGCATCACGTTGGCCCGAACCGTTGGTAAACACATGAAACTGCTGATCGTCGAAGACCAGGCCAAGACCGGCCAGTACCTGAGCCAGGGCTTGAGCGAGGCCGGCTTCGCCACCGAACTGGCCAGCGACGGCGACACCGGCCAGCACCTGGCCCTGAGCGGCGACCACGACCTGCTGATCCTCGACGTGATGCTGCCGGGGCGCAACGGCTGGCAGATCCTCCAGGCGGTGCGCCAGGCCGGGCTGGACACCCCGGTGCTGTTCCTCACCGCCCGCGACGCCGTCGAGGACCGCGTGCACGGCCTGGAGCTGGGCGCCGACGACTACCTGGTCAAACCCTTTGCCTTCTCCGAACTGCTGGCCCGCGTGCGCAGCCTGCTGCGCCGTGGCGCCAGTGCCAGCCAGGATACCTGCCTGGCACTGGCCGACCTGCGCCTGGATCTGATCCGCCGCCGCGCCGAGCGCGCCGGCCAGCGCATCGACCTGACCGCCAAGGAGTTCGCCCTGCTCGAACTGCTGCTGCGCCGCCAGGGCGAAGTGCTGCCCAAGTCGCTGATCGCCTCGCAGGTGTGGGACATGAATTTCGATAGCGATACCAACGTCATCGAGGTGGCCATCCGCCGCCTGCGCCTGAAGATCGACGACAGCCATGCCACCAAGCTGATCCATACCGTGCGTGGCATGGGCTACGTGCTCGAAGAGCGCCACGACTGATGCGCCGCCTGTCCCTGGGCAGCCGCCTCGCGCTGCTGTTCGCCGCCTGCACCGCTGCCGTGTCGCTGGGCGCCGGCCTGCTGTTCAGCCGTGCCAGCGAGCAGCATTTCGTCGAGCTCGACCAGCAATTGCTCAACGGCCGGCTTTCGCTGATGAGCAGCCTGCTCGCCGGCGTCGCTACCCAGGAGCAACTGGCCATGCGCCTGCCGGCGCTGCTCAACGAGCTGAGTCACCAGTCCGACCTGGCCTTGCGTGTACGCGGCGCCGACGGTGCGACCTGGTTCGCCAGCCGCGGCGAACTACCGCAAGCCCCCGCCCCAACAGGCCTGGCCACACTGCACAGCAACGGGGTCGATTACCGTAGCCTCAGCGCGCCACTGATCGACGGCCAGCGTGCTTCGCCACAACTGACCCTGTTCCTCGACATCACCCACCACCAGCACTTCCTGCAAGGCATGCAGCGCTTGATCTGGCTCACCGTCGGCCTGTCGGCGCTGGCCACCGCGCTGCTCGGCGCCTGGGCCGTACGCCGTGGCCTGAAACCGCTGCGGCAGATGGGCAAGGTGGCCGCCAGTGTCACCGCCGGCTCGCTGACCACGCGCTTGCCGGCCGCCGAGATGCCCGAGGAACTGGCCGAGCTGGCCGGCACCGTCAACGCCATGCTGCAGCGCCTGGACGATGCCTTCCAGCGCCTGTCGGCGTTCTCCGCCGACATCGCCCACGAGCTGCGCACGCCGTTGTCCAACCTGCTGACCCACACCCAGGTCACCCTCACCCGCCCGCGCAGCCTTGAGGAGTATCGCGAGGCCCTGCACGGCAACCTCGAGGAGCTGCAATGGATGGCCCAGCTGGTCAATGACATGCTCTACCTGGCCAAGGCCGACCACGGCCTGCTGATGCCCAGCCGCCAGGCGCTGGACCTGGCGACGGAGGTCGATGCGCTGCTGGAGTACTACGCGCCGCTGGCCGAGGACGCCCAGGTGCGCTTGCTGCGTGAGGGCCAGGCCCACACCGAAGGCGACCGGCACATGTTGCGCCGGGCGCTGTCCAACTTGCTGGACAACGCCCTGCGCTTCACCCCTGCTGATGGTGAGATCCGGGTAAGCCTGGAGCCCGGGCTGCGCATCGTGCTGGCCAACACCGGGCCAGCGATTGCGCCGCAACTGCTTGAGCGATTGTTCGACCGTTTCTACCGGGCGGATCCGGCGCGCCAGGAAGGCAGCAGCGAGCATGCGGGGTTGGGGCTGGCGATCACCCGCTCGATCGTGCAGGCACACGGCGGGAAAATTCGGGCGGAGTGTGAAGATGGATGGACGCGGTTCGTGATCGAGTTGCCCGCGTAGGGGCGCAAAGCGCCCCACCGGTGTTGCAATGTCTTACTCGTAACGCAACGCCATCGCCGGCTCGATCTGCGAGGCGCGGTAGGCCGGGTAGATCGTCGCCAGGAAGCTCATCACCAATCCCGCCACGCAGATGATCGCAACATCGCCCCATTGCAACTCCGACGGCAGGCTGCTGATGAAGTAGATGTCGGAGGTGAAGATATGCTGGCCGCTGACTCGCTCGAGCCAACCGACCACCGCGCTGACATTCAGCGCCAGGATCACCCCCAGCACACCGCCAAGCAAGGTACCGACGATACCGATCAAGCTGCCCTGGACCATGAAGGTGCCCATGATCTGCGCCGGCGTGGCGCCGATGGTGCGCAGGATGGCGATGTCCGCGCCCTTGTCGTTCACCACCATCACCAGGGTGGCGATGATGTTGAACGCGGCCACGGCGATGATCATCATCAGCAGCAGGCCGATCATGGTCTTTTCCATCTTCATCGCGCTGAACAGGCTGCCCTGGGTGTGCGACCAGTCATCGGCGTGGTAGCCCTCGCCCAGGCTCGCGGCGATGGCCTTGGACACCTGCGGCGCGGCATACAGGTCATGCAGCTTCAGGCGCACGCCCTGCACCTGGCCCGGTGCCCAGCGCTGCATTTCGCCGGCATCGGCGACGTGGATGTAGGCCTGGGAGCCATCCAGCTCGGCACCTACCTTGAAGATGCCGACCACGGTCAGGCGCTGCATGCGCGGGGTGATGCCGCCCGGCTCCTTGCTGATCTCCGGGACGATCAGGGTCAGCTTGTCGCCGGTATTCAGGCGAAAGCGCCGCGCGGTCAATTCACCGATGACCACGCCATACTCGCCCGGCACCAGGTCCTGCAGGCTGCCCTGGACGATGTGCTGGGTGACGATGGAGACCTTGCCCTCCTCGGCCGGCTCGATGCCGGCGACCTGAATCGGCTGCATCGCCCCCTTGTACGAGAGCATGCCCTCCATTTCAGTGATGGGCGCGGCGGCCATCACCGCCGGGTTGCCTTCGGCGGCGGCGGCGACCTTGCGCCAGTCATCCAGCGGTTGCGTCCCGAGGATGGCAGCATGAGGCACCAGGCCAAGCACACGCGAACTCATCTCGCGCTGGAAGCCGTTCATTACCGACAACACCGTGATCATGGCCAGCACGCCGAGCGACAGGCCGATCATCGAGGTCATCGAGATGAACGAGATGAAGTGGTTACGGCGCTTGGCACGGGTGTAGCGAGCACCGATGAACAAGGGCAAGGGTCTGAACATGAACGGGAACACCCAAGTAGAAAATGAACCGGGGCCACCTCACGGGGCCCCGCGCAAGCGACTCAGATCGCCACCAGGTGCCCGTCTTCCAGGCTCAGCACGCGGTCCATCTGGCGCGCCAGGTTGAGGTCGTGGGTCACCACCAGGAAGGCGGTCTGCGAGTGGGTCGACAGCTCGCGCATGAGTTCCTGGATGCCCTGGGCGGTGTGGTGATCGAGGTTGCCGGTGGGCTCGTCGAGCATCACCAGGCCCGGACGGTTGACCAGGGCGCGGGCAATCGCCACGCGCTGGCGCTCACCGCCGGACAGCTCCGCCGGCTTGTGGTTAAGGCGGTGGCCCAGGCCGACGCGCTTGAGCAGCGCCTCAGCGCGCTCGCGAGCCTCGCTGATCGGGGTCTTGCCGATCAGCAGCGGCATGCAGGCGTTCTCCAGGGCGGTAAACTCTGCCAGCAGGTGGTGGAACTGGTAGACGAAGCCCAACGCGCGGTTGCGCAGCAGGCCACGCGCCCGTTCGCCCAGCGCCGACAGCTCTTCGCCGGCCAGCCAGACGCTGCCCTGCGTCGGCGTGTCGAGACCGCCCAGCAGGTTGAGCAGCGTACTCTTGCCCGAGCCGGAGCTGCCGACGATGGCCACCCGCTCGCCCGGCTGCATTTCGAGGTTCAACCCCGATAACACCTGCACCGACTCCGGGCCTTCCTCGTAGCTCTTGCCCAGGTTGCGGCAGCTCAACACGGCTTTATCACTCATGCGCGACTCACTCATAACGTAGCGCCTCTGCAGGCTGGGTGCGCGAGGCGCGCCAGGCCGGGTACAGGGTGGCGAAGAAACTCAAAACCAGCGCCGCACCGCAGACCATGTACACGTCCTGGGCCTGGATCTGCGACGGCAGGTAATCGATGAAGTACACGTCGGCATTGAGGAACTTGTGCCCGATCAGGGCTTCGATGCCGGCGATGGCGGCGCTCACGTTGAGCGCGCCGAGGATGCCCAGTACCGCGCCGATCAGCGTTCCGACCACGCCGATCACCGTCCCCTGGACCATGAAGATGGCCATGATCTGCCTGGGCGTGGCGCCCAGGGTGCGCAGGATGGCGATGTCGCCACGCTTGTCGTTGACCACCATCACCAGGGTGGAAATGATGTTGAACGCCGCCACCGCGACGATCAGCAACAACAGCAGGCCGATCATGGATTTCTCCATGCGGATCGCCTGGTACAGGTTGCCGTGGGTGCGGGTCCAGTCCCGCGGGTAGTACTCCTGCTCGCCCAGCTGCTGGGCGATGGCCCAGGTGGCGCGCGGCGCCTGGAACAGGTCGTCGAACTTCAGGCGCACGCCCTGGACCTGGTCGGCCTTCCAGCGATGCAGGCGCGACAGGTCGGCGATGTTGGTCAGGCCCAGGTAGCCATCGATCTCGCCGGCGCCGACATGGAAGGTGCCGACCACGGTGAAGCGCTTCATGCGCGGGAACATGCCCGCCGGGGTCACGCTCACCTCGGGGGCGACGAAGGTCAGCTTGTCGCCGATGCCCACGCCCAGCTTCTGCGCGGCCTTGTCGCCGATCATGATGCCCCACTCGCCCGGCGCCAGTTTGTCGAGACCGCCGTCGAGGACGAACTTGTCGATGATCGACACCTCGCGCTCGCGGGCCGGGTCGATGCCGTTGAGCAGCACCTTCTGCACCTTGCCCTCATGGGTCAGCAGGCCCTGCATCTGGGTGAAGGGCGCAACCGCCAGCACCTGCGGATTCTGCTTTACTTTAGAGGCGAGGGCCTGCCAGTCGTCGATCGGCTGGCCGGTCTCCAGCGTGGCGTGAGGAATCATCCCCAGCACGCGGGTACGCATCTCGTGGTCGAACCCGTTCATCACCGACAGCACCACGATCATCACCACCACGCCCAGGGCGAGGCCGATCATCGAGGTGAGCGAAATGAACGAGACGAAGTGATTGCGGCGCTTGGCACGGGTGTAGCGCGTACCAATGAATACGAATAGAGGTCTGAACATGTCGGGGCTTGTTCGGATGAAAGGGAACGTCCTTGTGGCGAGGCGCCTACGGCGGCTTTACACTCGGACCACCGCCGTAACCTTGGGTTCGCCATGACGACATTAGACGAAGAAGATCGCCGCGAATACTACCGCATCGAAGATCGGATCGCACTTCAAATCAGCCCCCTCAGCGCGGCCGAAGCCCTTGAGACAGAACTGTTGCAGGATGATTCGGAGCTGTTCAACCTGCTCAGCGAACTGCATCTGTCGGACTTCGAGTCGCAACACCTGCTGCGCCAGCTGAGCGAGAAGGACCGCACCCTGGCCGCTTTCCTGCGCGCCCAGAACAAACGCCTGGACCTGCTCAGCGCCGTGGTCGCGCAAACCCTGATCGGCGAAATCGGCCAGCCGATGCCAGTGATCATTTCCGAAGGCGGCATCGAGTTCACCCAGGCCCGGAAGATCGCGCCCGGCACTCGGGTCAAAGTGAAGATGGTACTGATGCCCCGTGCCCATGGCCTGCTGCTGCGCGGCCGGGTCACCCATTGCGACCCGCGCCCAGACGGCGACTTCGAGGTCGGCACCGAATTCATCGACATGACCGACGCCCAGCGCCAGCTCCTGGCCCGCTACATCCTGCAGCGCCAGCAGCAGCAACGGCGCCAGGCGCTGGAACAGAACCAGCCGGATGCATAAGCCCTTTTTCCCTGATTTGAAGGAACGAACGTGACCCTGATCTATGGCCACCGCGGCGCCAAGGGCGAAGCGCCCGAGAATACCCTGCAGAGTTTCCGCCAGTGCCTGTCCCATGGCGTGGACCGCTGCGAACTCGACCTGCACCTGTCGGCGGACAACGAGCTGATGGTGATCCACGACCCCACTCTCAAGCGCACCACCGGCCGGCGCGGCAAGGTGGTCGAGCACACCGCCGCCGAGCTGGTGACCTACGACGCTCGCAAGGGCGGGCCGGGCCATGTGCAGCCCTGCCCCATCCCACGGCTCGAGGAGCTGTTCGCCAAGTGCCCGTTCGAGCATTGGCAACTGGAGGTCAAGAGCGCCTCGCGTACCCGCGCCGCCAGCACGGTGCTGGCGATCCGTGAGCTGGCCCTGCAGCACGGCCTGCTGGACAAGGTGACCATCACCTCGAGCTCACGGGAAGTGCTGGGTGCCGCCCAGGAGCTGGTGCCGGACGTGAAGCGCGGGCTGGTCGCCGAGTATGCCTGGCTCGACCCGTTGAAAGTCGCGCAGAACTACGGCTGTGAGATGCTGGCATTGAACTGGACGCTGTGCACCCCCGAGCGCCTGATCAAGGCGCAGCGCCAGGGTTTGCACGTGTCGGTATGGACGGTCAACGAACCGGCACTGATGCGCCGGCTCGCTGACTTTGGCGTGGACAGCCTGATTACAGACTTTCCCGGTTTGGCCAGGACCACCCTCGGGTAGGGCTGAAATCGGTCTCCCCGACCGGCTCAGGCCACCGGTCGGAGCCGCTCAAAAAAGCCGGTTCAGACCATCATAGGCGGCTACCCGATAGGCCTCGGCCATGGTCGGGTAGTTGAAGGTGGTGTTGACGAAGTACTTCAGGTTGTTCTGTTCGCCCGGCTGGTTCATCACCGCCTGGCCGATGTGGACGATCTCCGAGGCCTGGTAGCCGAAGCAGTGCACACCCAGGACCTCCAGGGTCTCGCGGTGGAACAGGATCTTCAGCATGCCTTGCGGCTCGCCGGCGATCTGCGCGCGGGCCATGCTCTTGAAGAAGGCCTTGCCCACTTCGTAGGGCACCTTGGCCTGGGTCAGTTCCTGCTCGTTCTTGCCGATCGAGCTGATCTCCGGAATGGTGTAGATGCCGGTCGGCACGTCGTTGACGAAGCGCCAGCTGCCGTTGTCGACGATGCTGCCGGCCGCCGAGCGGCCCTGGTCGTGGGCGGCGCTGGCCAGGCTCGGCCAGCCGATCACGTCACCGGCACCGTAGATGTTCGGCACGCTGGTGCGGTAGGTCTCGTCGACCTCGATCTGGCCACGGCTGTTGACCTTGATACCGATGTTCTCCAGGCCCAGCTTGTCGGTGTTGCCGGTACGCCCGTTGCACCACAGCAAGGCGTCGGCCTTGATCTTCTTGCCCGACTTCAGGTGCAGGATCACCCCGTTGTCCAGGCCTTCGACACGGTCGTACTCCTCGTTGTGGCGCACGGTGATGTTGTTGTTGCTGAAGTGGTAGCTCAGCGCCTGGGAAATCTCCGAATCCAGGAAGCTCAGCAGCTGGCCGCGGTTGTCGACCAGTTCCACCAGCACACCCAGGCCGCTGAAGATCGAGGCGTATTCGCAACCGATCACCCCGGCGCCGTAGACGATCAGCTTGCGCGGGGTATGGCTGAGGCTGAGGATGGTGTCGCTGTCATAGACGCGCGGGTGGTGGAAGTCGATGTCGGCCGGACGGTACGGGCGCGAGCCGGTGGCGATGATGATGTGCTTGGCGTTGAGCTTCTCGACCACGCCGTTGGGGCACACCACTTCGACGGTCTGCTCGTCGGCGAAGCTGCCGGTGCCGACGAACACATCGACGCGGTTGCGCGCGTAGTAGCCGGTGCGCGAGGCGACCTGCTTGCTGATGACCTTCTCGGCACTCTTGAGCACGTCGGGGAAGGAGAACCAGCGCGGCTCGCCGATGGCGCGGAACATCGGGTTGGTGTTGAACTGCATGATCTGCCGCACGGAGTGACGCAGCGCCTTGGACGGGATGGTGCCCAGGTGGGTGCAGTTGCCACCGACCTGGCGACGGCTGTCGACCATGGCCACCTTGCGCCCTGCTTTGGCGGCGTTCATTGCCGCGCCCTCACCGGCCGGGCCGGAACCCAGCACCACTACGTCGTAGTTGTAGACAGCCATGCGTACTCCTTCAGAACTGGCCCGCCGGCCGGATGGCCGCGGGGCGCGATCATGTCGCCGGGGCGCCATGAGAAAATTCGGGTGCAGTCTAATCAAGCGTGAACGCCGCGCACATTAACCCTTGGTCGCGTCGTAGGCCATTATTGCCTGCACTACATGTCGTTTCACCGTTTCCCTGGCCTGGATCATCCGTGGCTTGCCTTTCACTCGCCTTTCACCCGCCGCTCGAAGGCCGGCGTGGAACGGGAGACGAAACCACCCTCGACCCGGGTCACCAGCACCGCGGCGATACCGTGGGCGATGGCGAAATCCCAGCCTTGCTGCGGCCCGAGGATCAACAGCAGGGTCGAGTAGCCGTCGGCCAGCAGCGCCGAGGCGTCCAGCACCGTCACCGCCGCCAGGTCGTGGGCGACCGGGCGACCGAGGCGGGCATCGAAGGTGTGCGAATAGCGCTGGCCATTGTCCTCGAAATAGTGCCGATAGTCACCCGAGGTCGATACGGCCAGGTCCTGCACGTCGATGACCTGGCGGGCGATCTGGCGGTCCTCGCGCGGCAGCTCCAGCGCCACCCGCCAGGCACTGCCGTCGGGCTTGCGGCCCACGGCCTTGAGTTCACCGGTGGCCTCGGCGAGGAAGTTGTCGATGCCCATGGCGCGCAGGCGCTGGGCGATCAGGTCAACGGCGTGGCCGGCGGCGATGCTGTTGAAATCCAGCTCGATGGCGGCGTCCTTGCACAGGGCCTCGCCCTCGAGGCGCAGGTGGCGGTAACCCATGCGCAGGCGCGCCCTGGCCAGCGCCTGCGGCTCCGGCACCTGCATTTCGCGAGCCTGCGGGCCGAAGCCCCAGAGGTCGAGTAGCGGCTCGACGGTAAGGTCGAAGGCGCCCTGACTCTGTTCGGCCAGGTGCTGGCCGAAAGTAACCAGCTCCAGCATGTCGGCATCGATGGGCAGGCACTGGTTGGCCGGCAATTGGTTGAAACGGCTGACGATGGAGTCGCCGCGGTAGGTGGAGTAATGCGCGTCGATCGCCTGCAGGATGCTTTCAACCGCTGCCTGCACCTGCTCCGGCGCCGGGCCGCCGGGCTGGCGCACGTACTGGATGCTGTAGCTGCTGCCCATGGTCGGGCCGCCAAAGCGCTCGAGGGTCGGGGTTGGTTTGCAGGCGGACATCAGGATGAGGATGCAGATTAAAAGCGCACGCAATCTTTAGATCTCAAGTGTCAGGAATGCCCCACGCTGAGGCCAGGCGAAAAAAAACGGGAACCCGAAGGTTCCCGTTTTCTCAACGCATTACAAGCGGATCAGCGTGGAAACGCTGGCGGGTTCACACCGGCCATGTCTTCCATCACGCGCACCACCTGGCAGCTGTAACCGAATTCGTTGTCGTACCAGACGTACAGGACAACACGGTTGTCGTTGCAGATGGTCGCCTCGGCGTCGACCACACCGGCGTGGCGCGAACCGACGAAGTCGGTCGATACCACTTCCTGGGAGCTGACGTAGTCGATCTGCTTGTGCAGCTCGGAGTGCATGGCGGTCTGGCGCAGGTACTCGTTCAGCTCTTCGCGGTTGGTGGCTTTCTCAAGGTTCAGGTTGAGAATGGCCATCGACACGTTCGGCGTCGGAACACGGATCGCGTTACCGGTCAGCTTGCCCTTGAGCACTGGCAGCGCCTTGGCGGCGGCAGTGGCGGCACCGGTCTCGGTGATGACCATGTTCAGCGGCGCGGCGCGGCCACGGCGGCTGCCCTTGTGGAAGTTGTCGATCAGGTTCTGGTCGTTGGTGAACGAGTGAACGGTTTCGACGTGGCCGTTGACGATGCCGTACTGGTCGTTGATGGCCTTGAGCACCGGCACGATGGCGTTGGTGGTGCAGGACGCCGCCGAGATGATCTTGTCGTCGGCGCTGATGTCGCCGTGGTTGATGCCGTGCACGATGTTCTTCAGCGCGCCCTTGCCAGGTGCGGTGAGGATCACGCGGGCGGCGCCCGGGCAGGCCAGGTGCTGGCCGAGGCCGTCGGCGTCACGCCATACGCCGGTGTTGTCAACGATCAGCGCATCGTGGATGCCATACTGGGTGTAGTCGACTTCGCTCGGGCTCTTGGCGTAGATCACCTGGATCAGGTTGCCGTTGGCGGTGATGGTGTTGTTGGCTTCATCGATGACGATGGTGCCGTCGAACGGACCGTGCACCGAGTCGCGGCGCAGCAGGCTGGCGCGCTTGACCAGGTCGTTCTCGGCGCCCTTGCGCACGACGATGGCGCGCAGGCGCAGGCCGTCGCCGCCACCGGTCTTCTCGATCAGGATGCGCGCCAGCAGGCGGCCGATGCGGCCGAAGCCGTACAGGACGACGTCGGTGCCCTTGCGTGCGGAAGCGTTCTGCTGACCCACGACGTCGGCCAGCTCGTCACGGACGAACTGCTCGGCGCTGCGGCCATTGCCTTCGGCCTTGAACTTGTTGGCCAGCTTGCCCAGGTCCACCGAGGCGGCGCCCAGCTTCAGCTCGCTCATGGCCTTGAGCAGGGGGAATGTCTCGTGGACGGACAGCTCGGTCTCGTCGGTCTGACGGTGACGGGCAAAGCGGTGGGCTTTGAGGATCGAGATAACCGAACGGTTGATCAGGCTGCGGCCATAGATCGAGCTCACCACGTTGTTGTTGCGGTAGAGCTGACCGATAAGCGGGATCATCGCTTCAGCCAGGGCTTCACGATCGATCCACTCACCAAGACACTGGTCGGGCTTCTGAGTCACGGTAACCTTCCACATGTAGGGAAACAAAAAAGGGGCTACATTATGACGCCCCGCGGCGTATCGGGCAATGAGCGCCTGTCGCCGGCGCCAACCCCCGTCGCCAAGCCCTTTCGAACCTGACAGCGCGCCTCGTCACCGGTACAATCGACCTCTTTGCCGCAACGCTTGGAGTCCGATCTCCCGTGTCAGTTCTGCGCCTACCGCAAATGTCGGCCACGGCCGGCAAACAAACCTGGGGCAACCTGCCCGGCGCGGCCTTGAGCCTGGCCGTCGCCGAGGCTGCCAGTACCGCCGGTCGCTTCACCTTGCTGCTGACCGCCGACAGCCAGGCGGCCGACCGCCTGGAGCAGGAACTGCGCTTTTTCGCGCCGGAACTGCCGGTGCTGCCCTTCCCCGATTGGGAAACCCTGCCCTACGACCTGTTCTCGCCGCACCAGGACATCATCTCCCAGCGCATCGCCAGCCTCTATCGGTTGCCGGAGCTGAGCCATGGCATTCTCGTCGTGCCGATCACCACCGCCCTGCACCGCCTGGCCCCCACGCGCTTCCTGCTGGGCAGCAGCCTGGTGCTGGACGTGGGCCAGAAGATCGACGTCGAGCAGATGCGCGCGCGCCTGGAAGCCAGCGGCTACCGCTGCGTCGACACGGTCTACGAGCACGGCGAGTTCGCCGTGCGCGGCGCGCTGATCGACCTGTTCCCGATGGGCAGCAAACAGCCGTACCGCATCGACCTGTTCGACGACGAGATCGAGACCCTGCGCACCTTCGACCCGGAAAGCCAGCGCTCGATCGACAAGGTCGACTCGATCCGCCTGCTGCCGGCGCGCGAGTTCCCCATGCAGAAGGACGAGGTGACGCGCTTCAAGGCGCGCTTCCGCGAACGCTTCGACGTCGACTTCCGCCGTAGCGCGATCTTCCAGGACCTCACCAGCGGCATCATCCCCGCCGGCATCGAGTACTACCTGCCGCTGTTCTTCGAAGAAACCGCCACCCTGTTCGATTACCTGCCGGCCGACACCCAGGTGTTCTCGCTACCGGGCGTGGAACAGGCCGCCGAACACTTCTGGAACGATGTGCGCGGGCGTTATGAAGAGCGCCGCGGCGACATGACCCGGCCACTACTGCCCCCTGCGGAACTGTTCCTGCCGGTGGAGGATTGCTTCGCCCGCCTCAAGCAATGGCCACGGGTGGTAGTCAGCGCCGAGGACCTCGACGCCGGCGCGGGGCGCGAGCGCTTCCCCGCCCGTGCCCTGCCCAACCTGGCCATCGAGGCCAAGGCCCACCAGCCGCTGGCGGAACTGGCCAACTTCCTCGACCAGTTCAGCGGCCGCGTGCTGTTCACCGCCGAGTCCGCGGGCCGGCGCGAAGTGCTGCTGGAGCTGCTCGAGCGCCTCAAGCTGCGCCCGCAGACGGTCGACAGCTGGGCCGACTTCGTCACCGGCGGCGAACGCCTGGCGATCACCATCGCCCCCCTGGACGACGGCCTGCTGCTGGACGACCCGGCCATTGCCCTGGTAGCGGAAAGCCCGCTGTTCGGCCAGCGCGTGATGCAGCGCAGGCGCCGCGAGAAACGCGGCGAGGCGGCCAACGACGCGGTGATCAAGAACCTCACCGAGCTGCGCGAAGGCGCGCCGGTGGTGCACATCGACCATGGGGTGGGCCGCTACCTGGGCCTGGCCACCCTGGAAATCGACGGCCAGGCCGCCGAGTTCCTCACCCTCGAATACGCCGAGGGCGCCAAACTCTACGTGCCGGTGGCCAACCTGCACCTGATTGCCCGCTACACCGGCAGCGACGATGCACTCGCCCCGCTGCACCGACTCGGCTCCGAAGCCTGGCAGAAAGCCAAGCGCAAGGCCGCCGAGCAGGTGCGCGACGTCGCCGCCGAGCTGCTCGATATCTACGCCCGCCGTGCCGCGCGCAAGGGCTACGCTTTCGCCGACCCGGCCGCCGACTACGCCACCTTCAGCGCCGGTTTCCCGTTCGAGGAAACCCCCGACCAGCAGACCGCCATCGAGGCGGTGCGTGCCGACATGCTCGCCGGCCAGCCCATGGACCGCCTGGTGTGCGGCGACGTCGGCTTCGGCAAGACAGAGGTGGCCATGCGCGCCGCCTTCATCGCCGTGCACAGCGGCCGCCAGGTGGCGGTGCTGGTGCCCACGACCCTGCTCGCCCAGCAGCACTACAACAGCTTCCGCGACCGCTTCGCCGACTGGCCGGTGAAGGTCGAGGTGATGAGCCGCTTCAAGTCGGCCAAGGAAGTGGCCAGCGCCGCGGCGGATCTTGCCGAGGGCAAGATCGACATCCTCATCGGCACTCACAAGCTGCTGCAGGACGACGTGCGCTTCAAGGACCTGGGCCTGGCCATCATCGACGAGGAACACCGCTTCGGCGTGCGCCAGAAGGAACAGCTCAAGGCGCTGCGCAGCGAGGTGGACATCCTCACCCTGACCGCCACGCCGATTCCGCGCACGCTGAACATGGCCGTGTCGGGCATGCGCGACCTGTCGATCATCGCCACGCCCCCGGCGCGGCGCCTGTCGGTGCGCACCTTCGTCATGGAGCAGAACAAGAGCACGGTGAAGGAAGCGCTGCTGCGCGAACTGCTGCGCGGCGGCCAGGTGTACTACCTGCACAACGATGTGAAAACCATCGAGAAGTGCGCGGCCGAGCTGGCCGAACTGGTGCCCGAGGCACGCATAGGCATCGGCCACGGGCAGATGCGCGAACGCGAGCTCGAGCAGGTGATGAGCGACTTCTACCACAAGCGCTTCAACGTGCTGATTGCCTCGACCATCATCGAGACCGGCATCGACGTGCCAAGCGCCAACACCATCGTCATCGAGCGCGCCGACAAGTTCGGCCTGGCGCAATTGCACCAACTGCGTGGCCGGGTCGGGCGCAGCCACCACCAGGCCTATGCCTACCTGCTGACCCCGCCGCGCCAGCAGATCAGCGCTGACGCCGAGAAACGCCTGGAGGCCATCGCCAATACCCAGGACCTGGGCGCGGGCTTCGTCCTGGCCACCAACGACCTGGAGATCCGCGGCGCCGGCGAACTACTCGGCGAAGGCCAGAGCGGGCAGATCCAGGCGGTCGGTTTCACCTTGTACATGGAGATGCTCGAACGCGCGGTCAAGGCCATCCGCAAGGGCACCCAGCCGAACCTCGAACAGCCGCTTGGCGGCGGCCCGGAGATCAACCTGCGCCTACCGGCGCTGATCCCCGAGGACTACCTGCCCGACGTGCATGCGCGCCTGATCCTGTACAAGCGCATCGCCTCGGCAGCCGACGAAGAGGGGCTCAAGGACTTGCAGGTGGAGATGATCGACCGCTTCGGGCTGCTGCCGGAGCCGACCAAGAACCTGATGCGCCTGACCCTGCTCAAGCTGCAGGCGGAAAAGCTCGGCATCAAGAAGGTCGATGCCGGCCCCAACGGCGGCAAGCTCGAATTCGAAGCCGAAACCCCGGTCGACCCGCTGACCCTGATCAAGCTGATCCAGGGCCAGCCCAAACGCTACAAGTTCGAAGGCGCGACCCAGTTCCGCTTCCTGGTGCCGATGGAACGCCCCGAAGAACGTTTCAACACCCTGGAAGCGCTGTTCGAGCGCCTCACCCCACAAAATCCATAAGGAAGCTTCATGCGTGCCATCCGTTGCCTGACCCTGCTGCTGGCCCTGCTCACGCCAGCTGCCTTCGCCGCAGGCCCCTACCAGGTGGAAATGATCCTGGTGCGGCAGAACGCCGTGCCGGCGATCACCAGCCCGTTCGCCCCGGAAGACTGGAGCGCCGGCGCGCCGCGCCTGGAAAAAGGCGCCGAGCGCCCGACCGGCCTGGGTGACGAAGTCACCCGCCTGCAGGCCACCGCCGACTACACCGTGCTGCTGCACAAGGCCTGGCAGCAGGATGGCGAAACCGTTGCCCTGAGTGCCGGTGACGAACAGTTCGGCCACTTCCCGATCGAAGGCAACCTGAGCATCCAGGAAAACCGCTTCATCGCCGTCGACGCAAACCTCTGGGTCAACCAGCTCGACAGCAATGGCAGCGTGCTGCGCAGCGAGCAATTCAAGCAGAGCAACAGCAACATGAAAGCCGGGCAGCTGACCTTCCTCGATGGGGGTCACCTGGCCGTGCTGCTCAAGGTATCTCCTGCCGGCATGCGCAAGATGCCACTGCCGGATCCGGAAATGATGGAGCAGTGAAACCGTGAACGCCGATGTGCAGAAGCTGGTAGCCGAGAATCGGAGCTGGAAGCGCGACTTTTCCGCGGCCACCCTGCAACGTGGCGAGCGCTACGCCGAACAGGGCCTGGTGCAGATCCAGTCCCACGGCGAATCTCGCATCGATTCAACCTGCCGCGGCAGCGGCGGCAATGTCTACCGCCAGCGGATCATCATCACTGCGCGGCCATCCGGGCAATGCCACGTGCGCGGCAACTGCTCCTGCCCGGTCGGCGAGAACTGCAAGCACTGCGCCGCCGCGCTCTACACCCTGGCCAGCAGCTACGGGCGTGGTGCGGCCAGCGGCGAGCAACTGCCTCATCACCTGCAGCATTGGCTGCAGGGCCTGGAGCAGCCCACCCCCAGGCAAGACGGCGCTGAAGACCGGCGCGGGCGCATGGTCTGTTACGAGTTGATGCTCGTCGATGACCACAGCAGCTGCGCGCTGCGCGTGCGCAAGGGTACTCGCGAAGAGCACGGCATCCGCTACAGCCGCATCCATTCGTTATACGAATTGCTTTACGAGCCGCCAAAGTACGTCAAGGAGGAAGACCTGCGCATCCTGCGCCAGCTCTCCGCGCAGAACGCACCCTACGGCCAGGAACGCGGCTACACGCTCAAGGGTCATGAAGGCGGCGAGTTGCTGCAGCGGGTGCTGGACACCGGGCGCCTGATGTTCATCGAAGGGCTGCCGCTGCTGCAACAGGGCGCGGAACGCCGGGCACAGTTCCGCTGGGTTCGCCTGGACAATGGTGACTACCGAGGCATGTGGTACTGCGGCGAGCAGCCGCTCAATTGCATACTGCCGCTGATACCGCTGTTCTATTTCGATATCGATACCAAGGAAGTCGGTACCGTCAGCCACGACCTGGACCCGCATACCGCCCTGCAGCTGTCCCTTGCCCCCGATGTACCGGAACACCTTATCGTGCCTCTCAGCCACAAGCTCAACGCGCTCAACCATCGCCTGCCGACCCCCACCGCCGTGCAGGAAGAACAGCTCGACGGCATCGAGCCAATCCCGCACCTGACCCTCGGCAGCCTGGAATTCAGCGCCTACACGCCCAAGACCGGGCGCATGCAACGCCAGATGCAGCACCGCGCCGCGCTGGCATTCGACTACGACGGCCTGCGTGCAAGCGGCAGCGACGACAAGCCACTCAGCCGCCTGGTGGGCACCACCAGCCAGCGCATCCAGCGCCAGCCACAGGCCGAGCAGGCCCTGCGCAAGGCCCTGCGCGACCACGGCTTCAAGGTGGCCACCCGCCAGAGCAAGGCCCTGCCCGACAGCGCCGGCGAAATGTACCAGTTGCCCGACGACGAAGCCTGGCTGCGCTTCGCCCGCGAGGGCCTGCCGCGCCTGCGCGAGGCAGGCTGGGTGATCGACGTGCACCGCGACTTCGCCTTCAACCTGCACGAGGTCGACGACTGGTATGCGACCATCGAGGAAGCGCCAGGCCACGAATGGTTCGACCTCGAACTGGGTATCGTGGTCGACGGCCAGCGCCACAGCCTGCTGCCAATTGTGCTGCAACTGCTGCGCACCAGCCCGGAACTGCTGCGGCCCAGCGAACTGGCGCGGCGCAATGACGACGAGCACCTGCTGATCGACCTCAACCGCGCCCGCCATGACGGCCCGGCGTTGCGGGTCGCCCTGCCCTACGGGCGCATCAAGGCGGTGATGGGCACCCTGGGCGAACTGTACCTGCACGACGACGCCGTGGGCCCGAGCCTGCGCCTGGACCGCACCGATGCCGCGCGCCTCAACGACATCGACCACCTGCCGCTGCAATGGGAAGGTGGCAGCCATGTGCGCGACCTCGGCCGGCGCCTGCGCGACGCCCGCGACCTGCAGGTGACGCCGCCCGAAGGCCTGAACGCCACATTGCGCCCCTACCAGCAGCAGGGCCTGAACTGGCTGCAAGCCCTGCGCGAAATGGGCACCGGCGGCATCCTCGGCGACGACATGGGCCTGGGCAAGACCCTGCAGACCCTGGCCCACCTGCAGTTGGAGAAGGAAAGCGGGCGACTGGAACATCCGGCGCTGGCGGTGATGCCTACCAGCCTGGTGCCCAACTGGCTCGACGAAGCCCGGCGCTTCGCCCCCGGCCTGCGCGTGCTAGCCTTGCATGGCCCGGGCCGCAACAAGCACTTCGCCAACCTCGCCGAGCATGATCTGGTGCTGACCACCTACGCCCTGGTCCCCCGCGACCTGGAGCCACTCAAGGCCCAGCCCTGGCACCTGCTGGTGCTGGACGAGGCGCAGAACATCAAGAGCAGCACCAGCAAGGCCGCCCAGGCCGTGCGCGAGCTGCAGGCCTGCCAGCGGCTGTGCCTGACCGGCACGCCGATGGAGAACAACCTCGGCGAGCTGTGGTCGATCTTCCATTTCCTGATGCCCGGCTGGCTGGGCGACAGCAAGCGCTTCACCCAGGACTACCGTACCCCGATCGAGCGCCACGGCGACGCCGAGCGCATGGCCCACCTGGCCAGCCGCATCCGCCCGTTCCTGCTGCGCCGCACCAAGGAACAGGTGGCCACCGAACTGCCGGCCAAGACCGAGATGATCCACTGGGTCGAGCTCAGCGACGCCCAACGCGACACCTACGAGACGCTGCGGGTGGCAATGGACAAGAAGGTCCGCGACGAGATCGCCCGCAACGGCGCCGCGCGCAGCCAGATCGTCATCCTCGACGCACTGCTCAAGTTGCGCCAGGTGTGCTGCGACCTGCGCCTGGTCAAGGGCACCGAGGCCAAGGGCTCGTTCGCCGACAAGGGCAAGCTGGGCAGCCTGCTGGAGATGCTCGAGGAGTTGCTCAGCGAGGGGCGCAAGGTGCTGCTGTTCTCGCAGTTCACCTCGATGCTGGCACTGATCGAGTTCGAGCTGGAGAAGCGCGGCATCCGCTACAGCCTGCTGACCGGCGACACCCGCGACCGTCGCGCCCCCGTGCAGCAGTTCCAGAATGGCGACAGCGAGGTATTCCTGATCAGCCTCAAGGCTGGCGGCACGGGGCTTAACCTGACCGCCGCCGACACCGTGATCCACTACGACCCGTGGTGGAACCCGGCCAGTGAAAACCAGGCCACCGACCGCGCCTACCGCATCGGCCAGGACAAGCCGGTGTTCGTGTTCAAGCTGATCACCCGGGGAACGGTGGAAGAGAAGATCCAGCAGTTGCAGCAAGAGAAGGCGGCACTGGCAGCCGGGCTGCTCGACGGCGGGCAGGCCGGGCAATGGCGGTTGGGGGATGAAGAGATCGAGGCGCTGTTCGCGCCACTGCCGGGTAAACGAAGCAAGTAGAAGCCCGCTGCCACTAACCCTCAGGGCTTCGTGGCAGCGGGCTTGCCCCGCGAGAAGGCCAGCGAGGTCAGTCGACCAGCTGGGCTTCCTTCAACGCCCCCAGCGCCTCCAGCCAACGCGGCTGCTGGCGGTAATCGGTACGCGCAAAGCCCTGCCCGCGCATCCGTGCAATCCGCGGCGACGGCTTGACCTTCATGCGCTGCGCCGCGCTCAGCGCCAGCTCGGCCGAAGCCCGGTCATTGCACACCAGGCCCATGTCGCAGCCCGCGCTCAGCGCGGCCTCGATGCGGCTGGCGGCATCGCCCACCACGTGGGCGCCAGCCATGGACAGGTCGTCGCTGAAGATCACCCCGTCGAAGCCCAGCTCGCCGCGCAGGATGTCCTGCAGCCAGCGCCGGGAAAAGCCGGCAGGCTGGTTGTCGACCTGCGGGTAGATCACGTGGGCCGGCATCACCGCCGCCAACTGGCCGCTCAGGCGGGTGAACGGCACCAGGTCGGCTGTGCGCAGCTGTTCCAGGCTGCGCTCATCGACCGGGATCGCCACATGGGAATCGGCCTCGGCCCAGCCGTGACCGGGGAAATGCTTGCCACAGGCGGCCATGCCCGCGGCATTCATACCACGGATGAAGGCGCCGGCCAGTTCGGTAGCCCGCTGTGGATTGCCTTCGAAGGCACGGCTGCCGACCACCGCACTGCGCTGATGGTCGAGGTCCAGCACCGGGGCAAAGCTCAGGTCCAGGCCTACCGCCAGCACCTCGGTGGCCATCAGCCAGCCGCACTGCTCGGCCAGGTATTCGGCATTGGCGTTGTCGGCGATGGCGCGCATGGCCGGCAGGCGCACGAAGCCCTGGCGCAGGCGCTGGACCCGCCCGCCTTCCTGGTCCACGGCGAGGATCAGCTCGGGACGGATGGCGCGGATCGAGGCGCACAACTCGCGCACCTGGCGCGGGCTGTCGATGTTGCGGGCAAAGATGATGAGGCCGGCCACTTCGGGCTGGCGCAGCAGATGGCGGTCTTCGGCGGTCAGCCATTTACCGGCGATGTCCACCATCAGGGAGCCTTGCAGGCTGGCAGTCATAGGGAGTCCTTCATTGAAGATCCGGAGGTCGCGCAGACGCACGCACACATCGGACAACGCGGTGTCCGATGGTTCAGTGGCGAAGCTGCCGTGCTGACGGGAATTGCGGCGGGGGCGAATTCAGGCATGGGCGCTAGCTTAGCGCAAGCGCCCTGCCCCGCCCAGTGCTCAGGCCTTGGCGGGCGCGCCGGACTTGCTGCGTGGGCGCAACTGCGCCGCGGCCATGGCCTGGTCGGTGACACCGCTGTCGGCACGCATGCCTGCGGCCAGAAACGGCACCATCAGGCGCATGACCTGCTCGATCGAGGTGTTGATGCCGAAGTCGGTTTCGGCAATGGCGCGCAGCGCCTTGATACCCGACATGCTGAACGCCGCGGCGCCGAGCATGAAGTGCACGCGCCAGAACAGCTCCAGTGGCGGAATGCGCGGCGCGGCCTCGTTGACCAGCAGCATGTAGCGGCGGAACACCTTGCCGTACATGTCTTCCAGGTAACGGCGCAGGTGCCCCTGGCTCTGGCTGAAGGCCAGGCCCAGCAGGCGCATGAAGATCGACAGGTCGTTGTTGCTGCGCGGTTGCACCACCAGGGCCTGCTCCACCAGCATTTCCAGCAGTTCCTCGAGCGAGGCCTTCTGCTCGGGACGCGCCTGGTGGCGGTCGAGCTCACGCTCCAGGCTGGCGCAGAAAGGGCCCAGGAAGCGGGAAAAGACCGCCTGGATCAGGGCTTTCTTCGATCCGAAATGGTAGTTCACCGCCGCCAGGTTGACCCCGGCCTTGCTGGTGATCAGCCGCAATGAGGTTTCCGCGAACCCGCGCTCCGCGAACAGCTGCTCCGCCGCATCGAGGATGCGCTCAACGGTTTCCGATTGGGCCATGACTACTCCGCCTGACAAACAGTTGTTTGAAACATACGTTTCAAGCCTGATTATGTCAAGGCTCAGTGACTGGGTGGTCGCTCATTTAAACACAGCCACAAGGCATTGAATGCGCACGCTTTGCAGCTGTTGTGCGGCAAGGGTGCTTGCAGCTTGCCAGCCACTGTATATAATCCCAGTCACTGTATATAAAGACAGAGCCCTCGCCCATGCTGAAACTGACGCCACGCCAAGCCGAGATTCTGGCTTTCATCAAACGCTGCCTCGAAGACAACGGCTTCCCGCCGACCCGCGCCGAAATCGCGCAGGAGCTGGGCTTCAAGTCGCCCAACGCCGCCGAGGAGCACCTGAAAGCCCTGGCCCGCAAGGGCGCCATCGAGATGACCCCTGGCGCTTCCCGCGGCATTCGCATCCCCGGCCTCGAGCCCAAGCAGGAGGACAGCGGCCTGCCCATCATCGGCCGCGTCGCCGCCGGTGCGCCGATCCTCGCCGAGCAGCACATCGAGGATTCCTGCAGCATCAACCCGGCCTTCTTCCATCCGCGCGCCGATTACCTGCTGCGGGTGCACGGCATGAGCATGAAGGACATCGGCATCTTCGACGGCGACCTGCTCGCCGTGCACACCACCCGCGAAGCCCGCAACGGCCAGGTGGTGGTAGCCCGTATCGGCGACGAAGTGACCGTCAAGCGCTTCAAGCGCGAAGGCAGTAAGGTCTGGCTGATCGCCGAGAACCCCGAATTCGCCCCCATCGAAGTCGACCTGAAGGAACAGGAGCTGGTGATCGAGGGCTTGAGCGTCGGCGTCCTGCGCCGCTGAACCAGGAGGCGTCATGCAGCCGTTCACCCATGCACCCCAGCAAGCCCAGTTGCCGCTGTTCGAGGCCTTCCTTGCCCAGCCAGTGCTGCCAGGCCTCAAGCCCAGCGAGGCGCCGCGCAAGAGCAGCCAGCCAGAGCTGTTCAGCGAGCTGGCCCTGCGCGGCGCGCCAGGGCACTGCCAGAGCCTGCTGGCGCCGATCCTGCGCGAACTCAGCGAAGAAGACGACAGCCGTTGGCTGACGCTCATCGCCCCACCCAGCAGCCTCACCCAGGCCTGGCTGCGTGATGCCGGCCTGAACCGCGAACGCATCCTGTTGCTGCAACCCGGCGGCAGGCAGACGGCCCTGCAACTGGCCTGCGAGGCGCTGCGCCTCGGGCACAGCCATACCGTGGTCAGCTGGCTGGGCACCATCAACAGCAACGCCCGCCAACAGCTGCAGCGCGCAGCCGCCAGCGGAAACGCACAAAGCCTGAACATCCGCCTCGGCTGATGTTCAGGCTTTGCCTGTCAAACGCTTGAAACCCTGGGCCGCTACCGTGGCTCAGTGAAGGACGCGCGGCCCCTCTTCTCGCTCGAAGTCGCCTTCAACCAGGCGGCCGGCCATTTGCACACCAACGCTGAGCATGGCCTTGGCCACTTCCACATGCTGTCCTTGCAGGAATGCCTTGGCATCCTCGGAAAAATCCAAGGTTACCAGGGAGCCTTCATCTTCGGCGCGGCGCAGCTCGATCCGGCCATCAGGCAACTCGACAATTTCTAGAAAGGACGTTGACATAAAGGGCCTGCTTTTCACGAAAGGCCGTTAGTGTACCAGCCATGGAAGCGCTCAGCACTCACTCAGCGCATCGCGGAATCGTCTCACCAGGCTTTTCAGGTTCTGCCGCCAGGCCTCCAGTTCCTCCCGGGAAAGCTCTGCCGGCTCAGGCTCGTCCAGATTGACGGCCTGGATCAGCGGCTGGGTAACGTCACCCTTCACGGTTTTCTTCGCGACCGGTGGTCGGAACAAATCGGCATAAGCCGCCAGCAGACGTGCCAGCCAGGTTTCCGGCTGGCGGGCGAGCTCCAGCAGCTCGGCCATTTCCGGGATCGCCACGCTCTGCAGCACCTCGTCGCTGAACAGCAATTCCGCCCGTGCCGCCGAGGCCTGGGGCAGGCGGTAGAAGCCGGCGATCTCGTGGCACAGCCCAAGCAGCGCGCCATACAGGTGGAACAGCGCCGACTCGCGCTCGGCCTGGAGCAGCCCCTGGGCATTCAGCGCCTGGCTGTCCGCGGCCTTAGCCATGGACTCCAGCGCGAGGCCGGCGAAGAACAGTTTCTGGTTGGTGCGGGTGTAGAGTTCCTGGGCCATTTCGACTGACTCCTGAAGGCTGCAAGGCGATTGCCTGCAGTTTCAGGGATTGCGCTTTGCTTGTCATCAAATGACTGGGGCTGCGGAGCGGCCCCAGTCACGCCTTCAGATCAGCGCTTGTCTTCGACCTTCCACGCCTTGCCGTCGTAGAACGCCTTCCAGCCGGTAGGCTTGCCGTCCACCTCGGACTGCACGTACTGCTCCTTGGTCTTGCGGCTGTAGCGGATCACCGTCGGGCGCCCTTCCGGGTCCTTCTGTGGCGCTTCGCAGAGGAAGTGATACTTCGGATCGATCTCGTGCTTGTGCGGGACGATCTCGAGCACCAGCGGCGCACGGGTTTCGCGGTTTTTCGGGAACTGGCTGGCCGCCAGGAACAAGCCCGAGGCACCGTCACGCAGCACGTAGGTATCGTCGACCTTCTCGCACTTGAGCTCCGGCATGTCCACCTTGTCCATCTTCGGTGGCGCCGCCTCGCCGCTCTTGAGCAACTTGCGGGTGTTCTTGCAGCTTGGGTTGGTGCAGCCGAAGAACTTGCCGAAACGGCCGGTCTTGAGCTGCATTTCGCTGCCGCACTTGTCGCATTCCAGGCTCGGGCCTTCGTAGCCCTTGATGCGGTAGTTGCCTTCCTCGATCTCGTAGCCGGCGCAATCCGGGTTGTTACCGCAGATGTGCAGCTTGCGCTTCTCGTCGAGCAGGTAGGCATCCATCGCCGTCGAACAGATCGGGCAGCGGTGCTTGCCGCGCAGCACCAGCGATTCGGACTCGCCCTCGTCGTCGGCGGCGATTTCGTCGCCCGGCACCAGGTTGACCGTCGCCTTGCAACGCTCCTTCGGCGGCAGGCTGTAACCCGAGCAGCCGAGGAACACACCGGTGGACGCAGTACGGATCATCATCGGCCGGCCACATTCCTTGCACGGAATGTTGGTCAGGGTCGGCTGGTTGGCACGCATGCCGTGCTCGCTGGACTCGGCGGTCTGCAACTTCTTGTTGAAGTCGCCATAGAACTCGTCGAGGACGTTCTTCCAGTCACGCTCGCCCTGGGCCACGTCGTCGAGGTTCTCCTCCATGCCGGCGGTGAAGCCGTAGTCCATCAGGTTGGCGAAGCTCTCGGACAGGCGCTCGGTGACGATGTCGCCCATCTTCTCGGAATAGAAGCGGCGGTTGTGCAGCGTGACGTAGCCGCGATCCTGGATGGTGGAAATGATCGCCGCATAGGTGGATGGGCGGCCGATACCGCGCTTTTCCATTTCCTTGACCAGGCTGGCTTCGGTGAAGCGCGCCGGCGGCTTGGTGAAGTGCTGGCTGGGATCGAGCTGGATCAGCTTGAGCGCTTCACCCTGGGCCATTTCCGGCAGCACGTCGTCTTCGCCCGGCTTGCTCTGCTGCGGCAGCACACGGGTGTAACCATCGAACTTGAGGATACGGCCCTTGGCGCGCAGCTCGAACTCACCCGCCACCACGGTGACGCTGGTGGACAGGTACTGCGCCGGCGGCATCTGGCAAGCCAGGAACTGGCGCCAGATCAGCTCGTACAGGCGCTCGGCGTCACGCTCCATGCCACTGAGCTTGGTGGGGTGGGTGCTGACGTCGGACGGGCGGATCGCTTCGTGCGCCTCCTGGGCCCCTTCCTTGCTGCCATAGACGATGGGCGCGGCAGGCAGGTACTGCTTGCCGAACTCCTTCTCGATGTAGCTGCGGGCCATCTCGACGGCGTCGGTCGACAGGTTGGTCGAATCGGTACGCATGTAGGTGATGTAGCCGGCTTCGTACAGACGCTGGGCCATCATCATGGTCTTCTTCACCCCGAAGCCCAGGCGGTTGCTTGCGGCTTGCTGCAGGGTGGAGGTAATGAACGGTGCCGAAGGCTTGCTGCTGGTCGGCCGGTCCTCGCGCTTGCTCACGCTGTAGCTGGAGGCCTTGAGCTTCTCCAGCGCGGCCATGGCCTGGGCTTCGTTGAGCGGCTTGAACGCCTCGCCCTTCTCGCGGGCCACTTCGAAACGCACCTTGGCGTTCTTGGCAGTGCCCAGGTCGGCGTGGACTTCCCAGTATTCTTCCGGGTTGAAGGCACGGATCTCACGCTCGCGCTCGACCACCAGCTTCACCGCCACCGACTGCACGCGGCCGGCGGACAGGCCACGCGCGATCTTCGCCCACAGCAGCGGCGAGACCATGTAGCCGACCACGCGGTCGAGGAAACGCCGCGCCTGCTGGGCATTGACCCGATCGATATCGAGCTCGCCCGGCTGGGAGAAGGCTTCCTGGATGGCTTTCTTGGTGATCTCGTTGAACACCACGCGCTTGTAGCGGCTGTCATCGCCGCCGATGGCCTCGCGCAGGTGCCAGGCGATGGCTTCCCCCTCGCGATCCAAGTCGGTTGCGAGATAGATGGTGTCAGCATCCTTGGCCAGGCGGCGCAGTTCCTCGATGACCTTCTCCTTGCCGGGAAGGATCTCGTACTTGGCCTTCCAGCCCGCCTCGGGGTCGACGCCCATGCGTGCGACCAGGGTGCGGCGCGCCTTCTCCTTCGGCGACAAGGCCGGAGCCTCGGCCGCGGCCTTGCCGCGCTTGGCCGCCGGTTCCTTGCTCGCACTGGCGGAACCGCTGGTGGGAAGGTCACGGATGTGGCCGATACTCGACTTCACCACGTACTGGCTGCCCAGGTACTTGTTGATGGTCTTGGCCTTGGCCGGGGATTCCACAATGACCAGCGATTTGCCCATGGATCGGAGTATTCCTGAATCTGAAGATGAAAAACGCGTCAGGTGCCGGACGCGGCACCGCTATATATAGTGGCAAAAGAGTGAGGTCAAGCGCGGTCTATCACTCGTGCGCCTTGCCCAGCCGCTCGCCGAGACCCTCTTCGACCTTGACCAAAGCAAAGCGTGGCACCTGCTCGCCGTCAACCTCGACGGACTCCTGGAACATCGAAAGTGGCCTGACCCAGAAGCTGTAGTCACCATACAGGCACTGGTAGAACACCATCCACTCCTCGCTCTCGGAGTGTCGCGCAGCGCTGAAAACACGGTACTCAGGGCCTTTGTAATGCCGGTACACACCAGGTTGTATCTGCATGTCGCTCGCCCTCTTGAACAAATCCTGTAAAAAACAAAAGCCGGGGCACATGGCCCCGGCTGCTGTCCTGCGCCGCGATCAGACGCGTTCGAAGACAGTGGTGATGCCTTGGCCCAGGCCGACACACATGGTGGCGACGCCCAGGGTACCGCCATTCTGCTTCATGACGTTGAGCAGGGTGCCGGAAATCCGCGCTCCCGAGCAACCGAACGGGTGACCCAGGGCGATAGCGCCGCCGTGCAGGTTAACCTTCTCATTCATCTTGTCGAGCACTTTCAGATCTTTCAGCACCGGCAGGGCCTGTGCGGCGAAAGCTTCGTTGAGCTCGAAGAAGTCGATGTCGGCGATGGTCAGACCAGCGCGCTTGAGGGCTTTCTGCGTCGAGGGGACCGGGCCGTAGCCCATGATCGCCGGATCCACACCGGCGACCGCCATCGAACGGATGACCGCCAGTGGCTGGATCCCCAGGTCCATGGCGCGCTGGCCGGACATGACGATCATGCACGAGGCGCCGTCGGTGATCTGCGACGAGGTGCCCGCGGTAACAGTACCACCTTTCGGGTTGAACGCCGGCTTGAGCGACGCCAGGCCTTCGAGGGTGGTTTCCGGGCGAATGGTCTCGTCGTAGTCGAAGACCTTCAGGAAGCCGTTCTCGTCGTAGCCCTGCATCGGGATGATCTCGTCCTTGAACTTGCCTTCGACCGTCGCCTTGTGGGCGAGCTGGTGCGAACGCACACCGAACAGATCCTGTTGCTCACGGGTGATGCCGTGCATCTTGCCCAGCATCTCGGCGGTCAGGCCCATCATCCCGGAAGCCTTGGCAGCGTGCAAGGACAGGTGCGGGTTGGGGTCGACGCCATGCATCATGCTGACGTGGCCCATGTGCTCGACACCACCGATGACGAACACGTCGCCGTTGCCGGTCATGATCGCCTGGGCGGCGGTGTGCAGCGCGCTCATCGACGAACCGCACAGGCGGCTGACGGTTTGCGCGGCGGAGGTGTGCGGGATCTGGGTCATCAACGACGCCATGCGGGCGATGTTCCAGCCCTGCTCCAGGGTCTGGTTGACGCAGCCCCAGATCACGTCCTCGACTTCCTTCGGGTCGACCTTGTCGTTGCGCTCCAGCAGCTTGCTGATCAGGTGCGCGGACATGTCTTCGGCACGGGTGTTGCGGTGCATGCCACCCTTGGAGCGGCCCATCGGCGTGCGACCGAAGTCGACAATCACCACGTCTCTTGGATTCAGGCTCATATCAATATTCTCGCTCTAGCTCGTGGGCGCTCAGTTGAAGAAGCGCTGGCCGTTCTTGGCCATTTCGCGCAGCTTCGCAGTGGGGTGGTACAGCGGCCCCAGGTCGGCGTACTTGTCGGCCAGTGCGACGAACTCGGCGACCCCGATCGAATCGATGTAGCGCAGCGCACCACCACGGAAGGGAGGGAAACCGATGCCGTAGACCAGACCCATGTCGGCCTCGGCGGCGGTGGCGACGATGCCGTCTTCCAGGCAGCGCACGGTCTCCAGGCACAGCGGCACCATCATCCAGTTGATGATGTCTTCGTCGGTGACTTCACGCTGCTCGAAGATGACCGGCTTGAGCACGTCGAGCACGCTGGCATCGGCGACTTTCTTCGGCTTGCCGCGCTTGTCGGTCTCGTAGGCGTAGAAGCCCTTGCCATTCTTCTGACCCAGGCGGTTGGCTTCGTACAGGGCGTCGACGGCGGAGCGACGATCGTCCTTCATGCGGTCCGGGAAGCCTTCGGCCATCACGTCGCGGCCATGGTGGCCGGTGTCGATGCCGACCACGTCCATCAGGTAGGCCGGGCCCATCGGCCAGCCGAACTTTTCCATCACCTTGTCGATGCGCACGAAGTCGACGCCAGCGCTGACCAGCTTGGCGAAGCCGCCGAAGTACGGGAACAGCACGCGGTTGACCAGGAAGCCCGGGCAGTCGTTGACCACGATCGGGTTCTTGCCCATCTTCTTGGCGTAGGCCACGGTGGTGGCCACGGCCACGTCGCTGGACTTCTCGCCACGGATGACTTCCACCAGCGGCATCATGTGCACCGGGTTGAAGAAGTGCATGCCGACGAAGTTTTCCGGACGCTTGAGCGCCTTGGCCAGCAGGTTGATGGAGATGGTCGAGGTGTTGGAGGCGAGGATCGCATCCTCTTTCACCTGGCCTTCCACCTCGGCCAACACGGCTTGCTTGACCTTCGGGTTCTCGACCACGGCCTCGACGATGATGTCGACATTGCCGAAGTCACCGTACGACAGGGTTGGGCGAATGGCGTTGAGGGCCTCGGCCATCTTGGCCGGAGTCAGGCGACCCTTCTCGACACGCTTGCCGAGCAGCTTGGAGGCCTCGTTCAGGCCCAGCTGGATGGCTTCCTCGCGGATATCCTTCATCAGGATCGGGGTGCCCTTGACCGCCGACTGGTAGGCGATGCCGCCACCCATGATACCGGCGCCGAGCACGGCAGCCTGTTTCACGTCGTGAGCAATCTCGTCGTGGGCCTTGGCCTTGCGCTTGAGCTCCTGGTCGTTCAGGAACAGGCCGATGAGGCTCTCGGCGACCGAAGTCTTGGCCAGCTTGGCGAAGCCTGCGGCCTCGACTTCCAGAGCCTTGTCACGGCCGAAGTTGGCGGCTTTCTGGATGGTCTTGATGGCCTCGACCGGCGCCGGATAGTTCGGACCGGCCTGGCCGGCAACGAAGCCCTTGGCAGTCTCGAAAGCCATCATCTGCTCGATGGCGTTGAGCTTGAGTTTTTCCAGCTTGGGCTGGCGCTTGGCCTTGTAGTCCAGCTCACCGCTGATGGCGCGCTTGACCAGGTCCAGGGCTCCGGCCTGCAGCAGCTCGGGGGCGACCACGGCATCGACGGCGCCGACTTTCAGGGCGTCCTCGGCGCGGTTTTCCTTGCCGGACGCAATCCACTCGATGGCGTTGTCCGAGCCGATCAGGCGCGGCAGGCGCACGGTGCCGCCAAAGCCTGGGTAGATGCCCAGCTTGACTTCCGGCAGGCCGATCTTGGCGCTGCTGGACATGACCCGGTAGTCTGCGGCCAGGCACATCTCCAGGCCGCCACCCAGGGCGATGCCGTTGATGGCGACCACGGTCGGCACCTGCAGGTCTTCGAAGTCACTGAAAATGCGATTGGCTTCCAGGTTGCCGGCGACCAGTTCGGCCTCGGGCAGCTTGAAGTTGTCGACGAACTCGGTGATGTCGGCGCCGACGATGAACACGTCCTTGCCACTGCTGACGATCACGCCCTTGACCGAGGCATCGGCCTTGATCACGTCCACGGCCTGACGCAGCTCGTTCAGAGTGAGACGGTTGAACTTGTTGACGGACTCACCCTTGAGGTCGAACTTCAGTTCGACGATGCCGCTTTCAAGAGCCTTAACCGTGATGGCTTTACCTTCGTAAATCATCAACTGATCTCCACGATATGGAAGCTGAACAGTACACGTCGATCGCTGGCAACAAGAGCCGGTTCTACCGGTCCCTCGCCCCAGGCACACCCGTCGACGCGCTAATCGGGATTCTGTAAGAGCCGTCTGACATACAAACGCTCAATTCATACGCCCGTTTGACTTGGGTGTGCACACATTCCCCGAAAAGAACCGCGTTGTCAAATACTCGCGAAGGCCGTGAAAACGCGACTTTCCAGTCATCTTCTACCCTCTGGGTACGAAACATGATGACAGTGATTGCCCTTCATTCATGTCAGCGATAGACCATCCCTGCCGGCACACGTGCTTTTTTTAAACGCATCCACCCAGGACGGCTACACTGCGCCTGATTGAAAGTATTTCCGGCCTGCCTGGCCTTTTGCTTCACGCTCAAACGCAAAACGGCGCACCGGAGCATGCTTGCTCCGGTGCGCCGTTTTGCCTTCTGCGATTTCAGGCGAGGGCTTGGAGGACTTGGGCAATATCCTGCAAAACAGATTTATCGCCCCGCTCGCTCCAGTACAGAGCAATCATGCGACTGTCGGCCTCGACCTTGTAGACCGTTGCCGGGAGGCGGGCGAATGCCTCGGCCAGGCGCTGATCCTCGCAGGGCTCGCGCCACTGGTTCCACCACACGCCCGGGGTGATCTGCCAGTAGCACCAGCTGTCCGCGCGCCCCTTGCGCCGCGCCCGATGGTACTGCGGACAAGGGCTGGGCGGTTCGTTTTCCAGCCAGTGCGGCCACTGTTGCGGCGCCAACTGCATGGCCAGCCCCATGCGCCGCCCCTCCAGGCGCAGGCTCATCTGCTCGCTCTGTTTGCGCGAAGGGCGCAACCAGGCCAACGGGCTGAGAATCAGCGCAAGGATTGACACCACCAGCCATACCGTCATATCTGTAGACCTTATAAAGCGTTGCAAATGAGCGGGTTAGTCAGGTTTCACGGAAGATCCGCGCGAAAGCGACCATACTTCTACTATCGCGATTGTCAGGAGTACTGCACATGTCCTATGAACATCTTCTGGTCGCTGTCGACCTGACCGAAGAATGCGACCCGGTGATCAAGCGAGCCAAGGCCATCGCCCTGGCCAGCGGTGCCAAGGTCTCCCTGGTGCACATCGTCGAGCCCATGGCCATGGCCTTCGGCGGCGACGTGCCGATGGACCTGTCGCAATTGCAGCAGCAACAATTCGACCAGGCCAAGGAACGCATGGAGCGCCTGTACAACAAGTACCCGGATATCAATCGCGGCGATTCGCACCTGGTCTACGGCCAGCCGCGCCAGGAGATCCACCAGCTAGCCAAGGACCAGCATTGCGACCTGATCGTGGTCGGCAGCCATGGCCGCCACGGTCTGGCCCTGCTGCTGGGCTCCACCGCCAACGACGTGCTGCACGGCGCGCCGTGCGATGTATTGGCGGTGCGGTTGCAGAAGAAGGCCGAGTAATACTTTCCTCGCGGGGCAAGCCCGCCCCCACAAAGTCCGTCAAACAGGGCTGCGTGGGAGCGGGCTTGCCCCGCGATGGCCTCAGCCTTCCAGCTCGGCCCAGCGTTCCACCAGCACGTCCAGCTCGCCCTGCAGCTTCTCGATCTTGGCCAGCACCGCCGCAGTCTCGGCAATCGGCCGCTGATAGAAGCCCGCCGCACTCACTTCTTCCTGCGCCTCAGCCATTCGCTGCTCCAGCGCATCGATCTGCCCCGGCAGCATCTCCAGCTCACGCTGCAGCTTGTAGCTGAGCTTCTTCTTGCTGGCATCGGCCGCAGGCGCAGCGGCGGCAACAGGCGCCACCTCCTCCACCGGCGCCTGCACCACGGCGCTGTTGAGCTCGGACTTGCCGCCCTTGCTTTCGGTCACGCCGAGCAGCTTCGGCGAACCGCCCTGGCGGATCCAGTCCTCGTAGCCACCGACGTACTCGCGCACGCGCCCCTCACCTTCGAACACCAGGGTGCTGGTCACCACGTTGTCGAGGAAGGCCCGGTCGTGGCTGACCATCAGCACCGTGCCCTTGTAGTTGGACAGCACCTCTTCGAGCAACTCGAGGGTCTCGACATCGAGGTCGTTGGTCGGTTCGTCCAGCACCAGCAGGTTGGCCGGCTTGCTGAACAGCTTGGCCAGCAGCAGGCGCGCGCGCTCGCCCCCGGACAGCGCCTTGACCGGCGTGCGCGCACGCTGCGGGCTGAACAGGAAATCGCCGAGGTAACTCAGCACATGACGGTTCTGGCCGTCGATCTCGATGAAATCGCGGCCTTCGGCCAGGTTGTCGATGACGGTCTTTTCCAGATCCAGCTGATGGCGCATCTGGTCGAAGTAGGCCACTTCCAGCTTGGTGCCGCGCTCGACCTTGCCACTGGTGGGCTCCAGGTCGCCGAGCATCAGCTTGAGCAGGGTCGTCTTGCCGGTGCCGTTGGCACCCAGCAAGCCGATACGGTCCTGGCGCTGCAGGACCATGGAGAAATCCTTGACCAGCTTCGGCCCATTCTGGTGGGCGAAGCTGACGTCCTCCAGCACCATCACCTGCTTGCCGGACTTGTCCGCCACTTCGATCTGGATATTGGCCTTGCCCTGGCGTTCGCGGCGCTCACCACGCTCCACGCGCAGCGCCTTGAGCGCGCGCACGCGGCCTTCGTTGCGGGTGCGTCGGGCCTTGATGCCCTGGCGGATCCACACTTCTTCCTGGGCCAGGCGCTTGTCGAACAGCGCGTTGGCAGTGGCCTCGGCTGCCAGCTCGGCCTCCTTGTGCACCAGGAAGCTGGCGTAGTCGCCGTTCCAGTCGATCAGCCCGCCACGGTCCAGCTCGAGGATCCGCGTGGCCAGGTTCTGCAGGAAGGAACGGTCGTGGGTGATGAACAACACCGCGCCGCCGAAACCTTTCAGGGCCTCTTCCAGCCAGGCGATGGCGCCGATGTCCAGGTGGTTGGTCGGTTCGTCCAGCAGCAGCAGGTCGGGCTCGGACACCAGCGCCTGGGCCAGCAGCACGCGCCGGCGCCAGCCGCCGGAGAGCTCGGCCAGGGTCTTGTCGGCCGGCAACTGCAGGCGGCTCAGGGTGCTTTCCACCACCTGCTGCAGGCGCCAGCCGTCACGGGCTTCGAGCTCATGCTGGACGTGCATGAGCTTTTCGAGATCCTCGTCGCCGTGGATGTTCTGGCTCAGATGATGGAACTGCGCCAGCAACTCGCCGACGCCGTCAAGGCCAGCGGCTACCACATCGAATACGCTACGCTCGTCGGCCACCGGCAGCTCTTGCGGCAGCTCGCCAATCTTCAGGCCCGGGGCGCGCCAGATATCACCGTCATCGCCCTTCTGCTCGCCCTTGACCAGGCGCAGCATGCTCGACTTGCCCGTGCCGTTGCGGCCGATGATGCACACCCGCTCGCCACGGGCGATCTGCCAGGACACTTTGTCCAACAGCGGCATGGCGCCGAACGCGAGGGACACATCGCTGAATTTGAGCAGGGTCATGATCATCTCCAAAAACCGGGCGCGCATTCTACCTGACTTACCCCTTCAGGGCATCAAAAGCCCGTTGCCGCGACAGGGCGTCGGATAACAACTCGATACAAGCACAGCGCTTTCGCCGGCCACCGGCAAACGGCTAAGCTAAGCAGTAATACTCAACAGTGCTGGCTCCGCCGTCACTTTCCATGGTTCCACTGCCCGGACGTATCATGCGCAGCCGCCTGTTACAAATTGCTTCCTGCCTGTTGCTGACCACCCTCGCCGCGAGCGTCGCACAGGCCGCCGACATCACCCAGCAACGTCAATACTACGACGAGGCCAAGCGCGCCCTGGCCAAGGGCGACAAGGGCCCCTACCTGCGCTATGCGCAGGCGCTGCGCGATTACCCGCTCACGCCTTACCTCACCTACGACGAGCTGACTGCGCGCCTCAAGAGCGCCAGCAACGAAGAGATTGAGGGCTTCCTCAAGGCCCACGGCGACCTGCCCCAGGCCAACTGGATGAAACTGCGCTGGTTGCGCTGGCTGGCCGAGCGCGGTGAATGGAACACCTTCACCCGCTACTACGACCCCAAGCTCAACTTCACCGAACTGGATTGTCTCAACGGCCAGTATCAGCTCTCCCATGGCCTGCGCGCCGAAGGCTTCGCCAGCGCGGAAAAACTGTGGAACGTCGGCAAGTCCCAGCCCACAGCCTGCGACACCCTGTTCGCCATGTGGGCCGCCGAAGGTCAGTTGACCGAGGCCAAGCGCTGGCAGCGCGCCAAGCTTGCGGCACAGGCACGCAATTACGGCCTGGCCAACAACCTGGTAAAAACCCTCACAACGCTCGCCCCCCAGGGCAAACTCCTGCTGGACGTGGCGCAGAAACCTGAGCTGCTCAACCAGCCTTCGCGCTTCACACCCGTCAACGAGGCGATGTCCGATGTGGTCAGCCTTGGCCTTCGCCGCCTGGCCCGACAGAACCCGGAGCAAGCCATGGCGCTGCTCGACGACTATGCCCAGCGCATGCACTTCTCCCGTGACGAGAAAGTCGCCATCGCCCGCGAGATTGGCCTGACCCTGGCCCGCCGCTACGACCCGCGCGCCCTGGACCTGATGACCCGCTACGACCCGGAACTGCGCGACAACACCGTCAGCGAATGGCGCCTGCGCCTGCTGCTGCGCCTTGGGCGCTGGGAAGAAGCCTACGAACTGACCAGGCGCCTGCCCCAGGACCTGGCCAGCAGCAACCGCTGGAAGTACTGGCAGGCGCGCAGCCTGGAGCTGGCCCAGCCCAACAATCCCCAGGTCCCGCTGCTGTACAAGAACGTCGCACGCGAGCGCGACTTCTACGGTTTCCTCGCCGCCGACCGGGCACAAACGCCCTATCAGCTGAACAACAAGCCGCTGGCACTGAGCCAGGCGGTGACCAACAAAGTCCGCAACACCCCTGGCATCCGTCGTGCACTGGAGTTCCACGCCCGTGGCCAGATCGTCGAAGGGCGCCGCGAGTGGTATCACGTCAGCCGCCACTTCAACCGTGACGAAATGGTCGCCCAAGCCCGGCTGGCCTACGACATGCGCTGGTACTTCCCAGCCATCCGCACCATCAGCCAGGCCCAGTACTGGGACGACCTGGACATTCGCTTCCCCATGGCCCACCGCGACACCCTGGTACGCGAGGCCAAGGTTCGCGGCCTGCATTCGAGCTGGGTGTTCGCCATCACCCGCCAGGAGAGCGCCTTCATGGAAGACGCCCGCTCCAGTGTCGGCGCCAGCGGCTTGATGCAGTTGATGCCGGGCACCGCCAAGGAAACCGCACGCAAGTTCAGTATCCCGCTGGCTTCGCCGGCGCAGGTGTTCAATCCGGACAAGAACATCCAGCTTGGCGCCGCCTACCTGAGCCAGGTACACAGCCAGTTCAACGGTAACCGCGTGCTCGCCTCGGCCGCCTATAACGCCGGTCCCGGGCGTGTACGCCAATGGCTCAAGGGCGCCAAGCACCTGAGCTTCGATGTGTGGGTCGAATCGATTCCGTTCGACGAGACGCGCCAATACGTGCAGAACGTGCTGTCGTATTCGGTCATCTACGGGCAGAAGCTCAATTCACCGCAGCCGCTGGTGGATTGGCATGAGCGGTATTTCGACGATATGTGATCGGAATGCCATCACCCCGCGCCCACGCTAACGTGGGAGCGGCGGTGCGCCGATGCGACTTGCCCCGCGATGGCGCTACTCGAGGACCTCAACCGCCATCCCCACCTTAAGCTCTCCCTCGCCATCCACCGCCAGGTTCTGGCCAAACAGCACATCGCCTTCCTTCTCGCGGAACGTCTTGAGCGTGGTCAACGGCTCACGGTCCGGGCTGCGTTCGCCTGTGGCAGGATCGAGGGTGGTGAGGATGCAGCGCACGCTCGGCTTGAGCACGCGGAAGGTCATGTCGCCAATACGGATGCGCTTCCAGCAGTCCTCGGCAAAGGCCTCGGCCCCCTCGACCACTAGGTTCGGGCGAAACCGCAGCATGTCCATGGGGCGCCCCACCCGACGGCTCAACTCATCCAGCGAGGCCTGGCCGATCAGCAGCAGTGGAAAACCATCGGGAAAGGCTGCCCGGTCACTGTTGAGGCCGTAGCCGCTGGGCAAGTAGCGGGCCCGCTGCTCGGGGCAGTACACCAGCCTTACCGCCTTGCCCAGAAGCTCGCTGAGCCAGGCCGCGGCGGCATCGCCAGCATCGGGCACGCGCAAGGTGTCGCGCCAGATGGTGATACCGCGCAGGGCCTCGTCGGCGGGCGGTACCGGCACCTCCAAGGGCGCCTGCCCCGGCGTCTGAAGCAGCAGTTGACCCTGCTCGCCGTAACTGGCGCCAACCTGCCCCAGCCGGGGCCAGGCGCGCTGGGTCAGGAAGCGGCCGTTTTCCTGCTCCACCACCAGCCAGCGCCGGTCACCGTCCAGGCCCAAGTTGCCGACAGCGGACGCCTGCAGGCACTGGGCCCGAGCCGATTTTACCGGGTACCGATACAATGCACTGAGAAACATCCCTGCCACCTTGCGCCAGTCGAAACACCAAGCTTATACCGGACCGGTGCCGTCGTTACACCGTGGCGTTGTCCAGGCTCAGGCGTTGACGCACCACATCCACCAGGCGATCGGGTTGGAACTTGGAAAGGAAGTTGTCGCAACCGACCTTCTTGACCATGGACTCGTTGAAGCTACCCGACAGCGATGTGTGCAGCACCACATAGAGACCCCGCAGGCGCGGATCGTTACGGATTTCGGTGGTCAGCCGGTAACCATCCATCTCGGGCATCTCGGCGTCGGTGAAGACCATCAGCAGCTTCTCGCAGACATCCTCCCCGGCATCGGCCCAGCCCTTGAGCAGGCGCAGCGCCTTCAGACCGTCGCTGGCCACGTGCAGCTTCACTCCCAGTTGCGAAAGGGTATCGCGCAATTGCGCCAAGGCCACGGTGGAGTCGTCCACCAGCAGCACCTCGCGACCGCGGGCGCGGGCCAGCACCGGATCTTCGAGTTTGTCGCGGGAGACCTTGGCGTTGTAGGGCACGATTTCGGCCAGCACTTTCTCCACATCGATGACCTCGACCAACTGCTCGTCGACCTTGGTGATTGCCGTGAGGTAGTGCTGGCGGCCAGCACTGGCCGGCGGCGGCATGATGGCTTCCCAGTTCATGTTGACGATACGATCCACACCCCCCACCAGGAACGCCTGCACCGAGCGGTTGTACTCGGTGACGATGATGGTACTGTTCGGCCCCGGCTGCAGCGGGCGCATGCCGATCGCCTGGGACAGGTCAATCACCGGCAGCGTCTGGCCGCGCAGGTTGACCACGCCACAGACGAAGGAATGGCGCTGCGGCATGAGGGTCAGCTTGGGCAGTTGCAGCACCTCCTGGACCTTGAACACGTTGATGGCGAACAACTGCCGGCCAGCCAGCCGGAACATGAGGATTTCCAGGCGGTTCTCACCCACCAGTTGCGTGCGTTGGTCTACCGTGTCGAGAATGCCAGCCATTGGAAGCCCCCAGGCGTGAGTCGGGAAAAAGTGAATGCATCCCCCTGTATCGGCGGACAAGGGCACAGCTTGACCCCTGATGGAAAAAGCCATGCGGGGTGATTGATATCACTTTACCATCATGCTTTACTGCTGCCACATCCTGCCACCTCCGTCGTTCGCAACGAACGATCAGCCTGAAACCTCATCAGGGAAACCCTTAGTGGCAATCGGGTGCAACCTGATGTTCGCAATATCCATTAGCCATTAATGTGACGCCATTCTCACTGCATGAACGGAGTCAGGCTTTTGCGAGCGATCATCTTGGTACGGCAATCCCCGAGGGTGGGGAGCCATGATGGATAGCACTCCACTGCACACCACCGCCGTGGCGGCCTTTCTGCAGGATGCACAGGTCCTGCTGGCCAGGTCCCAGGAATGCCTGCAGCACCTGGAGTTGATCAGCAACGATCCTGATGCCTGCCAGAGCCTCAACGCGGCACTCGACACCCTGGCCCGGCGCGCCGATACCCTTGACCTGCACGAGGTGGCTCACTATGCGTTCACCTTGCAACAGCTGCTCGCGCCCGCATGTGCCCAGCAGCATCTGAGCGGCGACAGCCTGCCAGTGCTCGCCGCTTGCCTGACCCTGCTCGACTGGCAATTGGAGCTGCTCGATCCGCAGACCGGCCAGCTGGACATGGACACCGAGGAACAACAACTGCTATTGAGCGAGCTGGCCACCGCCTTGGGGCAGCCGTCCACGCAGCTGTGCACGGATTGCCGACAGACCGGCGCGCCCTGCGCTCATCCCCACCTGGATCAGGACCTCAGTGCGCCCACCCGAGCGCACTAACCGAGCTTTCGAGCTACAACTAACTCGCCCTGAAATGAACTTGGCAAAGTGCGCACAAGTTTTTTCAAATGTTTTCATCAGCGTGAATCGTTAGTTACTCAATGTACGATGGAAACATAATTTAATAATGGCACTCTGCTAGCCAAGCCCTTGTCCGCCAGGTCCGCCACAGCCCGGAAAATACGAGGTTTCAAGCAGTTATCCCCCGCGACCAAATTCAACCAAAGTGATAACATGCGCGCATTCGAACATGCGCGCCCAGGTTATCGGTGATTGGATCCGCACCTGAACTTGGACGAAGGTGGGCGGTAATACCTCTTTCAGACGTGTGCAACGCCCCTAACCGCTATAACACAGTGGCTTCCGTACCTATGCCTCCACGCTTGAAGTTTCTCCAGCATTGCCGCCCCAGAGCTGCCCTGCTCCGCTGGACGACTGCCCTGCTGTGCGTTACTTCCCTGGGAGCGAACCTGGTGGCGTACCTGCGCACCCTCCCCCTGTCGGCCAGCCTGCTACTGCTCCAGTTACTGGCGATGATCGGCATAGGTTGGCACCTGCGCCACTGGGCGCGCTCGATCAGCCTGCGCCCCGCCGAGCTGGCCACACGCATGCTCAAGGTTCAGGAAAGCGAGCGCCAGAGACTGAGCCGCGAACTGCACGACGACATTGGCCAACTCTTGACCGCAGCCAAGCTCCAGGTTGACTGGTTGCAACGCCGGGTACCGCCCGAACTGCAAGAGCAGTGCACCGCCCTGCGCAGCACGCTGGACCTGACCTTGAGCAACGTGCGCGATGTTTCCACAATCCTCAACCCGCGCCAGTTGGCCAGCCTGGGGCTGGAGGCGAGCCTGCGCGCGCACCTGCTACGGACCCTTGAAAACACCGAGGTGCACTGGAGCCTTGAATGCCACCAACGCCTGGGCGGCATCAGCGAGGAAGTCACCATGGCGGCTTTTCGCATCACTCAGGAAGCGGTCACCAACATGCTCCGCCACGCACATGCTCGCAACCTGGTGGTCCGCCTGCAGCGCACCTCGGCAGGTCTGGCCCTGTCGATCCAAGATGACGGCGGCGGTTTCATACCAGCGCAGGCCCCCGCGCAGAGCGGCCTGCGCGGCATGGCTGGCATGCAGGAACGGGTGACAGCACTGCAGGGCAGTCTCACCATCACCAGCCAACCTGGCCAGGGCACCCGGATCGACGCACTTTTCCCATGGCCACCCCGCAACCAAGAACGCGCCAGGACTCCTGCTACCGATGACCTGTAATCTCTTGCTGGTGGACGACCACTCCCTGATTCGCGCTGGTGTCAGGGCATTGGTATCGGACATTCCCGGCTATACCGTGATCGGCGAAGCCGATGACGGCGGACAACTCCTTGAGCAGGTCTTGCGCCTGGCGCCGGACATTGTCCTGCTGGATATTTCCATGCGCTCGACCAGTGGCCTGGACGCGCTAACGCAGCTACGCGCAAACGGTTGCACCTGCAAAGTCCTGATCCTGTCGATGCACACCGACCCGGAACTGATCATGCGCGCACTGGAAAGCGGCGCCCATGGCTACCTGCTCAAGGACACCACAGCCACCGAACTGGAACAGGCGCTGACTGCCCTGCGCAACGACGAACGCTACCTCAGTCCGGCCATCGCCCACACCGTGATCAACCAGGCGCTGCTGCGCGCCCAGAACGGCCGCCAGCCGAGCAACGACGGCCACAACCTGACCGCGCGTCAGCTGGAGATCCTGCGCTTGATCGTGCGCGGCAAATCGACCCGGGAGATCGCAAGCGGTCTGGGCCTGTCGATAAAGACCGTGGAAACCCACCGTTCGCAGATCATGAAGCGCTTGCAGATCTACGACGTAGCAGGCCTGGTGCTGTTCGCCGTGCGCGAAAAAATCATCAGCCTGGATGACTGAGCAACGGTGAATCCTTGGGCAAGTGCACACGCAACGCCCCTGGCAGCGCTTCAAAACGCAAGCTTGCCGCTTGCAGGGGCTCACCGTCGAGGTTCATGTCCAGCCCTTGGGCGCCCTTGATCTCCACCCACGGCAAACGGGCGCGCACAAACAACCCCTCACCAGCCAGCAGCTCGCGCAGGGCTCCAGCCATTTCCTGCGGCGCCGGCAGGATACCGACGTCCAGCAGGCCATCATCCACACTGGCCTCGGGGCACAATACGTGCCCGCCACCGGCCTGGCGACCGTTGCCGATCCCCAGCGCCAGCAACTCCCCCTGCCACTGGAACCCAGGCCCCTGCAGCTCCACCGAGGCCGCCTGCAGCTCACTGAAACGCGACAGCCCGGTGAACAGGTAGGCCGCAGCACCCAGCACTTTCTTCAGGTCTTCGGAGGTATTGGCGGTGACCTGGGTGCCGAATCCACCGGTCGCCATGTTCAGGAAAAGCTGGTCGCCCACCCGCCCCAAGTCGATCGCACGCGCCGGCACCTCCAGTAGGTCCAGGGCCGCTTGCGGTTCAAGGGGGACTCCCGCCGCCTTGGCGAAGTCGTTGGCCGTACCCAACGGCAACAGCGCCAGGCTGGCCTGGGTGGCCGCCAGCCCCATGGCTTCGGCCACGTCGCGCAATGTGCCATCCCCGCCGCCGGCCACCACGTGAGCATAGCCCGCCGCCAGTGCTTCCCCGACCAGGCGCTGGGCATCACCGCCCTCCCAGGTCAGGCGCACATCCAACTCCCAGCCACGCTCCCGCAGCTGGCCCACCGCGGCCCGCACGTCCTCGTTGGTGGCCTGCTTGCCATGCAGGATCAGCAATGCCTTGCGCTCGCTCATGTTGCCCTCCCGGAAAAATGCACAGAAATGCCCTACTGCAATCTCGACCATGAACGCACTCGGATTGCTGCATGCCCCGTCCAAAAACCGCCGTTTCCCGTAATTGCCATTGAAAGCCGCTCGCGACAGGCGCATCATTCGACAAATATTTGGCCTTCATGGAAGATGCCGCCCAAAAAAGTCATTTTATTGACTTTGCGCCGCCAGACGCCTGACAGGTCGTGATTTCCTTGCATTGCGCTGCCCCGCAGCGCCCCGATTCGAGGCTGTGACTATGAGCGTTCTGATCCCTTGCATCATCGCTGGCGGCGCCGGCACCCGATTGTGGCCGGTCTCGCGCGAAGCGATGCCCAAGCCGTTCATGCGTCTTCCCGACGGCATGAGCCTGCTGCAGAAGACCTTCAACCGCGCCAGCAACCTGCCTGGGGTCGAGCGCGTGCTCACGGTGACCAACCGTGAGGTGGTATTCCGCACCCAGGACGAATATCGCCAGGTTGGCACCCAACGCGTAGCCCACGATTTCATTCTCGAGCCAATGGGCCGTAACACCGCCCCCGCCATCGCTGCTGCAGCGCTGCACTGCGCCGAACAGTACGGCGAGGATTGCCTGCTGCTGGTAATGCCTGCCGACCACCTGATCCAGGACCAGGAGGCTTTCCAAGCCGCTGTGTGCCAGGCCATGGCGCTCGCCGGGCAAGGCTGGCTGGCTACCTTCGGCCTGTTGCCGACCCGCGCCGAAACCGGCTTCGGCTATATCGAACAAGGCCAGACGCTGGCAGCCGGCGCTTTTCGGGTCGCCCGCTTCGTTGAAAAGCCTGACGCCGAGACCGCCCAGGGCTACCTCGAAGGTGGCCGACACCTGTGGAATGCCGGCATGTTCTGCCTGCGCGTCGGCACCGTACTGCAGGAACTGCAGACGCATGCCCCCGAAGTCCTGAACAGCGTGACCCACTGCCTGGAACACAGCCAGGTCAAGGAGGGACCGTCCGGCCTGCAAGTGGAACTCGATCCCGAATGCTTCGCCCTGACACCCGACATCTCCATCGACTACGCCCTGATGGAACTGTCCGCCCAGGTGGCGGTGGTGCCGTGTGACATTGGCTGGAGCGACATCGGCTGCTGGGAGGCGGTGCGTGAACTGCGCCCGACCGATGACCAGGGCAACCATTGCAACGGTGAAACCGTACTGCATGATGTCAGCAACTGCTACATCGACTCGCCACGACGCCTGGTCGGCGCGGTCGGCTTGGACAATCTGATCGTCATCGATACCCCCGACGCACTGCTGATCGCCGATGCCGCGCGCAGCCAGGAAGTCAAGGTGATTGCCCAGCAGCTCAAGCATCAGGGCCATGACGCCTACCGACTGCACCGCACCGTAACCCGCCCCTGGGGCCTGTACACCGTGCTCGAGGAGGGTCCGCGGTTCAAGATCAAGCGCATCATGGTGCGCCCGGGTGAATCGCTGTCACTGCAGATGCACCATCATCGCAGCGAGCACTGGATCGTCGTCAGCGGCATGGCCTGCGTGACCAATGGCGAGGAGGAGTTCTTGCTCGACACCAACGAATCCACCTTCATCAAGCCTGGGCGCAGCCACCGCCTGACCAACCCCGGTGTCATCGACCTGGTGATGATCGAGGTACAAAGCGGCGAATACCTGGGCGAAGACGACATCGTACGCTTTACTGATATCTATGGACGCGCCCCGGCGGCGGCAGCACCTGCCTGACTGCCAGAGGGCGCGTTTTTGCCATCCAGGGCCGGCAACCGGCCAACCGCGAGGATTCAGGCTCATGCGCATACTCTGGACCCTGCCCTACCTGCCCTGGCCCACCACCAGTGGCAGCAAGACCCGGCAGTACCACCTGCTGCGCACCCTGGCGCAGCATGGCCACCGGATCACCTTGCTGGTGCAGTCCAAGATCCCCTTGAGCGATAGCGCGCGTGAAGCCCTGGAACCCTTGGTGGAACGCCTGATCGTACTGCCCAGGCGAGCACTGAACAGCCCAATGAATCTGCTCGCCTCACCCATAATCGACTACCCCATGCGGGTCATCATCAATGGTTTGGCGCCTTGTCTGCGACACCGTTTCGAACAACTGCTGGACGAACCCTGGGATGTGATCCAGATCGAGCACAGCTACAGCTTCCAGCCGTTCGAGAGGGCCCTGCAGGCCAGGGGCCTGCCGTACATGCTCAGTGAGCATTACCTGGAGTCGGTGATGGGTGCCGCCTGCCATGACCGCCTGCCGTTGTGGTTGCGTCCGCTGAACGCCTTCGACCGCTGGCGCTATCGGCGCTGGGAGCAACGGGTACTGCGCCAACCCAGCGAGGTGGTGGCGGTCAGCGCTCACGATGCCGAACTGATCGGCCAGATCAGCGGCCGCCCGGTAAATGTGGTGGTCAATGGCGTGGACTGCGACCACTACCAGGACGTATGTCCTACCCCACATAGCCAACGCCTGCTGTTTGTCGGCAACTTCGAGTACGGCGCCAACCTGGAAGCGATCGAGTGGGCGCTGGAAGAAATCCTGCCCCAGGTATGGATGAGCAACCCGGCGGTACGCCTGGCCATTGCCGGGCACGCATTGCCGGCCAGCTGGAAGCTGCACTGGAACGACCCACGCATCGAGTGGGTAGGTTACCGTCCCGACCTGCGTGAGCTGCAGCGCCGCTCGGCGCTGTTCTTCGCCCCCCTGCGCCATGCTGGAGGCTCCAAGGTGAAGATCCTTGAGGCCCTGGCTGCCGGGCTACCGGTCATCACCACCAGCAAGGGCGCCTCGGGTTTGGCCATGAACAACGGCGAGCACTACCTGGGTAGCGACGACAGCGGCCAACTGGCTCTGTTGATCACCCAACTGCTCAATCAGCCTTGGCGCATGGGCCAGCTAAGCGTCGCCGGGCGTCAGTTTGCCCGTCAACGTCATGACTGGAGCGTCGCCGCCCAGCAGTTGGAGAACGTGCACATGCGCCTGACCCAGTTGGCACCGGCAGGCGCAGGCGCCAACGGCGGTGTGCTAGCCAAGTAGCTCACTGAACGGGATGAACGTTACCGCATCGCCCTGCCTGGGCGTGCTGCCCTCCAGCACCTCCACCACCCCGTCGGCCCAGGCCGCGCTACGCAGCACACCAGAACTCTGGTTCTTGTAGATGCGTACACGACCGTCCTCGATGCGCGCGCGCAGGTACTCGCGGCGGGATCCGGCCTTGGGCCAGTCGAAGCCCGCCGGCACGCTGAACCGCAAGGGCGCGACGTTGCCCACGCCCAGCCGGCGGAGCAGGTAGGGCCGCGCCAGCAGGCCGAAGGTCACCAACGTCGAGGCCGGGTTGCCCGGCAAGCCGATAACCGGCACCCCTTGGTAATGGCCGAAGGTCAGCGGCTTGCCTGGTTTGATCGCCAGCTTCCACAGCGCCAGCTCGCCCGCTTCGCGCAGGGCCAGGCCAAGAAAATCTGCCTCGCCCACCGACACACCGCCAGTGGAGAGGATCAGGTCGACGCTCCCCAACTCGGCCAGGGACTGACGGGTGCGCGCAAGATCATCGGGCAGGATCCCGGCGTCGACCACCTCGCAGCCGAGGCGTTGCAGCCAGCTGACCAGCAAGCGCCGGTTGCTGTTGTAGATCTGCCCAGGCCCCAGTGGCAAACCCGGCTCGACCAGTTCATCGCCGGTTGAAAGCACCGCGACCCGTGGTTGGCGGCGCACTTCAAGTGTGCCGTAGCCCAGGGTCGCGGCCAGCCCGAGCTCGATCGGCCCCAACCGCGTGCCGGCGCTCATGACCTGTTCGCCGACACGGGTTTCCTGGCCCTTGGGGCGAACGTTCTGGGCCAGTGACAGGCTTTCGAGGAAGCGCACTCGCCCATCCGCGAGCACCTCGGTGTTTTCCTGCATCTCGACGCAATCGGCGCCTTCCGGTAGTGGCGCGCCGGTGAAGATTCGCGCGCAGGTGCCCGGCTCCAGCGGCCCCGGCGCATGCCCTGCGAAGATGCGCTGGGTCACCCGCAGCGGCTCGCCCTGCCAGTCGGCCAGGCGCAGGGCGTAGCCGTCCATGGCACTGTTGGGCCACGGCGGAAGGTCGAGGCCGGCCACCAGTTCATGGGCCAGGACCCGCCCTTCGGCTTCGGCCAGCGCGACGTGTTCGGTCTCGGCGATGGGCGCCTTCTCGGCCAGCGCCAGCAGCCGCTCCAAGGCCTCTTCCACCGGCATCAACGGCCGGGCCACCTCAACCACGGCTGTCACAGGCCGCTGCCTGCTTCAGGTGCGGCACGAAGTTGCACGGCCGGTGACGGGCATCCAGCTGCTCGGCGAGGATGCCGTCCCAACCGGTGCGCACGGCATTGGTCGAGCCCGGCAGGCAGCAGACCAGGGTGCCGTTGGCAAGGCCTGCCAGGGCACGGGACTGCACGGTGGAGGTGCCGATGTCGGCCACCGAGATCTGCCGGAACAGCTCGCCAAAACCCTCGACCTGCTTGTCCAGCAGGCACGCCACGGCCTCCGGGGTGCTGTCGCGCCCGGTAAAGCCAGTGCCGCCGGTGATCAGCACCACCTGCACATTATCATCGGCGATCCAGGTCGCGACCTGGGCGCGGATCTTGTACAGATCGTCCTTGAGCAGCACGCGCTCGGCCAGGTGATGGCCAGCGGCGCCGAGGCGATCGACGAACAGCTGGCCGGAGGTGTCGGTATCGAAGGTACGGGTGTCGCTGACCGTCAGCACGGCGATATTCAGCGCTACGAAAGGGGTATCTGCCTTGGCTTTCATGGGAGTCCATCGCGGGGGAACAGGGAATGTGCGTTGTTATATCACAGGCCACGGCGCCCAGACCGCGACGTTGTTCTTGGTCAATGCCGGTGCGATGGCGCTATGCTGCACTGTGCAAGGAACTTGCGTGGACGCCCTGCGTCTTAATGACATCTAGCACCATCGCACTGGAGAAACACGATGATCCAACGGACCCTTCCCGCCTTCCTGCTTGCCCTGGGCCTGGGCGCCCTCGCCGGCTGCGCCTCGCCAACCGTCATCACCCTGAACGATGGCCGCGAGATCCAGGCGGTGGACACCCCGTCGTATGACGACGACTCCGGCTTCTACGAATTCGAACAGCTCGACGGCAAGCGCACGCGCATCAACAAAGACCAGATCCGTACCGTCAAGGAGCTGTGATCCAGCCCTGCGTTTTTGGCGCAACTCCTTTTTGCAACAAGGGGTTGCGTTGAAAAAATCGATGCAGTAGGATTTCGGACATCGGAGTGTAGCGCAGCCAGGTAGCGCGTCTCGTTCGGGACGAGAAGGCCGCAGGTTCGAATCCTGTCTCTCCGACCAAAACCTGCAAAAAACCCGCCTTGCGCGGGTTTTTTGTTGCCTGCGAAAAGGCAAATCACCGGTGGGAGCAGGCCAGCCTACTCCCACGCTTGTGCGCTTACTCCGGCAACACCGGCACATGCAGCAGCTGCAAGCGCGCACTGCTCCATTCGCGGGTCTTGTTGGTCAACTCAAGGTCGTTGTTCAGCTTCTGGCCGTAGGTCGGCACGATTTCCTTGAGCTTGGCCTGCCACTCGGCGCTCTTGATCCGATCCTTGAAGGTCTTCTCCAGCACGGTCAGCATGATCGGCGCGGCGGTCGAGGCACCGGGGGACGCACCCAGCAGCGCGGCGATGCTGCCATCCTCGGCGGCCACCACTTCGGTACCGAACTGCAGCACGCCACCGTGCTCGGGATCCTTCTTGATCACCTGCACGCGCTGGCCGGCCTGGAGCAGTTGCCAGTCTTCGTTCTTGGCGTTGGGGAAGTATTCGCGCAGGGCCGCCATGCGGTCGTCGAAGCTGAGCATCAGCTGGCCCATCAGGTAGGTGCTCAGGTCGATGTTGTCGATGCCGGCATGCATCATCGGGCTGATGTTGTGGGTGGTCAGCGAACTGAACATGTCCAGCAACGAGCCGTACTTGAGGTACTTGGTGGAGAAGGTCGCGAACGGGCCGAACAACAGCACCTCCTTGCCATCGATCACCCGGGTGTCCAGATGCGGCACCGACATCGGCGGCGCGCCGACCGAGGCCTTGCCGTACAGCTTGGCCTTGTGGCGGGCGACCAGGTCGGCATTGTCGGTCATCAGGAACTGGCCACCGACCGGGAAGCCGGCATAGCCCTCGGCCTCCGGGATGCCGGACTTCTGCAACAGCTTGAGCGCGCCGCCACCGGCGCCGATGAAGACGAACTTGGCTTTGACCGCAGTCTCCTTGCCACCTTTGGCCAGGTCGGCCACCACCACGTTCCAGCTGCCGTCGTCGTTGCGCACGATATCGCGCACTTCATGGCTCAGGTGCAGTTGCACGTTCGGGTTGCGGGTCATGGCGGCGAACAGCTGGCGGGTGATCTCGCCGAAGTTCACGTCGGTACCGATGCCCATCCGGGTCGCGGCCACCTTCTGCCCGGGGTCACGGCCTTCCATCACCAGCGGCACCCACTGGCGGATCTGCTCGTGGTCCTCGGTGATCTCCATGCCGCGGAACAGTGAGCTGTGTTGCAAGGCCTCGACGCGCTTGTGCAGGAAGGCGACGTTCTCGTCACCCCAGACGAAGCTCATGTGCGCCACGTTGTTGATGAACGAACGCGGGTTGCTCAGCACGCCCTGCTCGACCTGGTAGGCCCAGAACTGCTTGGACACCTCGAACTGTTCGTTGACATTGACCGCCTTGCTGATGTCGATGCTGCCGTCCTTGCCGACGCTGGTGTAATTCAGCTCACAGAACGCCGAGTGGCCGGTACCGGCATTGTTCCAGGCATTGGAACTCTCTTCGGCGACCTGGTCCATGCGCTCGTAGACGTCGACTTTCCAGTTCGGTTCCAGTTCGGTGAGGTAGGTGCCGAGGCTTGCACTCATGATGCCGCCGCCGATCAGCAGGACATCGACGGACTTTTGTGGCTCCGCGGGCTTGGAGCAGCCGATGACGCTCAGGCACAGGAGCGTCAGCAGGATTCTTTTCATTAGCTCAATCCAATTGAAGTGAAGGATTGGCAGTCGTTGCCCCCGGTGTGCACGCCCGGTTGTTGTTGTGGTTGGCAGGAGTTTCGCGAACTCGGGGCACGATCGCCTCGGGCCTTGGCCCGGGGCGCCGTAAAGCAGGGAGTGTGCCAGCCCGGGCGGGGCCACGGCTGACGCCGCCCACAGCGTCCTCGGCCAACCAATGGATGGCGACAATCCGCCACAGGTAACTGATGCGACATGCGAATATGGCGGATTTCCCCACCCTCAAAAGCATCGCGGTGCAAGTCGCATCGGCGCACCGCAATGGCGATTCAAGCGGTCAATCGAGAAGTCACTTCGCCCAACTGACCCGACAGTCCATGCAGGCGCTGTCCGGCCTGCTCGGTTTGCTGCACCGCCTGCTGGTTGGCGGTGGCGATGCGGGTGATCTCGACCAGGTTGCGCGAGATATCCTCGGCGACGCTGGTCTGCTCCTCGGCTGCGGTAGCGATCTGCCGGTTCATGTCGCGTATCGCTTCAACTGCCGTGGTGATGCGCTGCAGCATCTGCCCGGCGTGCTGCACCTGCTCGGCTCCCTCCTCGCTGCGCTGCCGGCCACTTTCGATAGCCTTTACTGCCTCCACCGCACCCGACTGCACCGCCTCGATGATCTGGTGGATCTCGGCGATCGATGCCGCGGTGCGCTGGGCCAGGCTGCGTACCTCATCGGCTACTACCGCGAAACCCCGCCCGGCCTCGCCAGCACGGGCGGCCTCGATGGCGGCGTTAAGCGCCAGCAGGTTGGTCTGTTCGGCGATGCCGCGAATCACTTCAAGCACCTTGCCGATGCGCGTGCTGTCGTTTTCCAGGTGGCGAATCACCGTTGCGGTGCCGGCGATCTCGCGGTTGACCACGGCAATGGTGTCGATGGTGCGCTGCATGACCTGCTCGCCCGCCTGGGCGCTGTGGTCGGCCTCGTCCGCCGCGCGGGCGGCATCGGCGGCATGGCGGGCCACTTCCTGGGCGGTGGCGGACATCTCGTGCATGGCCGTGGCGACCTGGTCGGTACGCTGGAACTGATCATGGGTGCCATGGGCCATGTCGCTGGCGATACGGCTGAGCTGGCCGCTGGCGCTCTCCAGCTCCTCGGCGTTGTCCTTGAGCCGACCGACGGTGTCGGCAAGAAAATCACGCAGGGTGTTGGCCGCCAGCGCCAGGCGCCCGAGTTCATCCTCGCGACGGCTGTCGACCCGGGCGGCGAAACGCCCCTGGCTGAGCTGGGCGACGTAGTCGATCAACTGGCGGATCGGCTCGACCAGGCTGCGGTTGACCAACCACAGGCTGAACAGCCCGACCAGCACGGCCGAGGCCAGCATCACCAGAACGCCCAACCACACCGTTCGCTCGGCGCTGGCGCTGATGGCGTCGGCACGCCCGTGGGCATCGGCGCGCAGTTGCTCCACCAGAGCACTCATCTGGTCGCTGGTGGCGCGGTCCACGCCCTTGACCGCCAGGTCGCCGGCCACCGGGTCGCCACCGGCAGCCAGGAATGCCTGGCGCCCTTGCTCGTAGGCCGAACCCAGCTGGCGGTGGCTGACCTTGAGCTGCTCCAGGCGCGCCTTGAGCGCCGGATCGCTGCTGTCGATCAATTGCCCCAGCAATTGCTGCACCTGCTGCTCGCGGGCCTGGAACTGCTGCCAGTACTTGTCCAGCTCCGCCGGTTGGCGACCACGCAGCAGCACGTTCTTCCATTCCTGCACCTGGATCTTGAACTGCAGGTTGGCTTCGTCGATCAACTGCGAGGCACGCAACGGTCCGTCCACCAGCTCGGCGTAGCCGCGCACACTGGAGGACAGGAACTGGAAGCACACCAGGGCGATCAACAGGATCGCCACCAGGCTGCCACCGAGCAGGGAGAGAATTTGGACTCTGAGGGATTTACGCAAGATTGCGATCTCGGAACAAGGAAGAGGGAAACGACGCACGCCGGCACCGCCGACAGAGGCCTCCTTGTCCTCGTTCGCTGCCCCATCAACGCCGCCATCGTGGGATGGCAACCAGGGCAAGCACCTGCGCAACAGCCGAGGCAGATAGTCTCAGGCAATTGCTACAGATTTGTTACAGAACAGCGACAGCAAGATACTCAGCCCGAGTTGAATTGCAGTGCTGCCAGGCGGGCGTAGAGTGGGCTTTGCTCGATCAGTTGTCGATGGGTCCCGACGGCCGCCAGTCGGCCTTTGTCGATCACCGCGATACGGTCGGCATGCTGCACCGTCGCCAGGCGGTGGGCGATGACCAGAGTGGTGCGCCCAGCCATCAGTTGTGGCAATGCCTGCTGGATCAGATACTCGCTTTGTGCGTCCAGCGCGCTGGTGGCTTCATCCAGCAGCAGAATCGGCGCATCCACCAGCAGCGCCCGGGCGATCGCCAGGCGCTGGCGCTGGCCACCGGACAAGCCCACGCCACCCTCGCCCAAGGGTGTCTGGTAGCCCTGGGGCAGCTGGATGATGAATTCATGGGCATGGGCACCGCGCGCAGCCGCCTCGACCTCGGCCAGGCTGGCCTCGGGCCGACCGTAGCGGATATTGGCCTCGACCGTGCCGCGAAACAGCGCCGGCTGCTGGGCTACCAGGGCAAACTGGCGACGCAGGTCGACAGGTGCCAGCCCGGTGATCGGCTGGCCATCAAGCAAAATCGCGCCACCTTGCGGGTCGTAGAACCGCAGCAGCAGGTCGAACAGGGTCGACTTGCCAGCCCCCGACGGGCCGACCAGCGCCAAAGTCTCGCCGGGGCGGATATGCAGACTGAGGCCGTCGACGGCCGCCACTGCGGGCCGTGACGGGTAGGCGAAGCGCACCTCGCGCAGTTCGATGTCGCCATTGGTACGCCCGTGCGCCAACCCCACCGGCTGTGACGGCGCCAGGATCGCCGTCTGCGCCGCCAGCAGCTCGGCGATGCGCTCGGCGGCACCGGCGGCCCGTTGCAATTCGCCGATCACCTCGCTCAGGGTGCCGAAGGCGCTGCCGACGATCAGGCTGTAGAACACGAACGCGGCGAGCTCGCCACCCGAGATGCGCCCAGCGATCACATCCGTGCCACCCACCCAGAGCATTACCCCCACTGCGCCAAGCACCAGCACGATCACCAGGGTAATCAGCCAGGCACGCTGGGCGATACGCCGCCGCGCCACGTCGAACGCCGCCTCCACGGTGTCACCGAACAGTGCCTGGTCACGCGCCTGGTGGTTGTAGGCCTGCACCGTCTTGATCTGGCCAAGGGTCTCGGCGACATAGCTGCCCACATCGGCCACCCGGTCCTGGCTCTGCCGCGACAGGCTGCGCACGCGCCGGCCGAACAGGAGGATCGGCGCCAGCACCAGGGGCAGGGCCAGCACCACGATGCTGGTCAGCTTGGGGTTAGTGACGAACAGCAGAATCACCCCGCCGACCACCATCAGCGCATTGCGCAGGAACAGCGACAGCGACGAGCCGATGACGGACTGCAGCAAAGTGGTGTCGGCAGTCAGCCGCGACTGGATCTCCGAACTACGGTTGTCCTCGAAGAACCCCGGATGCAGCCAGACCAGGTGGTCGAACACTGCCCGGCGGATATCGGCCACGCAGCGCTCGCCGATCCACGATACCAGGTAGAAACGGGCGAAGGTCCCCACCGCCAGCGCCACCACCAGCAGCATGAAGAGGCCGATGGTCTGGTTGAGCTGGTGCGCCGAGCCGGTCATGAAGCCCTGGTCGACCAGCAGACGGATGCCCTGCCCCATGGACAAGGTAATGGCGGCGGTGACCACCAGCGCCAGCAAGGCCAGCAGCGCCTGGCGGCGGTAGGGGCGGACGAACTGCCAGCCCAGGTGCAGTGCCCGGCGCTGGCGAGAAGAGATTGGATCAGGCATGGCAAAGCCATTCGGCTGGGGGATAGCACAAGACTACCACTCGTCGGCCTTCTGCAACCCCTGGGATTGTGTCGCCGTCCCATCATCGAGCGGTGCAGCAGTGACTATGCCCAATCGTTCTAACCCGGTACTGGAGCTTTGCCGCGCTTTCTGTTGGACTGATTTGGCAAGACGCCTAACAAGCTGTCACAGACCAGTCACGGCGAAGCATTACCTTGAGCTTGAACCTGAAAGAGGAGACAGGACATGAGCTTGCAGCACACCAATACGGCCACTACCCAGACGCGCCCGCAACCTCAGGTTTGCGGCTCGATCATCGATGCCCAAGGCCGCGAAGTCCCGATCACAGAACAGATGATCCAGAAAGCCTGCAAAGACCTGGAAGACAGTCGGGTAGAGAAAGTCCGCAAGGACTGACCCCCTTGAATTGCGTGCAAACCCGGCGCCTGCGCCGGGTTTTTCTTTGTGTGCCCCAGCCTCAACTGCGGGTATGGACTTGGCCCACGACCGCCATCACACCAGAACCGCCCCCAACGCGCTGACCACCTGCGCCAGTTGCGGCGCCTCCCCCCGCAGCCGTACCGCCAATCCCTCGATTTCACGGCGCACCGGATAAAGCTTGCGCAGCAGGTCGAACGCGGCGCGTTGCTCGGCCGAGTCGTCGCTGAGGCTGCGACGAAAATCCGCATCGTCGCGACGCGGGTCGTACACCGCGCGGCACAGGGTGGCCAATGTCCACCCCGGCTCCGCGCTGGCGTCGAACTCGATCTGCGCCAAGCCCGTCGCCGGCAACAGGTCGGCCAGTCGCACCTGCTCGGGCAAGCCCTGCCAGCGGCAGAACGCCTGGTAGATCTGCGCCGTGCCACGCTGCTTGCCATCCAGGCTGTAACCGGCGATATGCGGCGTGGCCAGGGTGCACAGATCGGCCAGCGCCAGGTCCACCTGCGGCTCGCCCTCCCACACGTCGAGCACCGCATGCACGTCCTCGCGATCCAGCAGCAGTTCGCGCAGGGCCGCGTTGTCCACTACCGGTCCACGGCTGGCGTTGATGAGCCAGGCGCCGGCACGCAGGCGCGCCAGGCCAGGCTGGTCGAGCAGGTGCCAGGTCGGGTGCTCGCCGCCGCGTTGCAGCGGCGTGTGCAGGCTGATCACATCGCATTGTTCGAGGATCGTCTCGAGATCGACAAAGTCGCCGCCCTCGCTGGCCTGGCGCACCGGGTCGCACACCAGCACCTTCCAACCGAGACCGCGCAGCACCCGCACCAGCCGCCCGCCGACCTCACCTGCGCCGACCACGCCGTAGACGCGCTTGCCCAGGTCGGCCCCCTCGAGCTCGGCCAGGGTCAGCAGGCTGCCCAGCACGTAGTCCACCACGCCACGGGCGTTGCAGCCCGGCGCGCTGCTCCAGTTAATACCGGCTTCGGCGAAATGTTCGAGGTCGAGGTGATCGGTGCCGATGGTGCAGGTGCCGACAAAGCGTACCCGACTGCCCTCGAGCAGTTGCCGATCGACGCGAGTCACCGAGCGTACCAGCAGCACGTCGGCGTCCTTGACGCAGGCGGCGTCGATGGCCCGGCCGGGATAACGGCGGATTTCACCGAAACCGGCAAAGAAGGCATCGAGCAGCGGGATATTCTCGTCGGCAACTATCAGCATGGCGCTCTCCTGTCAGGGGAGCGCAGTGTAGCGCGATCGCGGCGGGCTCAGTCGGCCTTCTTGCGGATCCAGTACAGGTAGGTTCCGGCGTCTTCTTCCTGGCCGAGCAGCTCGTGGCCGAGGAAGATGCAGAACTTGGGGATGTCGCGGCGGGTCGACGGGTCGGTGGCGATGACCTTGAGCACGCCGCCGGATACCAGCTCGCGCACATGCTTGTGCAGCATCATCACCGGCTCTGGGCAGTTCAGGCCGGTGGCGTCGAGGATCGCGTCGTGGGTGAAATCGGTCATGAAAGGCTCCGCAAAATGCTCGTCATTGTGGCGTATCGGCCGAGGGGCGCCAAGCCCACCCCCGCAAGAGCCGGGTACGGTGGGAGAGGGCTTGCCCCGCGATCGGCTCAGCGCGGCTTCAGGTCCAGCCGGCGCAGATGGCAAGTGACTTCCTCACGGTCGTGATACAGCTGCTTGCAGGCGATCGACACCTTCACCTTGCGCGCCTTGAACCCAGCCTCGATGCGATCCAGCAGCTTGCGAACCTCGGCATGGCGTTGCTTCATCGGCAGCTTCAGGTTGACCACCGCCTCGCGGCACAAGCCCTCGCCCAGCCAGGTCTCGATCAGCGAAGCGGTGCGCGCCGGCTTCTCGACGATATCGCAGACCATCCAGTCCACCGTCTGCTTCGGCTGCCAGGTAAAGCCGTCGGCCATCAGATGAGTGACCAGGCCGGTATCCATCAGGCTCTCGGCCATCGGCCCGTTGTCGATGGCGGTCACCAGCATGCCGCGCTTGACCAGCTGGTAGGTCCAGCCGCCGGGCGAGGCGCCCAGGTCGACACCCGTCATGTCGTCGTTCAGGCGCGCGTCCCATTGCTCGCGCGGGATGAACTGGTGCCAGGCCTCCTCGAGCTTGAGGGTCGAGCGGCTCGGGGCCTCGCGGGGGAACTTCAGGCGTGGGATGCCCATCGGCCACAGCGCCGAGTTGTCGGCTTCGGCCAGGCCGAGGAAGACCCGGCGGCCGCTGATGAAAGTCAGCAGCAGACGCGGACGGCGGGCGTCATCGACCAGACGGCCGGCCTTCTCCAGGGCCTTGCGTAGCGGCACCTCGAACTTGCGGCAGAAGGTCGACAGCTCCTTGCCCTCGTTGCTGTCGAGCACCTCCAGCCACAGGCTGCCGCACACCGGCAGCGCAGCCAGGTGCTCGAGCAGCACGCTGATACGGTCGGTCTCCGGCAGCTCGACGTACGTGCCGCGGGCCCACTGGCGCGGGAAGATCAGCTGCGAAAAGCGTAGCGCCTGCATCATGCGTTCGGCGCCACCGGGCTCGGTGCAGACGAACTCGGCGCAGGCACTCTGCGGCTTGCCCTTGGCATAGCCGGGCACGCCCAAATGGGCGGCGTGTTCGCTGATTTCGGCGCAGACCTCGCCCTCGAAGCCGGGCCGGCAATGCATGAACAGGGTATTCATTTCTCACTCCACATCACTGGCGCAGACGGCGCCAGGGCGGCGAATGATAAAGGAAGTCGGGAACCAGCGACACGCCCCATCGGTCCAGAAAAGGGTCGGGACCGGCAAACCGGTCTAACCTGACTGTTCAGCCAGGTCCGTGCCGTGCGGACTGGTCCAGAGCGGTGACACCGGCGAGCAACCCGCAGTCGCCGGGCACCGGAGCACAAGGAGTTGTAAATGCCCTCGCTCGATAGCCTGAAAACCCTCAAGACCCTCCAGGTGGCCGACCGCGCCTACCACTATTTCAGCTTGCCCGACGCCGCCCGCCAGCTCGGCGACCTGCAACGCCTGCCCATGTCGCTCAAGGTACTGCTGGAGAACCTGCTGCGCTGGGAAGACGGCAAGACCGTCACCGGCGACGACCTCAAGGCCCTGGCCGCCTGGCTGCAGGAGCGCCGCTCCGACCGCGAGATCCAGTACCGCCCGGCTCGGGTGCTGATGCAAGACTTCACCGGCGTGCCGGCGGTGGTCGACCTGGCCGCCATGCGTGCGGCCATGGCCAAGGCCGGCGGCGACCCGCAGCGGATCAATCCGTTGTCGCCGGTGGACCTGGTGATCGACCACTCGGTGATGGTCGACCGTTATGCCACCCCGGCCGCGTTCGCCCAGAACGTCGACATCGAGATGCAGCGCAACGGTGAGCGCTACGCCTTCCTGCGCTGGGGCCAGAACGCCTTCGACAACTTCCGTGTGGTGCCGCCGGGCACCGGCATCTGCCACCAGGTCAACCTTGAATACCTGGGCCGCACGGTATGGACCCGCGAAGAGGACGGCCACACCTATGCCTTCCCCGACACCCTGGTCGGCACCGATTCGCACACCACCATGATCAATGGCCTGGGCGTGCTCGGCTGGGGCGTGGGCGGAATCGAAGCCGAGGCGGCCATGCTTGGCCAACCGGTATCGATGCTGATCCCCGAAGTCATCGGGTTCAAGCTCACCGGCAAGCTGCGCGAGGGCATCACCGCCACCGACCTGGTGCTGACGGTGACACAGATGCTGCGCAAGAAGGGCGTGGTGGGCAAGTTCGTCGAGTTCTATGGCGACGGCCTGGCCGACCTGCCGCTGGCCGACCGCGCGACCATCGCCAACATGGCCCCCGAGTATGGGGCCACCTGTGGCTTCTTCCCGGTCGACCAGGTGACCCTGGACTATCTGCGCCTGTCCGGCCGCCCCGAGGAAACCGTGCAACTGGTCGAGGCTTACTGCAAGGCCCAGGGTCTGTGGCGCCTGCCCGGCCAGGAGCCGCTGTTCAGCGACACCCTGGCGTTGGACATGAACGAGGTTGAAGCCAGCCTGGCCGGGCCGAAGCGTCCGCAGGACCGCGTTGCCCTGGGCCAGGTACGCCAAGCCTTCGACCACTTCATCGAGTTGCAACCCAAGCCCCTGGCCAAGGAGGTCGGTCGCCTGGAAAGCGAAGGCGGCGGTGGCGTGGCGGTGGGCAATGCCGACCAGGCCGGCGAGATCGACTACACCCACGACAACCAGACCCACACCCTGCGCGACGGCGCGGTGGTGATCGCCGCCATCACCTCCTGCACCAACACCTCCAACCCCAGCGTGATGATGGCCGCCGGGCTGGTGGCGAAGAAAGCCGTGGAGAAAGGCCTGCAACGAAAACCCTGGGTGAAGAGTTCGCTCGCCCCCGGCTCCAAGGTGGTCACCGACTACTACAAGGCCGCAGGCCTGACACCCTACCTCGACCAGCTCGGTTTCGACCTGGTCGGCTATGGCTGCACCACCTGTATCGGCAACTCGGGCCCCCTGGACGAGGCCATCGAGCAAGCCATCGGCAGCGCCGACCTCACCGTCGCCTCGGTGCTGTCGGGCAACCGCAACTTCGAAGGCCGGGTACACCCGCTGGTCAAGACCAACTGGCTGGCTTCGCCGCCGCTGGTGGTGGCCTACGCCCTGGCCGGCAGCGTGCGCGTCGACCTCAGCCAGGACCCGCTCGGCACCGGCAAGGACGGCAAGCCCGTGTACCTGCGCGACATCTGGCCAAGCCAGCAGGAAATCGCCGAGGCGGTCAGCAATGTCGACACCCGCATGTTCCACAAGGAATACGCCGAGGTGTTCGCCGGCGATGCCCAATGGCAGGCGATCGAGGTGCCCCAGGCCGCGACCTATGTCTGGCAGGACGACTCCACCTATATCCAGCACCCACCCTTCTTCGACGACATCGGCGGCCCGCTGCCGGAGATCGCTGATGTGCGCAACGCACGCATCCTCGCCTTGCTCGGTGATTCGGTGACCACCGACCACATTTCACCGGCCGGCAACATCAAGGCCGACAGCCCGGCCGGGCGCTACCTGCGCGACAAGGGCGTGGAACCTCGTGACTTCAACTCCTACGGTTCGCGTCGCGGCAACCATGAAGTAATGATGCGCGGTACCTTCGCCAACATCCGCATCCGCAACGAAATGCTCGGCGGCGAGGAAGGTGGCAACACCCTGTACGTGCCCAGCGGTGAAAAGCTGTCGATCTACGATGCCGCCATGCGTTACCAGAAGGATGGCACGCCGCTGGTGGTGATCGCCGGGCAGGAATACGGCACCGGTTCCAGCCGTGACTGGGCGGCCAAGGGCACCAACCTGCTGGGGGTCAAGGCGGTGCTGGCGGAAAGTTTCGAACGCATCCACCGCTCCAACCTGGTGGGCATGGGCGTGCTGCCGCTGCAGTTCAAGGCGGGGGACGATCGCAAGCGCCTGGGGCTGACCGGCAGCGAGCGCATCGATGTGCTTGGGCTGACCGATGCGCAGATCCGCCCGGGCATGAGCCTGCCGCTGCGCATTACCCGCGAGGATGGGCGCCAGGACCAGATCGAGGTGCTGTGCCGGATCGATACGCTCAATGAGGTGGAATACTTCAAATCGGGGGGGATCCTGCATTATGTGCTGCGGCAATTGATCGCAGGGTAGGAACTCACTGCTCGCGCCCGCGCCTTTGGTGCGGGCTGTCGTGGGAGCGGGGTTGCCCCGCTCCCATGCCTGCGCCTTCATATCGTTGTTCCTGCAAAGCATGGTGTCCTGAAGCCGCTTGGCTGAGTCCTACCCTCCATGGACCCACCGGCACAAGGAAACCCAATGCCCCGTCTCCACTGGATCGCCCTGCTCCTGCTCGGCCTCGGCTACACCCTCGCACTGACCCACGGCAGTATCGGCCTGATCGCCCTGCCCGCCTTGCTCGCCCTGTTCTGCAGCGGCCTGCTGGCGCGCCGCCAGGTCCGCTGGCAACAGACCCTCGGCCACCTGCTCTTCGTCGTTCTCGCCATCGCCTTGGCGCTGCACTGGCTGCCCGGCTTCCATGGCGCCCGCGTCATCGACAAGGCCGTCCTCAGCGAAGGCGCGGTGCCCTTCTCCATGTACCTGAACCTCGACAAGCCGCTGATCGGCCTATGGCTGCTGCTGGCCTGCCCTTGGCTGGTAATGCTGCGCGCTCGCGGCCTGGCCATGAGCCTGGCGCTGATCCTGCCCCTTACCCTGTTCGCCTGCCTGGGTGGCGCCTGGACCCTGGGCCTGGTGGCCTGGGCACCGAAGTGGCCTGACCAGGCCTGGCTGTGGCTGGCCAACAACCTGCTGCTGGTGAGCCTGACCGAGGAACTGCTGTTCCGTGGCTATATCCAGGGCGGCCTGCAACGTCTGTTCAAGCATGAGGGGTTGGCCCTGCTGCTCGCCGCGCTGTTGTTCGGCCTCGCGCACCTGGCTGGCGGCTGGCAGTGGTTCTATCTGGCCACCCTGGCCGGGGTGGGATATGGTCTGGCCTATCGCCATGGAGGGTTGGCCGCGGCAGTCGCGTGCCATGCCTGCGTCAACCTGGCGCACTTCGCCCTGTTCAGCTACCCGATGCTGGCCCCGAGCTGAACAATCGGTCATGATCAGACTTATTCGTCATAATTTATAAAGAAAACTGCAATATTGAAGGCAATGGCTGCGATCAGGATGGTTGCGATAGCTCAACCACACCGATGGCTCCTTGCCATAGATCAAGGCAGTCAAATATTCATTCAATAAAACCAGAGGCTTGCCGATACCCGTCGAAAGCCTTGCGGATTGAACAGCCAATGCGTAACAACCAGCCGATTACCCAGAGAGAACGGACTTTCCCTGCCCAGCAGCGGTTGATCTCCACCACCAACGCCAAAGGCGTGATCACTTACTGCAACGATGCCTTCATCGAGATCAGCGGGTTTTCCCGCGAAGAACTGATGGGCGCACCGCATAATCTGGTGCGCCACCCCGACGTCCCGGCCGCCGTGTTCGCCCATATGTGGCAGACCCTCAAGCAGGGCCTGCCGTGGATGGGCATCGTCAAGAACCGCTGCAAGTCGGGCGACCACTATTGGGTCAATGCCTACGTCACGCCAATCTTCGACAGCAACCAGGTGGTCGGCTACGAGTCGGTGCGGGTCAAGCCCACGGCCGAGCAGATCCGCCGCGCCGAGGCGCTGTACCAGCGCATCAACCAGGGCAAGTCGGCCATCCCGAAACGGGACAAATGGCTGCCGGTGCTGCAGGACTGGCTGCCGTTCATCCTGGTCAGCCAGATCGGTTTCCTGATCGGCAACTGGCTTGGCCACTCCTGGGGCTTTGCCCTGGCCGCCGGCTTGTCGGTGCCGCTCGGCCTGCTTGGGTTGAGCTGGCAGCAACGGGGCCTCAAGCGCTTGCTGCGCCTGGCCGAGCAGACCACTTCCGACCCCCTGATCGCGCAGATGTATACCGACAGCCGCGGCGTCCAGGCACGCCTGGAAATGGCCATGCTCAGCCAGGACGCACGCATGAAGACCTGCCTGACCCGGCTGCAGGACAGCGCCGAGCAGCTCAGCGACCAGGCCCGCCAGTCCGACACCCTCGCCCACCAGAGCTCCACGGGCCTGGAGCGTCAGCGCGTGGAGACCGAGCAGGTGGCTGCCGCCGTCAACCAGATGGCAGCCACCACCCAGGAAGTGGCCAACCATGTCCAGCGCACCGCAGACGCGACGCAGGAGGCCAATCGCCTGACCAGCCAGGGCCGCAATATCGCCGGCGAAACCCGTGATGCCATCGAGCGGCTGTCGGCTGCCGTGGGCGAAACCGGGCTGACCGTCACTCAACTGGCCAAGGACAGCGACGAGATTGGCGGCGTGGTCGATGTGATCAAGGGCATCGCCGACCAGACCAACCTGCTGGCGCTCAACGCCGCCATCGAAGCGGCGCGTGCCGGTGAGATGGGCCGCGGCTTCGCCGTGGTGGCCGATGAGGTCCGCCAGCTGGCCCAGCGCACCGCTGAATCCACCGGGCAGATCCACACACTGATCGCCAAGCTGCAACAGACTGCCAACAACGCGGTGCAGACCATGGAGACCGGCCATCGCCAGGCCCAGGAAGGTGTCGAGCGGGTCATGCAGGCCGACGAGGCATTGGTGGGCATCAGTGAGGCCGTGGCCAACATCACCGACATGGCGACCCAGATCGCCGCGGCCACCGAAGAGCAGAGCGCGGTGGCCGAGGAGATCAGCCGCAACATCAGCACCATCGCCGACCTCGCCGACCAGACCGCCGGCCAGGCCCAGCGCTCGGCGCTGCTCAGCGAAGAGCTGACCAGCACGGCGGGTACCCAGTACTCGCTGGTGGAGCGCTTCAACCGCTGATGGCAAAAGGCGCCGCTTAAGCGGCGCATCGCCGGCAAGCCGGCTCCCACACTGACCGCGAAGCCCTCAGGCCAAGCGCCATCTCTGTGGTAGCCGACTTGCCGGCGATGTGTCTACCAGTCGAGCTTCAGCCGGCTCTCGAAGTAACGCACCTCACCCGTCAACGGATCCTCGAAACGCAGGCTATGGGCCAGCAGCTTGAGTGGTCGTGCGTAATCATCCTGCTCGTTGACCAGTTGCGGATAGAACGGATCGTTGCAGATCCCCGCGCCCAGCGCCGCCATATGAACGCGTAACTGGTGGGTCTTGCCGGTGACCGGTGACAGGCCATAGCGCCACAGATCGCCATTTTTCTCCAGCACACAGGCATGGGTTTCGCTGTTGTCGACTCCTTCCACCTCATGCATGCGGAAGAACGGCTCGCCATGCACCAGACGGCTGCGATGCACCAACGGGTAATCATGCTGCGGCATGGCCGCGGCAATGGCCTGGTAATGCTTGTCGATACGCCGCTCGGGGAACAGACGCTGATAGGCGCCACGGCTCTGCGGATTGGCAGAGAACAGCACCAGCCCGGCAGTGTGCCGGTCGATGCGATGCAGCGGCACCAGGTGCGGGTTGTCCAGGCGCCGGATCAGCCGACGCAGCAGGGTCTGCTCGACGTACTCGCCGGTAGGCGTCACAGGCAGGAAATGCGGCTTGTCTGCCACCACCAGGTGCTCATCCACATGCAGGATTTCTTCCTGAACCGGGATCACCTTTTCATTGGGTACTTCACGAAAATAGTGGAGGCGCATCCCCCGACGATAGCGGGTGTCCGCTGCAATGGGCTGGCCCTCGGCATTCAATACCCGCCCTCGGGCGAAGCGGTCGAGCCACTGCTCACGCGCGATGCCCTTGAAATGATCGCACAGGCAGTCGAGCACGTTGGCCCAGGGCCCCGGAGGCAGGCATACGGTACTGGCTTGCTGGCGGGCGGGGTCAAAAGGCGTGGTCATCATCAGGCTCGGTCAAGCAGGGGCAGGTATTATCCCCTACCCGGCGTACCTCAACCAGCCTCGCACGCCGGCTCGCAACGCGCCTTTAGCCAGCGCAGCACCTGAACCGCGTCCCAGCGCCCCGGATCGTAGAGGGCGTAGCTCATTCCCTGGTAGCCCACCACATCCAGCGGGCGGTGAAAACCGGCGCGCTGGAACAGCGCCTCGATCTCGGCGAAACAGGTATTGAAATGGACCTTGCCGAACGGTGTGCGCTCGTCGGTGACGATGCCATCGAGGCGCAGTTCCAGCACCGCCTCGCACACACGCTCGGGGGCCATGTGGTTGATGCTGTACTTGAGTTGCTCGACATTGAGCATGGCTTCACCTTGGATACTGTATTTATATACAGCATACGTAGCCAGCCACCGCGCCGTCAATGCGCCGCCGCTCAACCAAGGAAGGCCACCACCTGCTCGGCATCGAACGGCCAGCCCAGCTCGGCGCCGGTGTCACAGCGGCGCAGTACCGGGATGACCAGGCCGTAGCGTTCGAACAGCACCTCGTCCTCGGCGATATCGACCAGCTCGACCAACAAGCCGTGCTCGACGAATGGCATCAGCATGGCTTCGGCCACTTCGCACAGATGGCACCCGAGGGTGCCGAACAATTGGGTTTCAGGCAGCATGCGTCTATTCCGCAAAATCGCAGGAAGGGATGCTCATTCTAGGTCCGCCTGCGCCTGCGTGCACCTGACGTGCCTCAATCCTGGCTGGTGGCGCCGATTCGATGCACAGACAAGTCGGCGCCCTGGAACTCCTGCTCATGGCTCAGACGCAGGCCATGCAACGCCTTGATCAACCCGTACACGGCGAAGCCACCGGCCAGGGCGACCAGTACCCCCGCCAGACTGCCCAACAGCTGGCTGACCAGGCTGACACCACCCAGCCCACCCAGGGCCACCTGCCCGAACACGCCGCAGGCGATGCCACCCCAAACGCCACACAGCCCGTGCAACGGCCATACCCCCAGCACGTCGTCGATCTTCCAGCGATTCTGCGCGGCAGTGAAGCACCAGACGAACAACCCGCCGGCCACAAGGCCGGTCACCAGCGCCCCCAGAGGATGCATCAGGTCGGAACCTGCGCACACCGCCACCAGGCCGGCCAACGGGCCGTTGTGCAGGAACCCCGGGTCGTTGCGCCCGGCCAGCAAGGCCGACAGGGTGCCACCGACCATGGCCATCAGCGAGTTGATCGCCACCAACCCGCTCACCCCTTGCAGGGTCTGGGCGCTCATCACGTTGAAGCCGAACCAGCCGATGATCAGGATCCACGACCCCAGCGCCAGGAACGGTATGCTGGAGGGCGCGAACGCCACCAGCCGGCCGTCTCGGTAACGGCCGCGGCGCGCGCCCAGCAGCAGCACCGCGGCCAGCGCCAGCCAGCCCCCCATGGCGTGCACCACCACGGAGCCGGCGAAGTCGTGGAAGGGTGCCCCGAAGCGCATATGCAGCCAGGCCTGCAGGCCGAAGTTGCCGTTCCAAACGATGCCTTCGAAAAACGGATAAATGAACGCCACGATCAACGCCGTCGCGCACAGTTGTGGCGCAAAGCGCGCCCGCTCGGCGATACCACCGGAAATGATGGCCGGGATGGCCGCGGCGAAGGTCAGCAGGAAAAAGCATTTGACCAGGGCGTAGCCATGGTCATCGGCGAGAGCCGCGGCAGGCTGCAGAAAGCTCACCCCATAGGCAATCCAGTAGCCGATGAAAAAGTACACCAGCGCGGATATCGCGAAATCGCTGAGGATCTTCGACAGTGCGTTTACCTGATTCTTGTGCCGCACCGTGCCGACCTCGAGAAAGGCGAACCCCGCGTGCATTGCCAGGACCAGGATCGCGCCCATGAGGATGAACAAGGTGTTGGAGCCGTGGACCAGTGAGTCCATCGCGCTATGTGTACGGATCACCCACATGGGTTACACAAAAGTTCACTCACATAGGTGACAACACCTTGAGTGTTACATAACCATCA